>NZ_NRDO01000052.1 GCF_010231475.1 Citrobacter sp. NCU1 | reverse complement strand
CATCCCCGGGACTTACAACAACGGGAATGTCTACTTTGCATGGATGCGCTTTCAGTTCTGATGCCTGAATTCCGGACTTTTCCTAAGCTAAAAATATCAATAAAAACAATGTGTAATGGCATTGCGCCAAAAAATAACGCGACATTTATCACTTTTTGGCAAAGTTCGACTGGACAAAATGCACCACAATTGATGTACTGATACCCGACACAGCATTTGTGTCTATTTTTCATGTAAAGGTAATTTTGATGTCTAAGATTAAAGGTAACGTTAAGTGGTTTAATGAGTCCAAAGGATTCGGTTTCATTACTCCGGAAGATGGCAGCAAAGACGTGTTCGTACACTTCTCTGCAATCCAGACCAATGGTTTTAAAACTCTGGCTGAAGGTCAGCGCGTAGAGTTCGAAATCACTAACGGTGCCAAAGGCCCTTCTGCTGCAAACGTAACCGCTCTGTAAGCATACGACAGCAAGAATTCAAAACCCGCTTAATTGCGGGTTTTTTTTCGTTCCTAGTGCGCTGTAGACGTTGAAAAAAGCCAGAAAGCCATTGCCGTCATTGCAAAAGACCCTAACAGGTTGACCAGCACATTGAGCATCGCCCAGCCAAAACGCCCTTCTTGTAGCAGAAAAACGACTTCAGCTGAGAACGTAGAGAATGTCGTTAAGCCGCCGCAAAAGCCCGTGGTGATGAGCACTTTCCATATCGGGTCGATTTGGGTCATGCGATTGAACCAGGCAAGCCCCATACCAATGATAAAAGCACCCAATAAGTTAGCCACGAGAGTGCCAACCGGGATCGCCTGATGCAGCGGGTTAAAACGCATACTCAACAGCCAGCGAGCAACGCTACCTGTACCGCCACCAATAAAAACTGCTAAAAGAAGTTGTAACACAACACAATCCTGCTATTTGATTGGTATAGGGGTGAGTGTAACGCTGAATAATCCTCTTTGGCGAGTTCAACAAACGTAAGTGGAGGGAATATGTTCGTTGCAGCAGGGCAGTTTGCAGTGAGTCCCCTGTGGGAGAAAAATGCGGAAACATGCGTCTCTTTAATGTCTCAGGCGGCAGATAATGGGGCAGCGTTGTTGGTGTTGCCAGAGGCGTTATTGGCTCGTGACGATCTTGACCCCGACTTATCGGTAAAATCGGCACAACTTCTGGAAGGGGGCTTTGTGACCCGTTTATTACGTGAGAGCGCCCAAAATGCCATGACGACCATTCTGACCCTTCATGTTCCCTCCACGCCGGGACGGGCATTTAATATGCTGGTCGCGCTACGGGCAGGCGAGATTGTCGCGCATTACGCAAAACTTCATCTTTACGATGCCTTCGCGATACAAGAATCCCGTAATGTGGATGCAGGAGACGCCATTGCGCCGCTGCTGGAGGTTGATGATATGAAGGTTGGCTTGATGACCTGTTACGATTTGCGCTTCCCGGAGCTGGCATTGGCGCAGGCACTGCAAGGGGCGGAAATGCTGGTGCTCCCTGCTGCGTGGGTCAGAGGGACGCTTAAGGAGCATCACTGGTCGACTTTATTAGCTGCCAGAGCGCTGGACACCACATGCTATATGATTGCAGCAGGGGAGTGCGGCAATAAAAATATTGGCCAAAGCCGTATTATCGATCCGTTTGGCGTCACGATAGCCGCTGCCGCCGAGACGCCGGCATTGATTATGGCGGAGGTTTCCGCACAACGGGTTCGTCAGGTCCGGGCGCAGCTCCCGGTGTTACATAACCGCCGATTTGCGCCACCGCAATTATTATGACGTTTTTTTAAACAATGCTTGATTCACCTTGTTACAGATTGCTATTGTGTGCGCGCGCCAAAAGGCCGTTAAAATTTTCAGGTTAATACGGCGCGTTACGCAGCCTGTTTTAAGTTAAGAAGGTATCTATGGGTGAGATTAGTATTACCAAACTGCTGGTGGTTGCCGCACTGGTTGTTCTGCTGTTTGGTACCAAGAAGTTACGTACGCTGGGTGGAGACCTGGGATCGGCAATTAAAGGCTTCAAGAAAGCGATGAACGATGACGATGCCGGAGCGAAGAAAGACGCAAGCGGCGACGTTCAGGCGGAAAAACTCTCTCATAAAGAGTAAATACCCGGAGCAGGATGTCCGCACGTTATACTCTACAGAGAAAAAAACCGGCGATTTGCCGGTTTTTTTTGTCTGAAATGTAAGTGAGTGTTACGCGATCACTTAACTTCCAGCCCTTTTGCCTGTAGGTCTGCATGGTAAGAAGAGCGAACAAACGGTCCACAGGCTGCATGGGTGAAGCCCATCGCCATTGCTTCCGCTTTCATCTCCTCAAACTCATCGGGGCTGACATAACGCTGTATTGGCAGGTGGTGACGACTTGGTTGCAGATACTGACCCAGCGTCAGCATAGTCACGCCATGACGACGTAAATCGCGCATAACCTCAATGATTTCAGCGTTGGTTTCACCCAGACCGACCATCAGGCCCGATTTGGTTGGAATCTCCGGATGCGCTTCTTTGAAACGTTCCAGTAACTTCAGAGACCAATTGTAGTCAGCCCCCGGGCGCACCTGGCGATAGATACGCGGAACGTTTTCAAGGTTGTGGTTAAATACATCCGGCGGCGTTGCTGTGAGAATCTCCAGCGCGCGATCCATACGGCCACGGAAGTCCGGAACCAGCGTCTCAATTTTGATCGTCGGGTTTTTCTCGCGAATCGCCGTAATACAATCAGCAAAGTGCTGGGCGCCGCCATCACGGAGATCGTCACGATCAACGGAGGTGATGACAACATAGCGCAACGCCATATCGGCAATCGTTTGAGCCAGTTTTGATGGTTCGTTAGCGTCCGGGGCGACCGGACGTCCATGCGCAACGTCACAGAACGGGCAACGGCGGGTACAAATCGCGCCGAGGATCATGAACGTCGCGGTACCGTGATTGAAACATTCAGCCAGGTTAGGGCAGGAGGCTTCCTCGCAGACAGAATGCAGGCCATTCTTGCGCATTGCTGCTTTGATGCCCTGAATACGAGTGGAGTCCGCTGGAAGCTTTATTTTCATCCATTCCGGTTTACGCAGCAGGGCTTCACGCTCTGTTGCCACATTTTTAACCGGGATAAGGGCCATCTTATCGGCATCGCGGTATTTAACACCGCGTTCCATCACAATGGGTTTACTCATAGCGTGCGTGTTCCAGTTGCGAATAACGAAGGAAAGCGTTTCAATTCAAGGAAATGTTGTATTTATCAACTATTTTTGAATTATCTATACGCAGTATATCATTGAAACGGGCCATAAAGCAGCCTGAGTAGCCGGCAAAATGTAAAATAGTTGTTGTTTTGTGCTCTTCATCCCCCCTCCCTGGCGGCTAGGCAGCAATATCTTCGCATCGGAAAGCATCGCGTATGATGTCGATAACGTTCTCAAGAATAGGATCGCGCATACTCACTTTGTTGTAATGCAGCGAAAATGCAATTTCCTCATCGTTGAGTGCAGCGTATGGAATATTTTTAAGCGACCAGCAATGGCTGAACAATGTGTAAAAGCGTGCTGGCATCATGCCTATCACGTCGCTGTTCGCAATCATCGACGCGATAGTAAAGATGTTGTAGCTGCTAAAGCTGACTTGCCGTTCCGGGAACATCTCTTGCACGCGTTGACGTAACAGGTGCAGATTCTGACCTTCCAGCATCAGCAGGGTATGCTCAGCATTCTTCAGATTGCCGTCACTAAATGATGTCGACAGCAAAGGGTGATCCTGACGACAGACGAGCTTCATAGTGTCTGTAAACAAGACGTGGCGGTGTATCGCCTGATTGTTATAGATGTGGTTGTCGATGATCAGGTCAGTCTGAAACTGGGTCAGTTGGTTTTCCGCGTCGCTGACGGGAATGTTGCGCAGCAGAAGTTGCGGGTAGCGTGCTCTGATGGCTTTGTAGATTTCTGGCATGACCAGCGCGCCGACCGAAGGGGTTGTTCCTATGGTAATCGTGCGCTGCTTATCGTAACTGCCCGTCAGATCCAATGCCCCAAGAATTGATTCCAGACCCTGGCTAATATACTCATGCAGATGCGTGGCATAAGTGGTAGGTGTAACGCCCTGACCCTTTCTGATAAATAATGGGTCCGGGAATATCGTCCGTAGTTTTTGAATCGACTGGCTAATTGCAGACGGCGTCAGATTAAGAATTTTGGCGGCGTTAACAATGCCTTTATGGACATAAACTGCTTCAAAAATGGTCAAAAGATTAAGGTCGATATTCCTTAGTGTCTTGAATATTTGAGGCTTTTCATTTAATTGATGTTCGGGGGGCTGTTTTTCAGGCAGATTATTGTCATTCACGTGTTTGCTCCGAAATCATTCGTTATATGAATGATGTAATAAATATAATGTTTTTAATTTATGTTTTAGATTGAAAATAAATCAATATTTCATTCTGCATTTCTTTTAAGAAGAGAGTCGATAAAATATTCTTTTTTCATATGGCACGCCATTTCATCATGCAGTTGGATTAGGGGTAATCCATAAAGATGCTATGGTTTATTGACTGAAAATATAGAAAGTGGGCGGAGAAGTAAAGCATTCAAAGAATATATAGTTAATGACCCATGAATATCTGGGTCATTATATTTTCACGAATTAAGCCTGGATATATTCGTGCTCTGGATTGTTAAGTAAAGCTAACATGTTCGCCAGTAATCGGGGGCGTACATTATCGGTTGTCGCCTGGCTATCCCATTGAGATATTTTGGCCATTTCCATTCCTGCGTAGCCACAAGGGTTGATACGCAAAAAAGGAGAGAGATCCATATTGACGTTAAGAGCCAGACCATGAAATGAACAGCCGCGACGGATGCGCAAACCCAGGGAGCAAATTTTCTTTTCGCCAACATAAACACCAGGCGCATCGGCACGCGGATGCGCATCGATATTCAGCTCTGCAAGGGTATTGACGACAGTTTGTTCCAGCAACGTGACCAGCTCACGTACGCCCAGCTTACGGCGCTTAAGATCCAACAGGACATACATCACCTGCTGGCCAGGGCCGTGGTAAGTCACTTGCCCGCCACGATCGCTCTGGATTACGGGAATATCTCCCGGCATTAATACGTGCTCTGCTTTACCGGCCTGACCTTGCGTGAAGACAGGATGGTGCTCAACCAGCCAAATTTCATCATTGCTGTTTTCATCGCGGGTATCGGTGAATTCATGCATAGCCTGGGAAACGGGCTCGTAAGGCTGAAGACCGAGCTGGCGGACAAGAATTTTATCCTGATACAAAACGGCATCTCCGTAGAGAAGGAATAAAAGAGGGGGAAAGTATAACACAGAGGGGAACGCTGTTACCCGGACGACGCCGGGTAACCACGGTAATACGGCTTACAGCACCATACGAACGATGTCGATATTACCTAATTCTTCATACAGTGTTTCGACTTGCTCAATGTGAGTCGCATTGATGGTGATAGAAACCGAGTGGTAATTGCCTTTGCTGCTTGGTTTTACCGTCGGGGAGTAATCACCTGGCGCATGGCGCTGTACCACTTCAACCACCTGATCAACCAGCTCAGGCAACGCCTGCCCCATTACTTTGTAAGTAAATGGTGTAGGGAATTCAAGCAGTTCGTTAAGTTTGGTTTTCATGTCAGCTCCGGCGTAACGTAAATAAATAATAACTCCCGCCAAAGGGCGGGAGTTTTACTGATGCTTAGTATATGGGGATGGAAATCACACTTTCAAGTGCTCAATTATTAACCAAACCAGTGATGGAACATTAACTTAATGTAATCAACGATCTTACTAAAGAAGTTTCCTTCAGGAATTTCCTGCAACACCACCAGCGGGCGCTGTTCAATGGTTTTACCATCAAGCTGGAAGTTGATTGTGCCGACCACCTGGTTTTTCTGCAGCGGAGCATGTAATTCGGTGGTGTTCAGAACATAGCTGGCTTTCAGGTCTTTCATTCGACCGCGTGGGATCGTCAGGTAGACGTCTTTATCCACACCTAACGAGGCGCGATCGGTATCACCAAACCAGGCGGGTTCAGAAGCAAACTCTTTGCCGACTTTCAATGGGTTTACGGTTTCAAAGAACCGGAAGCCCCAGGTCAGCAGTTTTTTGCTTTCTGTTTCACGGCCTTTGTAAGTCCGACCGCCCATCACCGCAGAAATCAAACGCATCTGGCCTTCGGTTGCAGAGGCGACAAGGTTATAACCTGCTTTGTCTGTGTGACCCGTTTTGATACCGTCGACCTTCAGGCTGTTATCCCAAAGCAGACCGTTACGGTTTAACTGACGAATACCGTTAAAGGTAAACTCTTTTTCCCGGTAGATAGCGTATTCGTTAGGAACGTCGCGGATCAAAGCCTGACCGATCAGCGCCATGTCGCGCGCAGAGCTGTATTGACCGTCAGCATCAAGACCATGAACAGTCTGGAAATGGGTATTTTGCAAGCCCAGCGCGCTAACGTAGCTGTTCATCAGGCCGACAAAGGCGTCCTGGCTTCCAGCGGCGAAATCAGCCATCGCGACGCAGGCGTCGTTGCCGGATTGCAGATTAATACCACGGATCAACTGTGAAACCGGAACCTGCATACCAGGTTTCAGGAACATCAGGGATGAGCCTTTAAATACCGGGTTGCCTGTCGCCCAGGCGTCGTTACCGACAGTAACCAGATCCGTTTCTTTAAATTTACCGGCTTTCATTGCCTGACCAATCACATAGCTGGTCATCATCTTCGTCAGACTAGCCGGGTCGCGGCGCATGTCAGCGTTCTGCTCTGCCAGGACTTTTCCGGAATTGTAATCGATCAGTATGTATGACTCCGCGTCGATCTGCGGAACACCCGGGATCATGGTTTTAATATTCAGGTCATCGGCATGCACAGCAGATATGGAGGCTGCGCAAAGAGCCGTGGTGAGCGCCATGCGCTGCAGGAAACGAGCGGAAAAAGTGGTCTTCATGGTCTGAACTACGACGTCCGTGATGGAATTAAAAAAAGTGCCCTACTATAGCAAATGCTATACCCACAGGCATCTGACTTTCGGCATGACTTTGTTAACGTCATTGACAAAAAATACAGTTCAGATGCCTGCATTACACAGCTACGCGCCGGTAATAAAGGACTGTAATTGTGCTTCGGATTGCAAACGTTGTTGCAAGGTACTGGCTTCGTTTTTACTGGCGAACGGCCCGAGTTGAATACGCCAGACGGCACCGTTTGGCATCACGCGGCCCGGCACGCCAAACTGCTGGCTTAAGCGCTGTTGATACTGTTTTGCGCGAGCCTGATCGCTCACGGCGCCGACCTGAACCACAAAGCGACCGCTGGTAGACGCTGGTGAGACGGGCGTTACTGCCGCGCTTGATGTAAGTGCGGCGACGGGTGAGGTCGTCGTGGCGGGCGCAGGTGTCGGCGTGGGTTCGCTACCTTCCAGTACGCCTGGCGCTAACGTGGTGGGTGCGCCAAGGAAACCGCTGCTGCTGACAGGCGCGCCTGCAACGTCATCACTTTTTAGTGTCGAGTTACTGATCGCGCGTACATCATCTTGCGGCGGTGTTGAGTCTGGTGCGGAAGAGGTACTCCCCATACCGCCGCTGAGGTCAGGGCGAGAGGGCAGGGCGTAAGTTTGTTTCGCAACGGTCGTACACGCCATACCGGGTCCGGAGAGCGAGCCATCCTGAGCCACAATAATAGGGTCAATCCGCACTTTGGTGTTGTTCGACGTGTTCAGGCGATCGGCAGCGGCACGGGAGAGTGAAATGACCCGATCATTACCGTAAGGACCGCGATCGTTGATGCGAACGACAATCATGCGACCGTTAGCCAGGTTAGTGATTCGCGCATAGCTGGGGATCGGCAACGTTGGGTGCGCTGCGGTAAGCTGCATAGGGTCGAACGCTTCGCCTGACGCGGTCAGGTTGCTACCCGGCTCAGCATCATAAATAGCGGCGAGCCCAGCCTGGCTAAAGCGGGAAGGATCCTGCACGATTTTGTAGCTTTTACCATCGCGCTGATAATCCTGATTAGCCGTTGGGTTGAGCGGTTCAAATCGCGGATCGGCCCCGCTGATTTCAACAATCGGCCCATTACATACCGCTGGCTGCGGTGCGACGGTCATTTGTTGCTGACCATCATCACTCGTACATGCCGCGAGCAGCATAATTCCTGCTGCGACGCAGACTCCAGGCAACTGCTTACGCATTGCGTACCCCTTACACGCTTTTCGACAACATTTTTCTGTGGGTGTGGATCGACATAACAATCCCGAACCCGGCCATCAGCACTATCAGTGCGGAGCCACCGTAACTGACCAGCGGGAGTGGAACTCCGACAACAGGCAGAATACCGCTCACCATACCAATATTTACGAAAACATAAACGAATAATATCAACATCAAACCGCCAGCCATGACCCGGCCAAAGGTGGTTTGCGCCCTGGCGGCAATCCACAACCCGCGCATGATCAGTAAAATATAAAGCGCCAGTAGAATTAATATGCCAACCAGACCGAGCTCTTCCGCCAGCACCGCGAAGATAAAGTCGGTATGGCGTTCGGGCAAGAATTCCAGCTGCGACTGAGTACCGTGTAACCAGCCTTTACCGCGCAGTCCACCAGAGCCAATAGCAATTTTAGACTGGATAATGTGATAACCCGCACCCAGAGGGTCGGTTTCCGGATCAAGAAGCATCATCACGCGTTGACGCTGATAGTCATGCATCAGGAAGAACCACAAGATGGGGATAAACGCGGCGACCAGCACCACGGCAACGCCAATCAATCGCCAGCTCAGGCCGGAAAGGAACAGCACGAACAGACCGGAAAGCGCGACCAGAATTGAGGTGCCAAGGTCGGGCTGTGCGGCCACCAGCAGCGTGGGCATGAAGATCAATACCAGCGCTATCGCCGTGTTCTTTAATGATGGCGGACAGACGTCACGGTTGATAAAGCGCGCGACCATCAGGGGAACCGCTATTTTTGCAATCTCAGAGGGTTGAAAGCGCACGATGCCAAGATCAAGCCAGCGTTGCGCCCCTTTGGAGATGGCGCCAAAGGCATCGACCGCCACCAGCAAAATAATACAAAAAATATACAGGTAAGGCGCCCAGCCTTCGTAGACACGCGGGGGGATCTGCGCCATGACCACCATGACCACCAGACCCATGGCGATTTGCCCTATTTTTCGCTCCATCATGCCAATGTCCTGGCCGCTGGCGCTCCAGATAACCAGTGAGCTGTATACCAGCAGCGCCAACAGAATAAGCATCATGGTGGGATCGATATGAATCTTGTCCCAGAATGTGCGTTTGTTCGGATTATCCGTCATGATTATTGGTCCTCCGCCGCTGTAACCGCTGGGTTTTCCGCTGGCAAATTGGTGTTGTTGTCACCCAACATAATATGGTCGAGGATTTGACGCATGATCGTACCCACCGCCGGACCTGCACCGCCGTTTTCAAGGATCATGGCAACGGCGACCCGGGGATTGTTGTACGGCGCGAAGGCCGTCATCAGTTTATGGTCACGTAAACGCTCGGCAATTTTGTGCGCATTGTAGGTTTCATTGGCTTTCAGACCAAAGACCTGCGCGGTACCGGATTTTGCGGCAATTTTGTAAGGCGCGCTGGCAAAGTATTTATGCGCAGTACCGTTCCCACGGTTTGCCACGCCATACATCCCATCTTTAGCCAGTTCCCAGTAACCAGAATGGATATCACCGACCGGTTTTTCTGGCGGTTGCTCCCAGGGAACCTGCTTACCGTTTTCTGTTGTACTCATCAGGAGATGGGGAACCTTCACCACACCGTCGTTGATCAGAATCATCAGCGCTTTACTCATCTGGATAGGCGTCGCTGTCCAGTATCCCTGGCCGATACCCACCGGAATGGTATCGCCCTGATACCACGGTTTCTTAAAGCGCTTTTGCTTCCACTCACGGGTTGGCATGTTGCCGGAACGCTCTTCGGCGAGGTCAATCCCGGTATAGTGACCGTAGCCAAACTTACTCATCCACTCGGAGAGGCGGTCTATCCCCATGTCATAGGCTATTTGATAGAAAAACGTATCCGCCGACTCTTCCAGTGATTTAGTGATGTTAAGGTGGCCATGACCCCATTTTTTCCAGTCGCGGTAGCGCTTCTCGGAACCCGGTAATTGCCACCATCCTGGGTCAAACAGACCGGTATTGCGGTTGATCACGCCAGCACTGAGCGCAGAGACCACCACATACGGTTTCACCGTCGAGGCAGGGGGATAAACGCCCTGGGTGGCGCGGTTAACCAGCGGGGTATTCGGATCGTTGAGCAAGCCTGAATAATCTTTGCTGGAGATGCCATCGACAAAGAGGTTAGGGTCGTAACTTGGCATGGAAACCATTGCCAGTACGCCGCCCGTTCGGGGATCGGTCACCACGACGGCGGCGCGACTGCCCGCCAGCAGCGTTTCGATATATTGCTGAAGTTTAAGGTCCAACGTCAGGTAGATGTCGTGCCCGGCCTGCGGCGGCACCTCTTTGAGTTGGCGGATCACGCGACCGCGGTTGTTGACTTCAACTTCTTCATAACCCGTCTGACCGTGCAGAACCTCTTCGTAATAACGCTCAATACCGAGCTTACCGATATCATGTGTTGCAGCATAGTTGGCCAGTTTGCCGTCTTTATCAAGGCGGTCGACATCTTTGTCGTTAATCTTCGAGACGTAGCCAATAACGTGGGTTAGTGCAGAACCATACGGGTAGTAGCGACGTTTGTAGCCTTTCACTTCCACGCCGGGAAAACGGTACTGATTGACGGCAAAACGCGCCACCTGAACTTCTGTCAGATTCGTTTTAACGGGAATAGAGGTAAAGCGGTGGGAGCGTGCGCGCTCTTTTTTGAAGGCCGCGATATCGTCATCGCTTAAATCGACGACATTACGCAGCGCATCCAGCGTTTCCTGAACGTTATCCACTTTTTCCGGCATCATTTCTATCTGATAAATGGTGCGGTTAAGGGCTAAGGGAATCCCGTTACGGTCGTATATGATCCCGCGACTGGGGGCAATAGGCACCAGTTTTATACGGTTTTCATTTGAGCGGGTCTGGTAATCGGTAAAACGCACGATTTGCAGATTATAAAGGTTAGCGATGAGCACGCCGGTCAGCAGCAATATGCCCAAAAAGGCAACCAGCGCCCGGCGCACAAACAGCGCGGACTCAGCCGTATAGTCGCGAAAAGAATTCTGTAGTTTCATCCGCTGCTTAATCTACTCAAGGCTAAACGATCACTCACGGTGATAAGGGTGATTGGTGGTAATGCTCCACGCCCGGTACAGACTCTCTGCGACCAGTACCCGAACAAGAGGGTGGGGAAGCGTTAACGCAGAGAGGGACCAGCTTTGTTCTGCCGCGGCTTTACAGGCAGGAGATAATCCCTCCGGGCCGCCAATCAGCAGGCTGACGTCGCGACCGTCCAGCTTCCAGCGTTCCAGTTCTGTCGCCAGTTGCGGCGTATCCCAGGGTTTGCCCGGAATATCGAGGGTGACGATGCGGTTTTTGCCTGCGGCGGCCAGCATCTGTTCACCCTCTTTATCGAGTATGCGTTTAATGTCTGCGTTCTTGCCGCGCTTTCCCGCTGGAATTTCTATCAGCTCAAAAGGCATGTCTTTTGGAAAACGCCGAAGGTACTCCGTAAATCCCGTTTGTACCCAGTCCGGCATTTTGGTTCCAACAGCGACAAGTTGAAGCTTCACGCATTAACTCCAGAGTTTTTCCAGTTCGTACAGACGACGGCTCTCTTCCTGCATGACATGAACGATGACGTCGCCCAGGTCAACGACGATCCAGTCGGCGACGTTTTCACCTTCAACGCCGAGCGGCAGCATGCCGGCAGCGCGAGATTCCTGTACCACGTGGTCGGCGATGGACATAACATGACGGCTGGATGTACCGGTGCAGATAATCATGCAGTCAGTAATACTGGATTTACCCTGAACGTCTAAGGCGATGATGTCCTGACCTTTCAGGTCATCAATTTTGTCAATAACAAAATCCTGGAGTGCTTTACCCTGCAAGTTTTCCCCCTGGGAGCATGAATAGAGATAAAAAGGCCCGTTAGTATACCTGAACCAGAGGCGATGTCGGGACAAAAGTCACCGAACAGGCTTTAGAAAGTGGGCTATCATCCCACCCCACGCAACAGAATGCATCGCCATTTTTGTAAAACAATTTCTGCGAAGCTCTGAATGACGAAAAAAGTCTGGCTGCGGAGGATATCAGCCTGTCAGGGGGTGTCAATGATCGCGACACCGCTGAGGTGAAAAAAGCGAGATTTACTCACCCAGCTTCCAGACTGCCCGACTATTCAATACCTTTAACGTGGCAAAATCTTCACAGAAATCAATGGCACTCCAGCAGCCCTGATCGACCCGAAAATGCCATATCGAGGTGGCTGGCATGGATAATAGCCGCGCAATCAACAGGCTCAACACGCCCTGATGGCTGACTACCAGTAAGTTATTATATTCTTTGTAATCAGATAATTGCGCGATGAAACGCTCGATGCGCTGAGAAAATGCCTGGAAACCTTCGCCATTGGTGGGAATGGCGTTTTGCCAGTCTGCACACCAGGCGGCGTAGCTTTCCGCGTCTTCACGTGTCAGATCGCGGTGGTGGCGCATTTCCCAGTCGCCAAAAAACATCTCATTAAGCTCTGGCAAAACACGTAGCGGAACGTCGCGTTCGTGCAGAACCAACCGGGCGGTGTGGCGGGCGCGCTCCAGCTCACTGCAAAACACCTTTTCGAAAGGGACATCACGCAGCAATGTATGCAAGGTGGTAGCCTGTGCTATTCCTTTGTCTGTCAGTGGTGTGGGAGCATGGCCACTGTATAGCCCGGCTACGTTAGCTTCGGTTTCCCCATGACGTACTAACCAGAGTCGCATTTTTCCCCTCTTGATACCTATTCACGCAAAACATGATATTCGCCCTGATTGCGCAAGGTTTTTTCAATAAACTAGATGCTTTAACCGGAGCGGCACGATGTCTCTACTGAAGAGTGAACATGGCGGTAACACCCGGGAAGCCGCCGCATTGTTGGGCATCTTGCCTGAACAGCTGTTGGATTTTAGCGCAAATATCAATCCCCTGGGTATGCCTGAAAGCCTAAAACGCGCGATCATCGACAATCTTGCCGGTGCAGAGAAATATCCTGATGTGGAATATTTCAGTTTGCACCAGGCGCTGGCGCGACATCATCGCATTCCTGCAGCGTGGATTCTGGCGGGCAATGGCGAAACGGAGTCTATTTTTACGCTGGTAAAAGGTCTCAGACCGCGCCACGCGATGATTGTGACCCCCGGATTTGCCGAATACCGTCGGGCGCTACAGTGGGGAGAATGTCAGATTCATGAGTTTGCACTACGCGAAGCCGATGGCTGGCAGTTGACTGATGCGATCCTTGATGCGTTAACCGCTGAGCTGGATTGTCTCTTTCTCTGTACACCCAACAATCCGACCGGACTGCTGCCTGATCCTTCTTTGATCTTGTCGATCGCCGAACGTTGTAAAACATTAGGGATCGCCCTGATCCTGGACGAAGCGTTCATTGATTTTATTCCTGATCAACAGGGATTTATTCCGCTGCTGGAAAAACATCCTCACATCTGGGTACTACGCTCGCTGACCAAATTTTACGCCATACCGGGTCTGCGTCTGGGGTATCTGGTCAACAGTGATGAAAGTGCCGTGGCAAAGCTGCGTCATCAGCAAATGCCGTGGTCTATCAATGCGTTTGCGGCGCTTGCTGGCGAGATTATTTTGCAGGATACCGCTTATCAACAGGCGACATGGCGGTGGCTGGCGCAAGAGGGGCAGCGATTTTATGCACTTTTGCAGGCATTACCGGGACTGACGGTGTATCCCGGCCAGGCGAATTATCTTCTGTTACGGTGTGATCGGAAGGGTATTGATTTACAGCAGGCTTTGCTGGAGCGACATATCTTGATTCGCAGCTGCGCCAACTACCCAGGACTTGATGCCCGTTTTTACCGGGTGGCGATTCGTGGCTGCGAGGAGAATGACCGGGTGATCGCTGCGTTAAGCAGCGTGTTTACCGATACAACCCCTGCTGATTGATGTAGTTCAATACCGATTCTGGCATCAAATCATCGCAGGGCTCACCTTTTTCCAGACGTTCACGAATTAACGTTGCGGAGATATTGAACCATGGCGTTTCTGCCAGATAGATTTTGCCCGCAGGTTGCTGGTGTAAATCATCTGGCACAAGCGTAAGATGGCGTTCCAGCCATTGCTGATGTTGCTCATTAGCCATCTGCAGCGGGTATCCCGGACGCCGACAGACAATCAAATGGGTATTGTCCAGAATGGTTTCGTAGTCATGCCAGGAGGGAAAGGTGAGCAGTGAGTCCTGGCCGATGATAAAGGCCAGAGGGCATTCAGGGCCCTGTTCAATCCGCCATTCGCGCAGCGTTTGCGCGGTGTAAGAGGCGGTGGGACGCTTCAGTTCTCGTTCGTCCAGGGTAAATAACGGTTTGTCGGCGATAGCCAGTTCAAGCATGTGTTTGCGCTGGACACTTGAGGCTTCTGGTTGCGGGCGATGTGGCGGCACGTTGTTGGGCATGATAATGACACGGGATAAGCCGATCAAATTGGCCAGTGTCTCTACGGGTTTGAGATGACCATAATGCACCGGATCAAAGGTGCCACCAAACAGAGCCTGCAGTGATTTCATATCAACCATCAATAAATACATCGGCCAGTGCTTTATGACAGAGCAGGAGAGAGAGTCCTTCCAGCTCAGCCCACACCGACTGACCATAATCTTGTTTAAGCGTAATTTCTGTACGTGTCAGTAACTGTACCGCCTGGCGAAGTTGCGTCTGGCTCAGGCGATTCAGCGCATCGCCAATCATGCCCCGACGATTTTGCCAGACCCGATGCTTGTCAAATAAGGCGCGCAACGGCGTATGCGCAGATTGTCGTTTCAGGTTAACCAGTAATAGTAACTCACGCTGTATTGTGCGCAGCAGAATCACGGGTTCACTGCCTTCAAGCCGTAGCTGTTGCAGGATATGCAGCGCGCGTTTGCTTTTACCCATCAACAAGGCGTCCACCCAATGGAAAGGGGTAAAATGGGCCGCATCGTTAACGGCTTGCTCCACGCGTGGCAGAGTGAGTTTCCCGTCGGGCCATAACAATGACAGCCGTTCTAGCGCTTGCGCCAGCGCCAGCAGGTTACCTTCGTAGCAGTAACACAGCAGCTGATTTGCTGCGTCATCCAGTTGTAGACCATTTTGTTTTGCCCGGGCGGCAACCCAGCGTGGAAGCTGAGCTTGCTCCGGTGTCTGGCAACTGACTTGCACTCCAGCCGCTGCCAGCGCGGTATACCAGGTCGCATTTTCCTGGGCTTTGGTGAGCTTATTGCCCCGAACGATCAACAGGAGATCGTCATGCAGCAGAGTGGTCAGTGTCGC
The DNA here is from genome assembly GCF_010231475.1 of Citrobacter sp. NCU1. Taxonomy (GTDB): domain Bacteria; phylum Pseudomonadota; class Gammaproteobacteria; order Enterobacterales; family Enterobacteriaceae; genus Citrobacter_D. The sequence goes on along the minus strand of NZ_NRDO01000052.1, from coordinate 42,137 downwards.
GAGTTGCTCGTTGATGGCGGCGTTGGGGCCATTCTCGGGGAGCAGTAAAAGGAGTGTTTGCCGGCTGGCAAACAGACTCATGGCCTGACATAACGAGAAAAGTGAATCCCAGTCGGTATTGGTATCGATCGTGAAGGTGTGGTGTTCTTCAAATCCGTTTCCGGCAGCGACCTGACGAATAGCATCCTGGCTTTCCTGCAACAGGAGCGGGTCGTTGCCCAGTAATAAATACGCCGCGCGCAGCCCTTCATTGAGCTGTGCGCGGAGTTGTTCAGGGTACAACTTAAGCATCAGTTACCCAGCGTGGTAGTGACGCGTGACGATGAAGTTGCCGGAGCGACGGTTGAACTCTCAACGGTCGTGTCGTCTTCTTTGGATGACTGAACATCAGCAACATGAACGCTCGGCAGTTTACGAATCAACTGTTCGGCTGCTTTGTCGTACATCTCTTTGATGATCATCTCCTCTTCGTTATCCTTCGCCAGCGCCATCTGCGAGTTATCGAAGAACGAACGATATACCTTCACACTGATAGGATAAATGTCATTCCCGGGAACCAATACGCTGGCGTTAACGGTCATTATCATTTGATACTCCGCCGTTTGACCATCCTGGAAAACAGAGGCTGTATCTTTTGCGATACTCACCCGGCCCAGGCGTAATGACGGAACATCCTGACGCATCGTATTTTTATCAAGCAATTCGATATCATTCAGACGTAACTGATTACGCACCGCACGGCTTAACGGACCGTTTGGATCGCCTGAGTCCAGAATCATGGTTTTCATCGCGGTTGGTACCTGCGTGGTATTACGCAGGTGCCAGCCACACCCGGCGGTGGTCAGCACCGCCAGAGATAACACCAATGTTGTCAGAAATCGCACGCTTCCTCCCGCGCTTAGCCAACGACCAGATTGAGAAGTTTACCCGGAACGTAAATCACTTTACGCACGGTAACCCCATCAAGATATTTTGCCACCAGATGTTCCTGGCCAGCACGTTCGCGAACCTGCTCTTCAGTAGCATTCACCGGAACGGTGATTTTGCCACGGACTTTACCGTTGACCTGAACCACAACCAGCGTGGAGTCTTCAACCATAGCGCTTTCGTCAGCCACTGGCCACGGTGCGTTATCGATATCGCCTTCGCCTTTCAGCGCCTGCCACAAGGTGAAACAAGCATGCGGTGTGAACGGGTTGAGCATACGGACAACTGCCAGCAGCGCTTCCTGCATCAGTGCACGGTCCTGCTCGCTTTCTGTCGGGGCTTTCGCTAGCTTGTTCATCAGCTCCATAATCGCGGCAATCGCGGTGTTGAAGGTCTGACGACGGCCAATATCATCCGTCACTTTCGCAATCGTTTTATGCACGTCACGGCGCAGTGCTTTCTGATCTTCGCTCAGGCTTTCGACATTCAGCGCGACAACATCGCCCTGAGAAGTATGTTCGTAAACCAGTTTCCAGACACGTTTCAGGAAGCGGTTTGCCCCTTCAACACCGGACTCCTGCCACTCCAGCGTCATATCAGCCGGGGATGCAAACATCATAAACAGACGCACAGTGTCCGCGCCGTAACGTTCAACCATCACCTGCGGGTCGATACCGTTATTCTTGGACTTGGACATTTTGCTCATGCCGGTATACACCAGCTCATGGCCCGCGGCGTCTTTGGCTTTAACAATACGGCCTTTTTCGTCGCGCTCAACGATAGCATCAACCGGAGAAACCCAGTTACGCTCGCCGTTCTCGCCAACGTAGTAGAACGCGTCTGCCAGCACCATACCCTGACACAGCAACTGCTTAGCCGGTTCGTCAGAGTTGACCATGCCTGCGTCGCGCATCAGCTTGTGGAAGAAGCGGAAATAGAGCAGGTGCATGATGGCGTGTTCAATACCACCGATGTAGATGTCAACCGGCAACCAGTAGTTTGCCGCTTCCGGGTCCAGCATACCGTCGTTGTACTGCGGACAGGTGTAACGCGCGTAGTACCAGGAGGACTCCATAAAGGTGTCGAAAGTGTCCGTTTCGCGCAGCGCTGGCTGGCCGTTAACGGTGGTTTTTGCCCACTCAGGGTCAGCTTTGATCGGGCTGGTGATACCGTCCATCACCACATCTTCCGGCAGAATCACCGGCAGTTGATCTTCCGGAGTCGGCAGTACAGTACCGTCTTCCAGTGTCACCATTGGGATCGGCGCGCCCCAGTAACGCTGACGGGAAACGCCCCAGTCGCGCAGACGGTAGTTAACTTTACGCTCACCCACGCCCAGTGCGGTTAATTTGTCGGCGATAGCATTGAAGGCCTCTTCAAAGCTCAGGCCGCTGAATTCACCAGAATTAAACAACACGCCTTTCTCGGTCAGCGCTTGTGCAGAAAGATCCGGCTCGGAACCATCCGCCGCCAGGATAACCGGTTTAATATTCATACCGTATTTTGAAGCAAACTCGTAATCGCGCTGGTCGTGACCAGGAACCGCCATTACGGCGCCAGTACCGTATTCCATCAGGACAAAGTTTGCCGCCCACACCGGGATCTCTTCACCCGTTAACGGATGAACCGCTTTAAAGCCAGTATCAACGCCTTTTTTCTCCATGGTCGCCATATCTGCTTCGGCAACTTTGGTATTACGGCATTCGTCGATAAAGGAAGCCAGTTGTGGGTTATTCTCGGCCGCTTTCTGTGCCAGAGGATGACCTGCAGCAACCGCCAGATATGTGGCGCCCATGAAGGTGTCAGGACGGGTGGTATAGACGGTCAGCGTGTTGTCATAACCGGTCACGTTGAAGGTGATTTCTACGCCTTCAGAACGACCAATCCAATTACGCTGCATGGTCTTAACGGTGTCTGGCCAGTGATCCAGGTTGTCCAGATCGCGCAGCAGTTCGTCAGCGTAAGCGGTAATTTTAATAAACCACTGAGGGATCTCTTTACGCTCAACTTTGGTATCGCAGCGCCAGCAGCAGCCGTCGATCACCTGTTCGTTCGCCAGGACGGTCTGGTCGTTAGGGCACCAGTTCACCGCCGACGTTTTCTTATACACCAGCCCTTTTTTATACAGCTCGGTGAAGAATTTTTGTTCCCAACGGTAGTATTCCGGGGTACAGGTCGCCAGCTCGCGGCTCCAGTCATAACCGAAGCCCAACATTTTGAGCTGGTTTTTCATGTAGGCGATGTTGTCATACGTCCACGGGGCCGGGGCGGTGTTATTTTTCACCGCTGCGCCTTCTGCAGGCAGACCGAACGCATCCCAGCCGATAGGCTGCAGGACGTTTTTGCCCAGCATGCGCTGGTAACGGGCGATCACGTCACCAATGGTGTAGTTACGTACGTGGCCCATGTGTAGTCGACCAGAAGGATAGGGAAGCATAGACAGGCAGTAATACTTCTCTTTGCTCTCGTCTTCGGTTACTTCAAATGTGCGCTTCTCATCCCAGTGAAGCTGTACTTTGGATTCTATCTCTTCCGGGCGGTATTGCTCTTGCATGGCAGCCAGTGGTCCTGTTTTCAATACAGCTACAAACGTAGCCTTAGAGGTGGTGTTTCAGATCCGCATAGCATAGCCCAAACGCCCGCGTCAAAACAGCCTTTCGCGCATTCTGCGCTGAATTCCCGTAAGGACAATTCTTGCACGAATTTACATACTCTGTGGGCACTCTTGCAGAGTGGCGCGCAAATAACGTCTATTATTATAGACAGTTAACGACCCAGGAGGCGAAGTGATGAACAAGGTTGCTCAATATTACCGTGAACTGGTGGCGTCATTAAGCGAACGCTTGCGAAATGGCGAACGAGATATTGACGCGTTGGTAGCACAGGCGCGTCAACGAGTGTTGCAAGCAGGGGAGTTAACACGAACGGAGGTGGACGAACTGACACGGGCTGTCAGACGCGACCTGGAAGAGTTCGCCATGAGCTACGAGGAGAGTCAGAGCGAGGAAACCGACAGCGTTTTTATGCGGGTGATCAAAGAGAGCATCTGGCAGGAACTGGCTGACATCACCGACAAAACGCAGCTTGAATGGCGTGAAGTTTTTCAGGATTTGAGCCACCACGGTGTCTATCACAGTGGAGAGGTGGTAGGGCTTGGCAATCTGGTCTGTGAAAAATGCCATTTCCATTTAGCCGTCTACACCCCGGATGTGCTACCTCTGTGCCCGAAATGTGGTCACGATCAGTTCCAGCGCAGGCCGTTTGAACCGTAATGCATTGTGCCGGATGGCGACGCTAACGCGTCTTATCCGGCCTACAAATGAACTGTTGCGTAGGCCGGATAAGCGTTAGCGCCATCCGGCATCGTTCAGGCGTAAAAAGTGAACCTCTCTGCCAGCAAGATTAATGCAGAATTTTAGCGAGGAAATCTTTAGCGCGTTCTGATTTCGGGTTGGCAAAGAAGGCCTCTTTTTCTGAGTCTTCGACGATTTTGCCTTCATCCATAAAAATAACCCGATTGGCCACTTTGCGGGCAAAACCCATCTCGTGGGTCACCACCATCATGGTCATACCTTCATGCGCCAACTCCACCATGACATCCAGCACTTCATTGATCATTTCCGGATCAAGTGCGGACGTCGGTTCATCAAACAGCATCGCGATGGGATCCATGCACAAGGCTCGGGCGATCGCCACACGCTGCTGCTGACCCCCGGAAAGCTGCGCCGGAAACTTATCGGCATGCGCAGAAAGTCCCACACGCTCAAGCAGTTTCAGGGCTTTCTTGCGGGCTGGTTCTTTCTCACGCTTCAGGACTTTCACTTGCGCCAGCGTCAGGTTTTCAATGATGGACAGGTGTGGGAACAGTTCAAAATGCTGGAAAACCATCCCGACACGAGAGCGTAGTTTCGCCAAATCGGTTTTTTTATCATTAACGACGGTGCCGTCTACGGTAATTTCCCCCTGTTGAACAGGCTCCAGTCCGTTTACCGTTTTGATAAGCGTCGATTTGCCGGAACCCGAAGGGCCGCACACGACCACCACTTCCCCTTTTTGCACTTCTGTGGAGCAGTCGGTCAGCACCTGAAAGTGACCATACCATTTAGAAACATTTTTCAGGGTAATCATTAAACTGTCCTTTTCTTCAGATAGCTGACCAACAACGACGCGCTCAGGCTAATAACAAAATAGACGGCGCCCGCGAACAGGATCATTTCGACCTGCGTACCGTCGCGCTCGCCAATGGTAGAGGCGGTACGGAAGAAGTCCGCCAGACTCAATACGTAGACCAGGGAAGTATCCTGGAAGAGCACAATGCCCTGGGTAAGCAGCAATGGCACCATCGCGCGAAACGCCTGCGGCAATATGATCAGTTTCATCGACTGCCAGTGTGTCATGCCTAATGCCAGTGCCGCACTGGACTGGCCGCGTGAAATACTCTGGATACCGGCACGGATAATCTCTGAATAATATGCCGCTTCAAACATGGAAAACGCGACCATCGCTGAAATCAACCGAATATCGGTTTTCGGCGAGAGTCCCAGAACATCCTGAAGTAGCCCTGGTACAATCAGGTAAAACCACAGCAGTACCATCACCAGTGGGATTGAGCGGAATACGTTAACGTAGGCTTTAGCAAACCAGGCAACAGGCGCAAAGCTGGAGAGTCGCATGACCGCGAGAACGGTTCCCCAGACAATCCCGATGATAACGGCAGTGACGGTAATCTTCAGGGTAATGACCAGTCCCGCCAGCAGATAAGGCATGGAGGGAACAATGGAATTCCAGTCAAACTCGTACATTATTTGCCTCCCATATTGCCAGGCAGGCGGATTTTGCGTTCCACCAGACTCATCACCAGCATGATGAAGGCGTTAATCAACACATACGCCAGTGTAATGGCGGTAAACGATTCCCAGGCGTGAGCGGAGTAATCCAGCAGCTTACCCGCTTGTGCGGCCATATCTACCAGCCCAATCGTGGACGCGATCGCTGAGTTTTTCACCAGGTTCATCATCTCTGACGTCATTGGCGGCACAATCACACGATACGCATTCGGCAGCAAAACATAACGGTAAGCCTGCGGCAGCGTCAGGCCCATGGCCAGAGCGGCATTTTTTTGCCCGCGCGGCAGTGACTGGATAGCGGCACGAACCTGTTCGCAAACACGTGCAGCAGTAAATAACCCCAGACAAAACAGGGAAGAGAGAAAGAATTGAATGTTGGGGTCCAGCTCAGCCTTGAACCACATGCCGATATTTTCGGGCAGCAGTTCAGGGATAACCAAATACCAGGTGAAAAATTGAACAATCAGCGGAACGTTACGAAACAGTTCTACATACAGCGTGCCGAGGCTGGAGAGGAAACGGTTAGGCACGGTGCGCAGGATGCCGAACAAGGAGCCGACCAGGAAAGCAATAATCCAGGCGCTAATGGATAACGCAACGGTGACCTGAAAGCCGCTCCAGAGCCAGCCGAGATAGGTGGTGTTGCCGAACGGGGCTTGTTGTAAAAAAATCCCCCAGTTCCAGTCTATTGACATAAATCTACTCCAGAAAAAAAAGGGTAGCAGCGCTACCCTCGAAGATTGTTGCCCGGCGATTTGCGGTTTTCAGGCCAGGTGGGGAACGACCACCTGACATATAGTCTGTCCGTGCTGAGCAGCAATCGAGAGGGAGGGAAAACCTCCCATTATTTTAGTTAGTTAAGCGCTTTATCATTCGGTTCTTTGAACAGAGCTTTCATTTGTTCAGACAGTTCAAAATTCATATTCAGGTTCTTCGGTGGGATCGGGTTTTTAAACCACTTGGCAAACCATTTCTCCGCTTCACCTGAGGTCTGCGCCTTGGCGATCGTGTCATCCATCAGCTTTTTAAACTCGGGATCGTCTTTACGCAGCATACAGCCGTAGGCTTCCTGAGATTGCGGCTTGCCGACGATTTCCCAGTTATCCGGTTTCTTCGCTTTCGCACGTTCGCCAGCCAGCAATGCGTCATCCATCATAAAGGCAACCGCGCGACCGCTTTCCAGAGTACGGAAGGAATCGCCATGGTCTTTCGCGCTGATGATGCGCATGTCCATTTTTTGTTCTTCATTCAGTTTATGCAGCAGTACTTCGGAGGTCGTACCGGAGGTGACGACGACCGCTTTCCCTTTCAGATCCGGGAAGTCTTTAATATCGCCGCCTTTTTTCGCCAGCAGACGTGTACCGACAACGAAAATGGTGTCGGAGAAGGCCGCTTGTTTCTGACGCTCAAGGTTGTTGGTCGTGGAGCCACATTCAAAGTCGAATGTGCCGTTTTGCAGTAGCGGAATGCGGTTCTGAGAGGTGATTGGGATCAGCTTCACCTGCAGGTCAGGTTTGTTGAGTTTTTTCTTCACGGCTTCAACGATGGCGTTGGAGTAGGCCTGTGAATAACCCACCACTTTCTGCTGGTTGTCATAATAAGAGAACGGCACTGAGGATTCGCGATGACCGACGACGATGACGTCGTTTTTCGCGATCTTGTCCAGCGTGCTACCTGCGGCGGGTGCTGCATCTTCTGCATGCGCCAGACCGGCAGACATTCCCATCACCAGCATTGCTGTGGCCAGCTTACGTAATTGCATATCCAACTCCTTATCGTCTGCGTCAAAAACGCATTGATACCCATTGTGAGTGTTTGTGTTGTTATCACCTGCAACTTTAATGTGCAGTGTTATGACTGTTTGTTAACATTTAGTCTGGCTTAATGTAAAGATTTTGCTGCGTTATTGTTTGTTTTTGCGAAGTGCGCCGCACCGTTTAGAGGCAAAAATTTGTCATTGCACTATTTTGGCGCTACCCGCGAACAGAGTTGGTGCGACCGGGTTGCACATTCGGCCGAAAACGCATTCATGTTGTATAACAAAGCAATAGGCGTGCCAGAATGGAGTATGGGAGAAGAATTGTAGGCCCGGTAAGCGAAGCGCCACCGGGCAAAAGGGAAGGCGATTACTTATGACGCTGGCGCAGGCTCATGATCACCGCACCAAAGCCCAACAACGCAGTGATAATCCACAGCGGCCAGTTGCCGGTGCGGGCGTAGGGCGTCAGGCCCGTCGTTGGCGTGACGCTGGTGGTCAATACCTCGCGGGTAAACTGTGGGATCATCGCCTGGATGTCACCTTGCGGCCCAATAACTGCCGTAATACCGTTATTGGTACTGCGCAACAGCGGACGCGCCAGCTCCAGTGAACGCATGCGCGCCATCTGGAAGTGCTGCCACGGACCTATCGATTTACCAAACCAGGCATCATTCGAGATGGTCAGCAGGTAATCGGTATCGGGGCGGAAGTTGTCGCGAACCTGTTCTCCGAGAATAATTTCGTAGCAAATGGCGGCGGTCAGTTTGAAGCCGTGTGCATGCAGTTGCGGCTGCACATACGGTCCACGACTGAATGACGACATCGGCAGGTCGAAGAACGGCGCAAGTGGGCGCAGAATCGATTCCAACGGCACAAACTCGCCAAACGGGACAAGGTGGTTTTTATTGTAGCGATTGGTTGAGTCGTAGCTATACGGACTGTCTTTACCTAGCGTGATGATGGTGTTGTACGTGTCGTAACGGTTTTTGTTGTTCAGACGCGCATCAACAATGCCGGTAATCAGCGTACTGTTTTTCGATTTCAACAGGCCATCCATCATGCCAAGAAAACGCTGCTGATTCATTTCCAGATCCGGAATGGCGGACTCAGGCCAGATAATCAACTGCGATTTCCCGAGTTCAGGCTGTGAAGCATCGAGATAGATTTTTAGCGTGTTGATCAGCTGATTCTCATCCCACTTCAATGATTGAGGGATGTCTCCCTGCACCATGGAAACCTGAATGGTCTTTTCCGGCACTGGGGTATACCACTGGATATAGTGCAGTGGGAAGGGGAGGGCGAAAAGCACCGCCGCCACGACAAAGGGACGCCAGTGGCGAGTGGCGATGGACAGGACTAACAGACCGCTAACCATCATCAACAGGAAGTTAATGGCTTCCACACCCATGACCGGCGCCAGCCCTTTCAGCGGACCGTCAATCTGGCTATAACCGAACTGCAGCCACGGGAAGCCGGTTAATACCCAGCCGCGCAGGAATTCAGTGATTTGCCAGACAACGGGGGCAGCAATCGCCACGCGCAGCCAGGTGGTTTTTGGCCACAAGCGTGATAATACGCCGGCAAAAAGCCCGGTATAAAGCGAGAGATAGGCAGCCAGCAACACCACAAGAAAGACGTTGACCGGACCGGGCATACCGCCAAACTGCGCGATGCTAACGTAAACCCAGTTAATACCAGAGCCAAAGAGTCCCAGTCCCCAGAAATAACCTACGGCGGCAGACTGAAGCGGACGGCGATTTAAGGTTAGGGCCTGCAAACCCATGAGCGATACTATCGCGGCAGGCCAGAGATCATACGGAGAAAAGGCCAGCGTCCCGCAGGCGCCGAATAATAACGCCAGCAGCAGGCGAATGCGCTGGCGTTCAATCAATGAGGCAAATGCCATGTTAAGTCCAATCCTGGTTTTATTCGTCCAGTTTCGGCTGAGGTGAGTCATCCGGAATTCTGACATGAACCTGAATAATACGACGGCTATCGGCCATCGCCACTTTGAACTGGTAACCATCAATGTCGATGGTTTCACCACGCGCTGGCAGATGACCAAACGCCTGCATCACCAGTCCACCAATAGTGTCGACCTCTTCATCGCTAAAGTGGGTGCCGAAGGCTTCGTTGAAGTCTTCAATGGGCGCCAGCGCGCGAATGGTCCAGGTGTGGCGACTGAGTTGACGGAAGTCGATATCGTCTTCTTCGTCGTACTCGTCTTCAATTTCACCGACAATCAGTTCGAGAATATCTTCAATGGTCACCAGACCCGAAACACCGCCGAATTCGTCAATGACGATCGCCATATGGTAACGCTGAGAGCGAAACTCTTTCAGCATGCGATCAACACGCTTACTCTCAGGTACGACAACTGCCTGGCGTAACACTTTTTCCATGCTGAAAGCGTCGGCATCGCTGCGCATAAACGGCAGTAAATCCTTCGCCATCAGAATCCCTTCAATGTGATCTTTGTCTTCGCTGATCACCGGAAAACGCGAGTGAGCAGACTCGATGATGACATCAAGGCACTCGTCCAGAGTTTGGTTGCGTTTCAGGGTAATCATCTGAGAGCGGGGGATCATGATGTCACGAACGCGTTGGTCCGCAATGTCCATCACCCCTTCGAGCATATCTCGCGTATCTTCATCGATAAGCTCGTTCTGCCCGGAATCACGGATCAGCGCCAGCAGTTCATCACGGTTTTTTGGTTCTCCGTGGAACAGTTGGCTCAGTAACAGGGAGAAAAATCCCTTTTTGCTGTTTAATGTGTCACTACTGTGTGAATTGTCGTCGCTCATGGCGTCGTATGGGTTCTCATGTTAATTAATGGGGCGCCCGTCACGCGTATATTCAGCGCACGGCATTGCGGGAAGCTACCGGGCATCAGCCCGGTCACTTATTCCTTCTCGGCAATGTACGGATCCTCATAGCCCAGAGCAAGCATAATCTCTGTTTCAAGGGATTCCATCTCTTCCGCTTCGTCATCTTCGATATGATCGTAGCCCAATAAATGCAGGCTACCGTGTACCACCATATGCGCCCAGTGGGCATTCAGTGGTTTACCCTGTTCTTTTGCTTCTTGCTCAACCACCTGGCGGCAGATGATCAAATCGCCCAACAGCGGCATCTCGATGCCCGGTGGTGCTTCAAACGGGAAAGAGAGCACGTTGGTTGGCTTGTCTTTGCCACGGTACGTCAGGTTAAGATCGTGGCTTTCGGCTTCATCCACCAGACGAATGGTGACTTCTGACTCTTCCTGAAACTGTGGTATGACCGCATTCAGCCACGTCTGAAACTGACTTTCTTCCGGTAGGCCTGTGTTGTTTTCACAGGCGAGTTGTAAATCGAGAATAACCTGACTCATTTTTGTCCTTGCTCCTGGGCTTCATGCTTACGAGCGGCAGCCAGTTCTGCTTTTCGTTTTTGTTCTGCTTCTTCCCAGGCTTCATAGGCGGTAACGATCCGCGCGACCACCGGGTGGCGTACAACGTCTTCACTGTGGAAGAAATTAAAACTGATCTTATCAACTTCAGAGAGCACTTCAATGGCGTGGCGCAGACCTGACTTGGTACTACGCGGTAAATCAATCTGAGTGATATCGCCTGTGATCACCGCTTTAGAATTAAAACCGATACGTGTCAGAAACATTTTCATCTGTTCGATGGTGGTGTTCTGGCTTTCATCGAGAATGATAAAGGCGTCGTTCAGGGTACGACCACGCATATAGGCCAGCGGTGCGACTTCAATCACGTTACGTTCAATCAGTTTTTCAACCTTTTCAAAACCTAACATCTCGAACAGGGCGTCATACAATGGACGCAAATACGGATCGACTTTTTGGCTCAGATCGCCTGGCAGGAATCCCAGTTTTTCACCGGCTTCCACCGCCGGACGGGTCAGCAGAATACGGCGAATTTCCTGACGTTCAAGGGCATCGACGGCAGCGGCGACGGCAAGGTACGTTTTCCCTGTACCGGCAGGGCCAACCCCAAAGGTGATATCGTGATCAAGAATATTGGCGATGTATTGCGCCTGGTTTGGCGTACGGGGCTTAATCACGCCGCGTTTGGTTTTGATGTTCACCGCTTTGCCGTACTCCGGCACGCTCTCCGCGCTTTGTTCCAGCACCCGCGCTTCTTTGATGGCGAGGTGGATCTGTTCCGGCTCAATATCCTGCGTTTGACCACGTACCATAGCGGTATCGACATACAGACTGCGCAAAATATCTGCTGCAGCAGTCACGCAAATCGGGCGACCCGTCAGTTTAAAGTGGTTGTCACGGCGGTTAATCTCAATGCCGAGACGGCGCTCCAGCTGTTTAATGTTGTCATCAAACGGGCCGCAAAGGCTCAGCAGGCGGGCATTGTCTGCAGGCTCAAGGGTGATTTCGCGAGTGTCTATGTTCAAACTGTTCCTCTTATGCATAGGGCGCCGGAAGATGAACATTCCCGGCCTGTAAGGAAATTATTCACGCCACAGGATAAAGGCGCAAGCATTACAATGAAGATGGGGACAAAGAGGGGAATTACAAGGCCTGCCCGGTGGCAGGCCTTGAGGATTAAGGCTGGTAGAATCCAACGCCTGAGTCGTTCTCTTTACGGGTACGGGCAATCACTGATTCCGGGCTCTCTGCAATACGCAGGCCCATTTCGTCTTCTGTGCGGATAACTTTACCGCGCAGGGAGTTTGTCCAGACGTCAGTGATTTCTACATCAACAAACTTACCGATCATGTCCGGCGACCCTTCAAAGTTCACGACCCGGTTATTTTCGGTGCGACCCGACAGCTCCATAATGCTCTTGCGTGATGTCCCTTCCACCAGAATACGCTGAGTGGTGCCGAGCATACGGCGGCTCCAGGCCGTCGCTTGTTGATTAATACGCTCTTGCAGGATATACAAACGCTGTTTTTTATCTGCTTCCGGGACGTCGTCAACCATATCGGCAGCGGGGGTACCCGGGCGGGCAGAGAAGATAAAGCTGTAGCTCATGTCGAAGTTCACGTCGGCAATCAGCTTCATGGTCTGCTCGAAATCTTGCGTCGTTTCGCCAGGGAAGCCGACGATGAAATCGGAACTTATCTGAATGTCTGGACGCGCTGCGCGCAGTTTACGGATGATCGCTTTGTACTCCAGCGCCGTGTGGGTACGCCCCATCAAATTCAGTACGCGATCTGACCCACTTTGCACCGGCAGATGCAGGAAGCTCACCAGCTCAGGGGTATCACGGTAGACTTCAATAATATCATCGGTGAACTCGATCGGATGGCTGGTGGTGAAACGAATGCGGTCAATGCCATCAATCGCGGCGACCAGGCGCAGCAAATCAGCGAATGAACCCGGCGTGCCGTCGTAGTTCTCGCCACGCCATGCGTTAACGTTCTGGCCGAGCAGATTCACTTCGCGGACGCCCTGGGCAGCAAGCTGGGCGATTTCAAACAGAATGTCATCCGACGGACGGCTGACTTCCTCACCACGGGTGTAGGGTACTACGCAGTAAGTACAATATTTGTTGCAGCCTTCCATGATGGAGACAAATGCCGTTGGGCCTTCTGCACGCGGTTCCGGCAGACGGTCAAACTTTTCGATCTCCGGGAAGCTGATATCCACGACCGGGCTACGGTTGCCGCGCACGGAGTTGATCATTTCAGGCAGGCGATGCAGCGTCTGCGGCCCAAAAATGATGTCGACATAGTGCGCACGTTGACGAATATGATCGCCTTCCTGGGAAGCCACGCAACCGCCGACGCCGATAATCAGCTCCGGGTTTTTCTCTTTTAAGAGCTTCCAGCGGCCTAATTGATGGAAGACTTTTTCCTGAGCCTTCTCGCGGATTGAGCAGGTATTCAGCAGCAGCACATCCGCTTCTTCCGCCACATCGGTCAGTTGATACCCGTGGGTAGCGTCCAGCAGATCGGCCATCTTCGATGAATCGTACTCGTTCATCTGACAGCCCCAGGTTTTAATATGGAGTTTTTTGGTCATCGACTTGCTCTTGCGAAATAGTAGCCAGGAATGCAGGGCGCATAGTGTAATGCTTTGACGCGGTTGTGACCAGTATGACCGTTATCAGCCTCAAGGGGTAAAAAATCCTGTAAACTTAAAGCATATTGATAACAGGATGATTGACCATGACAAATCAACCAACGGAAGTAGCCATTGTCGGCGCTGGGATGGTCGGCGGCGCGCTGGCGCTGGGGCTGGCGCAACAAGGATTTTCGGTGACGGTCATAGAACATGCCGTTCCTGCGCCATTTGTTACTGACAGCCAACCCGATGTGCGTATTTCGGCGATAAGCGCAGCCTCAGTGTCGTTACTCAAAGGTTTGGGTGTCTGGGATACGGTACAAGGGATGCGCAGCCACCCTTACCGCCGTCTGGAAACCTGGGAGTGGGAAAATGCCCATGTGATGTTCGATGCCGCCGAGCTTAAATTACCGCTGCTGGGTTATATGGTGGAGAACAACGTTCTGCAACGCGCACTCTGGCAGGCGCTGGAGGCGCATCCGAAAGTCACGCTACGTGTTCCCGCCTCCCTTATTGCTTTGCATCGTCACAATGACCGTCACGAACTGGAACTGGCCGATGGCGAGATAATCACGGCAAAACTGGTGGTGGGTGCAGATGGCGCTAACTCGCGGATTCGGCAAATGGCGGGCATCGGGATCCATGCCTGGCAATATGATCAATCCTGCATGTTGATCAGCGTACGTTGTGACAGCGATCCCGGTGACAGCACCTGGCAACAATTTACGCCAGACGGCCCACGGGCCTTTCTGCCCTTGTTCGACAATTGGGCGTCGCTGGTGTGGTATGACACGCCAGCCCGCATTCGCCAGTTACAGAGCCTGAGCATGCCGCAGTTACAGCTCGAGATTGAAAAACATTTTCCCTCGCGGTTGGGGAGCGTCACACCCATCGCGGCAGGGGCGTTTCCACTCACGCGCCGGCATGCTTTGCAGTACGTTCAGCCAGGACTGGCGTTGGTAGGGGATGCGGCGCACACCATTCATCCTCTTGCAGGGCAAGGGGTGAATTTAGGCTACCGGGACGTTGATGCGTTGATCGATGTACTGACGAATGCGCGGAGCTACGGTGAATCCTGGTCCAGCCATCAGGTACTGAAACGCTATCAGACGCGCCGCATGACCGATAATTTCATCATGCAGAGTGGGATGGATCTCTTCTATGCCGGGTTCAGCAATAATCTGCAACCGCTAAGGATTATGCGCAATATTGGGCTGATGGCAGCAGAGCGTGCCAGGATACTTAAGCGTCAGGCGTTGAAATATGCGTTAGGGCTGTAAATGTAATGCCGGGTGGTGGCGATGCCTTACCCGGCCTACGATCGTAGCGCCATCGGGCAATAAACGCAGAAAAGCAAAAAGCTCGCCGAAGCGAGCTTTTTTATGTGGCTGGGGTACGAGGATTCGAACCTCGGAATGCTGGTATCAGAAACCAGAGCCTTACCGCTTGGCGATACCCCAACGGGTGCGTCTACAACGTAAACGTCTTTGAAATTGGCTGGGGTACGAGGATTCGAACCTCGGAATGCTGGTATCAGAAACCAGAGCCTTACCGCTTGGCGATACCCCAACAATTTTTTGGATTTATCGAAATGAATCGATACATCTTAAATATGGTGGCTACGACGGGATTCGAACCTGTGACCCCATCATTATGAGTGATGTGCTCTAACCAACTGAGCTACGTAGCCAAATTGTTTTTCTTCGATGGCTGGGGTACCTGGATTCGAACCAGGGAATGCCGGTATCAAAAACCGGTGCCTTACCGCTTGGCGATACCCCAATGACCGTTGCGGTGAACCGCGATATCGAAGAAAAAAATGGCTGGGGTACCTGGATTCGAACCAGGGAATGCCGGTATCAAAAACCGATGCCTTACCGCTTGGCGATACCCCATCCGTGCAACGCTTACGGGTGAATGGTGCGGGAGGCGAGACTTGAACTCGCACACCTTGCGGCGCCAGAACCTAAATCTGGTGCGTCTACCAATTTCGCCACTCCCGCAAAAAAAGATGGTGGCTACGACGGGATTCGAACCTGTGACCCCATCATTATGAGTGATGTGCTCTAACCAACTGAGCTACGTAGCCATCTTTTTTTCGCGTTACCTTATCGGCGTTGCGGGGCGCATTATGCGTATTGAGCCTTGAAGCGTCAACCCCTTTTTCATTGAAAATGGCCGGAATGTGACTGTTTGGTTAGGTTGCGAACAGCATGACGCAATATTCGGCAATTATTGGTTATTAATCGTTTTTGTAAGGATTATTACAATACAAAAAGAGCCCCTGAGGGCTCTTTTATACTTTTCGCTTATTTATAGGCGGACTGGTGGACACCCACCGCACGACCGGAAGGATCGTTCATGGTCTTAAACGCCTCATCCCACTCGATAGCTTTCGCAGAAGAACAGGCGACGGACGGACCGCCAGGCACGCATTCTGCGGCGCTGGGAACCGGGAACAGCTCTTCAAAGATCTCACGGTACAAGTACGCTTCTTTAGAGGACGGCGTGTTGTACGGGAAGCGGAAGCGGGCTGTTTCCAGTTGTTGGTCAGAAACCTGTTCTGCGGCCACTTCTTTCAGCGTGTCGATCCAGCTATAACCGACACCATCAGAGAATTGCTCTTTCTGACGCCATGCGACGCTTGCCGGTAAGTAAGATTCAAAACATTCGCGCAGGATATGCTTTTCCATTTTACCGTTGCCGCACATTTTATCCTGTGGGTTAATACGCATTGCCACATCAAGGAATTTCTTATCCAGGAACGGGACTCGTGCTTCTACGCCCCAGGCGGACATCGCTTTGTTGGCACGTGCGCAGTCAAACATGTGCAACGCTTGCAGTTTGCGTACCGTCTCTTCATGCAATTCTTTGGCATTTGGCGCTTTATGGAAGTAGAGATAACCGCCGAACACTTCGTCAGACCCTTCACCAGACAGCACCATTTTAATGCCCATCGCCTTGATTTTACGCGACATTAAATACATCGGCGTCGAGGCGCGAATGGTCGTGACATCGTAGGTTTCGATGTGATAAATCACATCACGGATCGCATCCAGACCTTCCTGTACCGTGAAGTGGATTTCGTGATGCACAGTTCCCAGGTGATTTGCGACTTCCTGCGCGGCTTTCAGGTCCGGAGAGCCTTCGAGACCGACAGCAAAAGAGTGTAACTGTGGCCACCAGGCTTCTGAACGCTCCCCATCTTCCACACGACGCGCGGCATATTTCTTGGTGATAGCGGAAATGACCGATGAATCCAGACCACCGGAGAGCAGCACGCCATAGGGCACGTCTGACATCAGGTGGCTTTTGACGGCATCTTCCAGTGCCTGGCGCAGTTCATTCTTATCGGTAACATTCTCTTTTACCGCATCAAAGTCGAACCAATCGCGCTGATAGTACTGGCGGATTTCCCCTTCCTGGCTCCACAGATAACTGCCCGCCGGGAACTCCTTGATGGTACGGCATACCGGCACCAGCGCTTTCATTTCGGAGGCGACATACAGGTTACCGTGTTCGTCATACCCCATATAAAGGGGAATGATACCAAGATGGTCACGACCAATCAGATAGGCATCTTTCTCGCTGTCGTACAGCGCAAAGGCAAACATTCCCTGCAGATCGTCGAGGAATTGCGCCCCTTTCTCCTGATACAGCGCGAGGATCACTTCACAGTCGGAACCGGTCTGGAAGGTATAGCGATCGCCATATTGCGCACGTAACGCCTGATGGTTATAAATTTCACCGTTTACGGCCAGGATGTGCGTTTTCTTCTCGTTATACAGTGGCTGGGCACCGGCGTTCACGTCAACAATTGACAGACGCTCATGCGCCAGAATTGCGTTGTCACAGGCGTAGATGCCGGACCAGTCTGGCCCGCGATGGCGCATCAGGCGTGACAGTTCAAGGGCCTTTTTACGCAGTTCAACCGCGTCTGTTTTGATATCAAATACGCCGAAAATAGAACACATAACCTTCTCCGTTAATCTGTTGCGTGGTGCTTTTTGTGTTTGCTTGATAAAGAAAATGCCGCAAAGCAGGAGAGGGTGCAAGTGAATTGCCGATCAGAAAAGAAAAAACGCAATAGTCATTGTAGATTAGTGAAAAAAGATTACGTGGTGAGCATATTTATTGATGAATCGACAATTTTATAGCGATTTTATTAAACGAAACTTTGACGGGGATGTGTGAATGCCTTATCTGGCCTACTGCGAAATACGAACCGTAGGCCGGATATGCAAAGCGCCATCAGGTATGGCGTCGTTTTCAGATAACGTCGATCTCGGCCACGGAAGGGTAGATCCAGCTTGGTCTGAACGGCATGCTGTCAATATCGTCAAGCGTGGAGACGCCAGACAACACCAGAACCGTTTCGAGCCCCGCCTGGAAACCGGCAAGGATGTCGGTCCGCAGGTTATCGCCGACAATGACGGTTTCTTCCGAATGTGCCTGCATTTTGTTCAATGCGGCACGGATGATCCACGGACTTGGCTTGCCCACATAAAATGGTTTGCGACCCGAAATTTTCTCAATGCCCGCGCAGAGCGCGCCACAGGCAGGGTAGAAGCCGCGGCCGTGAGTGTCCGGGTTGGTGGCAATAAAGCGAGCGCCGTTGGCAACAAAGAAGGCTGCTTTATGCATCATGTCCCAGTTATAGGAACGGGTCTCACCGACGATCACGAAGTCTGGATTAACGTCGGTAATGGTAAAACCCGCTTTATACAATTCGTGAATCAGCGCGCCTTCACCCACCACGTAGGCTTTCTTGCCTTCCTGACGACGCAGAAAATCGGCGGTTGCCATTGCTGAGGTATAAAAGACGCTGTCAGGCACATTTACGCCTGCAGTGGCGAAGCGGTTTGCCAGATCTTGTCCGGTCTGGGAGGGGTAATTGGTCAGGAGCACCAGTGGCAGACCTTTTTCCAGAATACCCGTCAAAAATTCAGCCGCACCAGGTACGGCAATGTTGTCGTGCATTAGCACGCCGTCGATATCACAAATGACATTTTTGATGGTCATGAACTACCCAGGGAATGTGTTATGAATCCGATACTATAAAAGCGCATTAATTTTCCAGCAAATGTTGAAGCAAAATGCCGTTAAGCATGGCGCGTTTTACCAGCGCAAATGCGCCGATGGCGGAACGGTGATCCAGCGTTGAACGTACAACGGGCAGATTTTTACGAAACGCTTTCAATGCCTGCGTATTAATGCAGCTTTCAATTGCCGGCAGCAAGACCTTGTCGGCTTCTGTTATCTCACCCGCAATGACAATTTTTTGCGGATTAAACAGGTTTATCGCAATCGCAATGGTTTTTCCCAGATGGCGGCCAACGTGCTCGATCACCTCTGCCGCCAGGCTATCACCTTTATTGGCAGCCTTGCAGATGGTTTTGATGGTGCAGTCATCCAGCGGAACACGGCTTTGGTAGCCCTGTTTCAGCAAATTATGCACACGGTGTTCAATGGCGGCGTTGGCGGCGATGGTTTCCAGACAACCAAAATTGCCGCAGTGGCAGCGCTCGCCGAGCGGTTCGACCTGAATATGGCCGATCTCGCCGACATTCCCATTGCGACCTATAAAAATTCGCCCATTGGAAATGATCCCCGCTCCGGTGCCCCGGTGTACGCGCACCAGAATGGAGTCTTCACAATCCTGGCTTGCGCCAAAATAGTGCTCAGCCAGTGCCAGGCTACGGATGTCATGGCCGACGAAACAGGTAACGTGAAAACGTTTTTCCAGCGCTTCTACCAACCCCCAGTTTTCGACCTGAATATGTGGCATGTAACGAATGACACCGCTTTCAGGGTCGACAAGCCCCGGCAGGATCACCGAAATAGCGATCAGTTCGCGGATTTTGCGCTGGCAGCTTTCAATAAATGTCTCAATGGTATTAAGCAGGGCATATTCCAGCGTTTCCTGAGTACGTTCAGGGAGCGGGTAATGCTCTTCTGCCAGGACTTTACTGCTCAGGTCATAGAGGGTCAGCGTGGTGTCGTGACGACCCAGACGCACGCCAATCGCATGGAAGTTACGGGTTTCCGTGACGATAGAAATGGCGCGGCGGCCCCCGGTAGAGGCCTGCTGATCAACTTCTTTGATCAGCCCGCGTTCAATAAGTTGCCGTGTAATTTTGGTTACACTGGCGGGGGCAAGCTGGCTTTGTTCGGCAATCTGAATTCGAGAGATTGGCCCGTGTTGATCAATCAGGCGGTAAACGGCCGCGCTGTTAAGCTGTTTTACGAGATCAACATTACCAATTTGAGCTTGTCCGCCAGGTGTCATACTTTTTCTTACTCAGTAACGACCTCGTTGCCATTAACGATGGTCTTGATGATTTTAAAGTCGTGTGTGAATGCGGTCAGGTTGGCCACTTTACCCGGTGCAATGCTGCCGAGTTGTTGGTCGACGCCAATCGCGCGGGCGGGGTAGAGGGTCGCCATGCGCAGAACTTCATCCAGTGCGATACCGCAATGTTCGACCAGATTACGGACACCTTCAATCATGGTTAAAGATGAACCGCTCAGCGTACCGTTCTCATCCACACAGAGTCCATTGCGGTAGTATATTGTTTTACCAGCAAAAATGAACTGTTCAATGTTTGCGCCTGCCGGTGCGGTTGCATCTGTGACCAGGCAAAGTTTGTCGCCTTTCAGGCGTTTGGCGTTACGGATGTTGGCATAATCAACATGCAAGCCATCGGCGATCACGCCACAATAAATGTCGGCTTCATCCAGAATCGCGCCCGCCAGACCGGGTTCACGGCCGGTAATGTACGGCATGGCGTTAAACAGGTGGGTGGCGAAGGTAATTCCAGCACGGAAACCGGCTTTTGCTTCTTTCAGCGTGGCGTTGGAATGCCCGGCAGAAACCACAATACCCGCGTCTGCCAGTTTTGTGATCACTTCAGCGGGAACCATTTCTGGCGCCAGGGTGACTTTGGTGATGACGTCGGCATTATCGCACAGGAAATCAACCAGTGCAGCGTCAGGCTTGCGGACAAAACCCGGATTATGCGTCCCTTTTTTGACCAGATTCAGCCACGGGCCTTCGAGATGCAGACCTAATGCCTGATGCGGATATTTCGCCAGGTATTCACGCATGACGCGAACGCCCTGTTTCATCAGATCATCACTGGTGGTGATAAGCGTTGGCAAATAGCTGGTGCAGCCAGAACGTTCGTTGGCTTTTTGCATAATTTCCAGCGTTTCAACGGTCACCGCTTCTGCGGTATCGTTGAACTGTACGCCACCACAACCATTTAACTGTACGTCGATAAAACCGGGGGAGAGAATGGCCCCATTCAGCGAGCGTTGCTCGATCTCCGGCGGCAGTTCAGCCATTGGACAGACTCTTTCAATCAGGCCATTGGCGACAACAATCGCATGGTCATCAAGAATTTCGTGACCGGTAAAAATCCGGCCCTGGGTTAAAGCATACATTCCGACCCCCGATTTCAAAAAATACCGCCCTGCAACACGTTCGTCAGGGCGGGGATACTATTACAGACCTTTAATATTTTCGGCTTCTAACTCGTTGAAGTATTTCAGCGTCTTAACTTTCAGCTCCATGGTGGAAGGCTCATCGCACACCACAACGGCTTTCGGGTGCAGTTGCAGACAGCTGATAGTCCACATGTGGTTGACGTTGCCTTCTACCGCCGCCTGGAGCGCCTGCGCTTTCTGATGGCCCAGCACCAGAATCATCACTTCTTCTGCGTCAAGCAGCGTACCCACACCCACAGTCAGCGCATATTTAGGCACCTGGTTTACGTCGCCATCAAAGAAACGAGAGTTGGCCACGCGAGTGTCATGGGTCAATGTTTTGATACGTGTGCGGGAAGCCAGAGAAGAGGCCGGTTCGTTAAACGCGATATGACCGTCGTTGCCTACGCCGCCCATAAACAGGTGGATTTTGCCGTAAGAGCGGATTTTTTCTTCATACTGACGACATTCTGCATCAATATCCGCAGCGTTGCCATTGAGAAGGTTGATGTTTTCTGCCGGAATATCAACGTGATCAAAGAAGTTACGGTGCATGAAGCTATGATAACTTTCTGGATGCTCTTTCGGAAGGCCAACATATTCGTCCATATTGAAGGTCACAACATGCTTGAAGCTGACCAGGCCCGCTTTGTGCATCTCAACTAACGCTTTGTAGGCAGTTAATGGCGTGCCGCCGGTAGGCAACCCCAGAACAAACGGACGATCCGCCGTCGGCTTGAATGCGTTGATACGATTAACGATGTGGCGAGCAGCCCATTTGCCGACTTGTTCAGCGGTAGTCAGGGGGATCAGTCTCATTCTTCACCTCAAAAGTTTATGTAGACGTTGGCGGATTGAATATGGGTACATAGACAAGCGTAACCTGTTTTTGTATCAGCAAGAGGCAATCCGTCTTGATTTTTTGAATGATAAAATAAGTTTTCGAAGTTAGCCAGTGAAAGGGAGTGGTTATAGCGATATTTGGTGACTGGACTCACAAAAAACATGCTTTTAATTTGCGATACGAATTAAATTTTCACACACTCAGAATGCCAGTGAACCACTAACATAGTGACACAATAAAAACACAGCTGAGAACGCGCCTTAAACGGGGTCTCATAGGGGGAATAAAGTGAGTATTCTAGGTTATTTACAAAAGGTTGGCCGCGCGCTTATGGTGCCGGTGGCCACGCTGCCTGCGGCAGCAATATTGATGGGTGTTGGCTACTGGATTGATCCCGTTGGTTGGGGTGGAGATAACGCGCTAGCGGCGTTCTTCATTAAATCGGGTTCCGCAATCATCGATAATATGTCCGTACTGTTCGCGATTGGTGTGGCTTACGGTATGTCCAAAGATAAAGACGGTGCTGCGGCGTTGACTGGTTTTGTGGGCTTCCTTGTGTTGACCACGCTTTGTTCTCCGGCTGCGGTGGCGATGATTCAGAAGATCCCTGCGGACCAGGTTCCTGCCGCGTTCGGTAAAATCAGTAACCAGTTCGTGGGGATTCTGGTCGGTATCATCTCTGCTGAGCTGTACAACCGCTTCAGCGGCGTTGAGTTACCGAAAGCGCTCTCCTTCTTCAGCGGCCGTCGTCTGGTGCCGATTCTGACCTCTTTTGTGATGATTATTGTTGCTTTCATCATGATGTTTATCTGGCCGGTTATTTTCGACGGTCTGGTGAACTTTGGTGAACACATCCAGAAACTGGGTTCCGTTGGCGCGGGCGTCTATGCCTTCTTCAACCGCTTGCTGATTCCGGTTGGTCTGCATCACGCACTGAACTCCGTGTTCTGGTTCGACGTGGCGGGTATTAACGACATTCCTAACTTCCTCGGCGGCGCGCAGTCTATCGACGCAGGCAAAGCGGTTGTGGGCATTACCGGTCGTTACCAGGCGGGCTTCTTCCCAATCATGATGTTCGGCTTGCCGGGTGCGGCGCTGGCCATCTACCACTGCGCGCGTCCTGAGAATAAGGCGAAAGTGCTGGGTATCATGATGGCGGGCGCATTCGCGGCGTTCTTCACCGGGATCACCGAGCCGCTGGAATTCTCCTTCATGTTCGTGGCGCCGGTTCTGTATGTTATTCACGCCGTTCTGACCGGTATTTCTGTCTTCATCGCCGCCTCTATGCACTGGATTGCCGGTTTCGGTTTCAGTGCGGGTCTGGTGGATATGGTGCTTTCTTCCCGTAACCCGCTGGCGACTCACTGGTGGATGCTGATCCCGCAGGGTCTGGTTTTCTTCGCCATCTACTATGTGGTGTTCCGCTTTACTATCACCAAATTCAACCTGATGACGCCGGGTCGTGAGCTGGCGGTTGCCGGTAGCGAAGCCGATGGTCAGGACATGAATGTAAGCGCCGACAAAGACCAGGATGTTGCAGGTCTGGCTCGTCAGTATATCGCGGCGGTTGGTGGTTCTGACAACCTGACGGGTATCGATGCGTGTATCACTCGTCTGCGTCTGAATGTGAAAGACTCTTCACTGGTGAACGAAGCGCTGGCTAAACGCCTGGGTGCTTCCGGTGTGATTCGCCTGAACAAAACCAGCGTACAGATTATCGTTGGCTTTGTGGCTGAGAAAATCGCTAATGCAATGAAAACCACCGGCCCGGTTGCGGCAGCAGAAGCAGCTCCGGCTCCGACAGCAGCACCTGCAGCAAAACCGCAGGCAGTGCCAAACGCAACGACTATTGCCGCTCTGGTTTCTCCGGTGACCGGTGAGGTGGTTGCACTTGAGCAGGTACCTGACGAAGCGTTCGCCAGTAAAGCCGTAGGCGATGGCATAGCGGTAAAACCAACGGATAAAACCGTGGTTTCCCCAGCTGCGGGGACTATCGTGAAGATCTTCAACACCAACCACGCGTTCTGCCTCGAAACCGAAAAAGGCGCGGAAATCGTTGTCCACATGGGTATCGATACTGTCGCGTTGGGTGGTCAGGGCTTCAAGCGTCTGGTGGAAGAGGGGGCTGAAGTGGTAGCTGGTCAGCCGATTCTGGAAATGGATCTGGATTTCCTGAACGCCAATGCGCGCTCCATGATTAGCCCGGTTGTTTGCAGCAACATCGATGACTTCAGCGGTCTGGTACTCCAGGCGCAAGGTCAGGTCGTTGCCGGTCAAACACCGCTGTATGAGATTAAAGGCAAGTAAACGCTTGTAGGCCGGATAAGGCGCAAGCGCCGCCATCCGGCAAACTAAAACGAAGCAAGACAGCTTAAGCGGCGGGGGAAACCTCCGCCGCTTTTTTTTGCAGCAATCGATCCCATAATGTCAGTCTGATACGTATTTTAAGTAACTAAAGGTTGTCAGTCTGTCCGGCTTATAAGATCATATGCCGTTATACGTTGTTTACGCTTTGAGGAATCCACGATGAGTGAGGCTGAAGCCCGCCCGACTAACTTTATTCGTCAGATCATCGATGAAGATCTGGCCAGTGGTAAGCACACCACAGTTCATACCCGTTTCCCGCCGGAACCGAATGGCTACCTGCACATCGGTCACGCCAAATCTATCTGCCTGAACTTTGGTATCGCGCAAGATTACCAGGGTCAATGCAACCTGCGTTTCGATGATACCAACCCGGTAAAAGAAGATATCGAATACGTAGAATCTATTAAGAACGATGTGCAATGGTTGGGGTTCAACTGGTCTGGCGACATCTGCTACTCCTCAGATTACTTTGATCAACTGTATGCGTATGCCGTGGAGCTGATCAACAAAGGCCTGGCCTATGTTGACGAATTGTCTGCTGATGAGATCCGCGAATACCGCGGTACGCTGACAGCGCCTGGCAAAAACAGCCCGTTCCGCGATCGCAGTGTAGAAGAGAACCTCGCGCTGTTTGAGAAAATGCGAGCTGGCGGTTTTGAAGAAGGTAACGCGTGCCTGCGCGCCAAAATTGATATGGCTTCGCCGTTTATCGTCATGCGCGATCCGGTGCTGTATCGCATTAAATTTGCCGATCATCATCAGACGGGCAGCAAGTGGTGCATCTACCCGATGTATGACTTCACTCACTGCATCAGCGATGCACTGGAAGGCATTACGCACTCCTTATGTACGCTGGAATTCCAGGACAACCGTCGCCTGTACGACTGGGTGCTGGACAACATCACAATCCCGGTTCACCCGCGCCAGTATGAATTCTCGCGCCTGAATCTGGAATATACCGTGATGTCCAAACGTAAGCTGAATCAGCTGGTGACTGAAAAGCACGTAGAAGGCTGGGATGACCCGCGCATGCCGACGATTTCTGGTCTGCGCCGCCGGGGTTACACGGCTGCCGCGATTCGTGAGTTCTGCAAACGCATCGGCGTCACCAAGCAGGACAACACCATTGAGATGGCGTCGCTGGAATCCTGCATCCGCGAAGATCTGAACGAAAACGCGCCGCGTGCGATGGCGGTTATCGATCCGGTGAAACTGGTTATCGAAAACTACCAGGGCGAAGGTGAAATGGTCACCATGCCTAACCATCCGAACAAACCGGAAATGGGCAGCCGTGAAGTCCCGTTCAGCGGTGAGATCTGGATCGATCGTGCTGACTTCCGCGAAGAAGCCAACAAACAGTACAAACGTTTGGTGATGGGGAAAGAAGTCCGCCTGCGTAATGCGTATGTCATCAAAGCAGAGCGTGTAGAGAAAGATGCGGAAGGTCATATCACCACCATCTTCTGTACCTATGATGCAGACACCCTGAGCAAGGATCCGGCTGACGGTCGTAAAGTAAAAGGCGTAATTCACTGGGTGAGTGCGGCGCACGCATTGCCGGTTGAAATTCGTTTGTACGATCGCCTTTTCAGCGTACCAAACCCAGGCGCGGCGGAAGATTTCCTGTCGGCGATGAACCCGGAATCGCTGGTGATTAAACAGGGCTACGCAGAACCGTCGCTGAAGGCTGCAGTTGCGGGTAAAGCCTTCCAGTTCGAGCGTGAGGGATACTTCTGCCTCGACAGCCGCTATGCAACGGCTGACAAACTGGTATTTAACCGTACAGTCGGTTTACGTGATACATGGGCTAAAGTCGGCGAATAAGCCACTCGACACAATCCCATCTGACTAACGCCGCGCTTCGCGGCGTTTTTTTTCGCTTAGTTTCCGCCAGATCCTCTGTTTGCAGAGCGAATTAATTGCACCTAAAAAAATATTAATCTGATAAAAGATTTTTTGATGAATGTGCTCAGAAGATGGGGCTGTGGCTACTTTTAACGCTGTAACCGTTTTCATCTTCATGGAAAACAAAGTGATTTTGTATTCTGATGATAATTTTTCGCATTTGATAAATGTGTAACAAAAAGCAATTAAATATGTGCGGTCGCTCATAGTATTACATTCTGGTTACAGAAAGAGATTGATAATTCGCGTCGCGAAAAATAGTCTGTTCACTATAGTCAATGAGGTTTTCTCAGCGCTATTTTTTATTTTTAGCTGTTCGCTTTTGGTGGCAGCAATTTATACGTCAAAGAGGATCAACTTATGCGTACGTTTAGTGGCAAACGTAGTACGCTGGCGCTGGCTATTGCCGGTATCACAGCAATGTCGGGTTGGATGGGTGCGCCGCAGGCAAACGCCGCGGGCTTTATCGACGATTCGACCTTAACCGGTGGCATTTATTACTGGCAGCGTGAGCGAGACCGTAAAGATGTCACTGATGAAGACAAATACAAAACCAACCTTTCACACGCGACCTGGAACGCCAACCTGGATTTCCAGTCGGGTTATGCGGCGGATATGTTCGGTCTGGATATTGCAGCGTTTACTGCAATTGAAATGGCGGAAAGTGACGAAAGCGGACACCCCAACGAAATTGCATTCTCGAAAAAAAATAAAGGCTATGACGAAGATTACTCGGGTGATAAGAGTGGCGTCAGCCTCTATAAAGCCGCGGCAAAATTTAAGTATGGCCCGACCTGGGCACGTGCCGGGTATATTCAGCCGACCGGACAGACGCTGTTAGCACCGCACTGGAGCTTTATGCCTGGTACCTATCAAGGGGCAGAAGCCGGAGCTAACTTTGATTACGGTGATGCCGGGGCGTTGAGTTTCTCCTACATGTGGGCCAACGAATATAAAGCGCCGTGGCACATTGAAGTGGATAAATTCTATCAGGCTGATAAAAAGACCAAAGTCGATTACCTCCACTCCGTTGGCGCAAAATACGATTTCAAAAATGACTTTATTCTTGAGGCTGCTTTTGGTCAGTCTGAGGGGTATGTCGATCAGTACTTTGCTAAAGCCAGCTACAAACTCGATCTGGGCGGAAATCCACTTACCACCAGTTACCAGTTCTACGGCGCACGCGACAAAGTTGATGATCGCAGTTTGAGCGACATCTATGACGGCACTGCATGGCTGCAGGCTCTGACTTTCGGTTACAAAGTGGCGGAAGTGGTTGATCTGCGTCTGGAAGGAACCTGGGTTAAAGCAGACGGGCAGCAGGGCTACTTCTTGCAGCGTATGACGCCGACCTACGCTTCCTCAAACGGTCGTCTGGATATCTGGTGGGATAACCGTTCCGACTTTAACGCCAACGGCGAAAAAGCGGTCTTCTTCGGCGCGATGTATGATCTGAAGAACTGGAATCTGCCAGGGTGGGCGCTGGGAGCGTCGTACGTCTATGCCTGGGATGCAAAACCATCTACCTGGCAGAGTAACCCGGATGCTTACTACGACAAAAACAAAACCATCGAAGAATCTTCCTACAGTCTCGATGCGGTGTATACCCTGCAGGATGGGCGTGCCAAGGGCACCATGTTTAAACTGCACTTCACCGAGTATGACAACCACTCCGACATTCCGAGCTGGAGCGGTGGTTATGGCAACATCTTCCAGGATGAGCGTGACGTGAAGTTCATGGTTATCGCACCATTCACCATTTTCTGATGCCAGTCGCGGCAGAGTGTTTCTCTGTCGCGCTGTTGAGGACGGTTGTATGAAAAAAATGCTACTCATCGCCATTATGGCGTCAGGACTGGTGGCCTGCGCGCAATCTCCCGCGCCAAAGGAAGATAGTCGTCTTAAAGAGGCATACAGCGCATGTATTAATACCGCGCAAGGTTCACCGGAAAAAATCGAAGCCTGTCAAAGCGTATTAAATGTGCTGAAAAAAGAAGACCAGCATAAGCAGTTTGCTAATGAAGAGAGCGTGCGGGTACTGGACTACCAGCAATGTATTCAGGCTACACGCACGGGCAATGGTCAGGCGGTAAATGCCGATTGCGACAAAATCTGGAAAGAAATTCGCAGTAAAAACACAATGCAGTAAATGTGTTCACTGGATAAAAAAGACCCGCGTTGATAGCGGGTCTTTTTTTATCTCTATAAAAGCGCCAATCAGAGGGTTGGCGCTTTGGGAGAGAGCATCACTTTGCGTCGTGCGCGTGTTCGTCTTCGCGGCAATCGCCTTCAGCGCAGTGACCGTAAAGATAGAGGCTATGGTTGGTTAAACGAATACCATGTTTAGCCGCAATCTCACGTTGACGCGCTTCGATAGAATCATCGCTGAACTCGATCACTTTGCCACAATCGAGGCAAATAAGATGATCATGATGATGCTGTTGGGTCAGCTCAAAAACGGACTTGCCGCCTTCAAAATTATGGCGAGTCACGATACCGGCGTCATCGAATTGGTTCAGCACGCGATACACGGTCGCCAGACCAATTTCTTCACCCATGTCGATCAGACGTTTATACAAATCTTCCGCACTGACGTGATGGTTTTCCGGTTCCTGAAGAACTTCCAGAATTTTTAAACGAGGAAGCGTTACTTTCAGGCCAGCCTTCTTTAATGCGGTATTGTTGTCAGTCATGCGGAATCTGTCCTGTTGCTAAACGATTCACTTCATTAAAGAAGTGACAGAAATTGCACTTGAGAGAATGCGTATCATTATAGAACTGCCATGTCTAAATGAAAACTGCAAGCCTCGGGCAAATATTATTAATCAAAACGTGGTACTGCCTACAATCACACTGTGCAATACCAGAATAACACCCGAACATTGTACAGGGATGGGCAGGAAAGTTACAAATTTGTAGCAATTATTTTGATTGGTTTTATCTATTGATGCGGCGCAGATGGTTTCTGCGCCGCACGAAATCAGGCGTTGATGATCTCGTCGAGATGCAGTTCGGCAGAAATCTGTTTAACCCACTTTTCAACGCGCTCAGCAGTCAATTCTGGCTGACGGTCTTCGTCGATAGCCAGACCGACAAAATGATCGTCATCAGCAAGACCTTTAGAGGCTTCGAAGTGATAGCCTGCGGTTGGCCAGTGACCTACGATGGTCGCGCCGCGCGGTTCGATAATGTCGCGGATGGTGCCCAGCGCATCGCAGAAGTACTCTGCGTAGTCTTCCTGATCGCCGCAACCAAACAGAGCTACCAGTTTACCATTGAAATCAATGTCTTCGAGGGTCGGGAAAAAGTCATCCCAGTCGCACTGGGCTTCACCGTAGTACCAGGTCGGAATACCTAACAGCAGAATGTCATACCCTTCCAGGTCTTCTTTGCTGCTTTTCGCAATGTCATGAACATCGGCAACGTCTTTACCAAGCTGTTTTTGAATCATTTTTGCGATATTTTCGGTATTACCTGTGTCGCTGCCGAAAAAGATGCCAGTGATTGCCATGAGTAAAATAACCTCTTGAAACTTATTGAAATGGTGGTGGCGTATTGCCCACGGATAAGGGCAATCATAGCAGATCAGTCAGGTATGCGGAAACAGCAAACACACAGGACTGCACTCTGTGCTACACGATTTATGATTTAGAGCAGAAATTCAGACAGACCCCTGGCCACGCAGCGAGATAAGCTGGTTTGTCAGCATCTCTTCAATGAGCTCACTGCGGCTCATATTGCGTGCATCTGCCAGTTCATTAAGCGCATCCACGGCATCAGCATTTAGCTTCAGTTCGACACGCTTAAGCCCACGAACCTTGTCGCGTTTAAGCTGATTACGCTTATTAATGCGTAGCTGTTCATCACGCGAAAGCGGATTGGTTTTGGGTCGTCCCGGGCGACGCTCGTGCGCGAACAGATCTAATGTCGTACGGTCCGTTTGTTCTTTGGCCATGATTTTGGTGACTTCGGGGAAACAATCAGCCAGGCGTATGCCCGGATGGATAGCGCGCCATCATACATCAGCGAGTGAGGCACGCCAACGCCCACGCACGTAATCGCGCGCGGACGCTGAGTTTTTAATCAGTTAGCCTTATCCGCCAGATACCGGCGTATAGCGCGTAGCACAGCATCCGGTTTTTCTGCATGCACCCAGTGGCCGGCGCCCGCAATCACATGCGCCCGGGCCTGAGGAAATTGTGTGAGTAGGTCGTTGCGATAGGCTTCGGTGACGTAGGGGGAATTGCCGCCAGGGATAAATAATGCCGGATGATCCCAGGCTGGAATGGTTTCCCATCCCACGATATGCGGGTACTGCTCCCACAACACGGGCACGTTAAAGCGCCACTCGCCATCGACATACGACTTTAACAGGAACTGGATAACGCCTTCTTCCTGTAGATGCTGACGCATGACTGCCGCCGCCTGCTGGCGTGTTTGCGCGTCAGATTCGGTGACTGCGTTGATCGCGGCAAAAATCTCATCGTGACGGCGAACGTGATAATCAACGGGCGCAATATCAATCGCCACCAGTTGATCAATACGATCCGGCGCCAGTGCGGTCAGCGCCATGACGGCTTTTCCACCCATTGAATGACCAATGAAGGTGGCTTTTTCGATATTCGCGGCATCCAGAGTATCCAGCAGATCCTGCGCCATCGCCGGGTAATTCATCTCCGGTGAACGGGGAGAAAGACCGTGGTTACGCATATCAACCTGGATGATGTCGTGATCCTGTACAAGATCACGCGCCAGTATGCCGAGGTTATCAAGGCTACCAAATAAGCCGTGAACAAGGACGATGGGAGAATTATTGTGCAGCTTTTGTGCAGATTGCGCTCGGATGTTCAATTTCATGGCAAAGTTCTTTTTTTCGCTCTGTCGGGTTAGGGTATTATGTTGACCATTCTGCCACGGGGCTGCAACAACTACGGTTTACTCCGAGTTTTTCTGACAGCCTGGCTTGACGCTATCCGCTGTTGGGATTTGTCCCTATAATCCCAACGACTTGTATTCAGATAAGACACCGTACTGGATTAAGATGAAAACGATTGAAGTTGATGATGAACTCTATAGCTATATTGCCAGCCACACCAAGCATATTGGCGAGAGCGCATCCGACATTTTACGGCGTATGTTGAAATTTTCCGCCGCATCACAGCCTGTCGCTCCGACGGCGAAAGAGGTGCGCGTAGCGCAACCCGCTATCGTTGAAACGAAGCCGGTCAACCCCGTAAAAGATAAAGTGCGCGCCATGCGTGAGCTTCTGCTGTCCGATGAATACGCGGAGCAGAAGAAAGCGGTAAATCGCTTTATGCTGGTGCTGTCTACACTTTACTCACTGGACAACAACGCGTTTGCTGAAGCGACGGATTCGTTGCACGGTCGTACGCGTGTCTATTTTGCGGCAGACGAGCAGACTCTGCTGAAAAATGGTAATCAAACCAAGCCGAAACACGTGCTAGGCACGCCGTATTGGGTGATCACCAACACTAACACCGGCCGCAAATGCAGCATGATTGAACACATCATGCAATCAATGCAATTCCCGGCGGAATTGATTGAAAAGGTTTGCGGAACAATCTAATCGTTGCATAAAAAGGACCAGGCAATGGCAATCCATAAGCGTGCAGGTCAGCCTGCGCAACAGAGTGATTTAATTAATGTCGCCCAACTGACGGCGCAATACTATGTATTGAAACCAGAAGCAGGGAATGCGGAGCATGCGGTGAAGTTCGGAACTTCCGGGCATCGCGGCAGCGCCGGTCGCCATAGTTTTAATGAACTGCACATCCTGGCCATAGCCCAGGCGATTGCTGAAGAGCGCGCGAAAAACGGCATCACTGGCCCTTGCTATGTGGGTAAAGATACTCACGCGTTGTCCGAACCTGCCTTTATTTCCGTTCTGGAAGTGCTGGCGGCGAACGGTGTCGATGTCATTGTTCAGGAAAACAACGGCTTTACGCCGACGCCTGCAGTTTCGAATGCGATCCTGGTCCATAACAAAAAAGGCGGTCCGCTGGCTGACGGCATCGTGATTACGCCGTCCCACAACCCGCCGGAAGATGGCGGTATTAAATACAATCCACCCAATGGCGGCCCGGCAGATACCAACGTCACCAAAGTGGTGGAAGACAGGGCTAACGCGCTGCTCGCGGATGGTCTGAAAGGCGTG
Source organism: Citrobacter sp. NCU1 (assembly GCF_010231475.1). Classification (GTDB taxonomy): domain Bacteria; phylum Pseudomonadota; class Gammaproteobacteria; order Enterobacterales; family Enterobacteriaceae; genus Citrobacter_D. Next base: position 9,794 of record NZ_NRDO01000052.1, on the reverse strand, counting down.
AAGCGCATGTCACTGGATGCGGCAATGAGCTCCGGCCATGTAAAAGAGCAGGATCTGGTACAGCCGTTCGTTGAAGGGCTGGCGGATATCGTCGATATGGCGGCGATTCAGAAAGCGGGTCTGACGCTGGGCGTTGATCCGCTGGGCGGCTCTGGTATCGAATACTGGAAGCGTATCGCTGAGCATTACAAGCTTAACCTGACCATCGTGAACGATCAGGTTGATCAGACTTTCCGCTTTATGCACCTGGATAAAGACGGCGCGATCCGTATGGACTGCTCCTCCGAATGTGCGATGGCGGGTCTGTTGGCACTGCGCGATAAGTTCGATCTGGCGTTTGCCAACGATCCGGACTATGACCGTCACGGCATCGTTACTCCGGCAGGGCTGATGAACCCGAACCATTACCTGGCAGTCGCCATCAACTATCTGTTCCAGCATCGTCCGCAGTGGGGCAAAGATGTCGCCGTTGGTAAAACATTGGTGTCCTCTGCGATGATTGACCGTGTGGTGAACGATTTGGGCCGTAAATTGGTGGAAGTGCCAGTCGGTTTCAAATGGTTTGTTGACGGTCTGTTCGACGGCAGCTTCGGTTTCGGTGGCGAAGAGAGCGCAGGGGCATCTTTCCTGCGTTTTGACGGTACGCCGTGGTCCACTGACAAAGACGGCATCATTATGTGTCTGCTGGCGGCGGAAATCACCGCAGTCACCGGTAAAAACCCGCAAGAGCACTACAACGAACTGGCGGCTCGCTTTGGCGCGCCGAGCTATAACCGTTTGCAGGCTGGTGCAACGTCAGCTCAGAAAGCGGCATTGTCCAAACTGTCCCCGGAAATGGTCAGCGCCAGCATGCTTGCGGGCGATCCGATCACGGCGCGTCTGACAGCAGCGCCCGGTAATGGCGCATCCATTGGCGGTCTGAAAGTGATGACTGACAACGGCTGGTTTGCCGCGCGTCCGTCTGGTACTGAAGACGCTTACAAGATCTACTGTGAAAGTTTCCTCGGTGAAGAACATCGCAAACAGATCGAGAAAGAAGCCGTTGAAATTGTGAGTGAAGTGCTGAAAAACGCCTAAACACACAATTGCTTAAACGAAGAAAGGAGCCAATATGGCTCCTTTTTTTATCCCATTCTCATGGCATAAACCGATAACCGATTCCCGTCTCGGTAATAAAGTGACGGGGGCGGGCGGGATCCTGCTCCAGCTTCTGACGTAAATGCCCCATATAAATACGCAGATAGTGGCTGTGTTCGACGGCATTTGGCCCCCAGACCTGATTCAACAACTGTCGCTGGGTTAACACTTTGCCCGCGTTATTCAACATCACCGCCAGCAGGCGAAATTCAATCGGCGTCAGGTGGATCTCTTCATCGCCGTGATGCACAAGTCTTGAGGTCAGATCCACCTTCACGTCGGAAAAACAGACGATGGGATCAGGGGAAGGGCTGGCGGAATGGCGACGTAACGCGACACGTAAACGCGCCTGCAGTTCGCCAATGCCAAAGGGTTTACTCAGATAATCATCGGCACCGGCATCCAGCGCGGCGATTTTGTCGCTCTCTTCACTGCGGGCAGAAAGCACGATGACGGGGATAACGCTCCATTGACGCAGATCGCGAATAAAATCAATACCGTCGCCATCCGGTAAGCCAAGATCGAGAATGATCAGGTCGGGTTTTCGCGTTGCGGCCTCCAGCAAGCCGCGCTGCAGCGTATCGGCTTCATAGACACGCAGCCCGTCGCCTTCCAGCGCGGTACGCAGAAAACGGCGAATGGCTTGCTCATCTTCAACAATCAGAACGTTTGTCACATATCCTCATGAAAATCTTCAAGTTCAGGGGGAGACTCTTGTGGCAGTGTAACACGGAAGCAGGCACCGCCCTGCGGTCGATTCTGCGCCGCAATGGTGCCGCCATGTATTTCGACAATCGCCTGACAAATTGCCAGCCCCAGTCCAACGCCCGGCACCGTGGACTCTTTATTCCCGCGGGCGAACTTATCAAAGATGCTGAGCTCTTGCCCTTGCGGGATGCCTGCGCCATTATCCCACACATCCAGCGTCAGGCGGCCCTCCTCAATGTGAGCGTCAATGCCGATCGTTGCCTGCGCGCCCGCGTATTTGACGGCATTTTCCAGCAGATTGATCAGCACACGTTCAAACAGCGGGCCATCTACATGAATGAGCGTGAGCGGCTCCGGCAGCGAAAGATTGATCGGATGGGTCAATCCCGGCTCCAGCATTTGCAGTGCGCTGCCAACCACTTCTTCCAGCGTCAGCCATTCCTTCTTAAGATTAAACCCACCAGACTGAATGCGCGCCATATCCAGCAGATTATTGACCAGCCGTGTGGTGTTGAGCACATGCTGGCGGATCTCGTTGGCCTGGCGGGCATGGGGTGATCCTTCGCTCGCCAGATCGAGGGTCAGGATTTCCGCCTGGCCAAACAGCACGGTCAACGGTGTGCGTAAATCATGAGAAAGCGCGGCGAGCAGGGCATTACGCAGGCTTTCGCGCTCGCTGGCGAGCCGGGCCAGTTCTTCCCTGGCCGTGAGCGTCAGACGTTCAAGCGCGCTGGCGACCAGTAGGGTAAATGTTTCCAGCAGTCGCTGCTGTTCAGGGATCATCAACTGGCGAAGATTGTCTGGCTCGACGACCATCAACCCGTGCGTTTTGTCAGCGCTTTTTAAGGGCAGGATCTGATACGGCACCCCCGGCAGTGTATCTGTACCTGCACCGGCAGGTTGGCCTTTATCAAAGCTCCACTGGGCGATGGCGTCATCCCACGGGGTGATACCCTGTTGGAGCGTCAGGGGCGTTAGTTTGCCGTTTTCATCGGGCAATAACACCTGGCTGCGGGCCTGAAATGTGGAGGCGATAAACTGTTCGCTGGTGGTCGCGATATCCAGCCTGCTACGCCCGACGGCCAGCGCTTTCGACATTTCGTAAAGATGGCGGGTGCGTTGTTCCCGGTAGCGGGCGACGCGTGCCTGATAACGTACCCCGGCCGTCAGATTCCCTATTAACAAACCGACCGTCAGCATCACGGCAAAGGTCAACAGGTACTGGACGTCTGACACGGCGAGGGTGCCGAGCGGCGCAATAAAAAAGAGATCAAAGCTGACAACGTTAATAATGGTCGCGACCACTGACGGCCAGCGACCATAAAAGAGGGCAATCACCACCACACCCAGCAGATACAGCATCACCAGGTTAGCGGCGTCGAATGTCACCAGCCACTGCATGGCAATAAGGGTAGTGAAGGCACAAAGTGCGGCAGCGACGATGCAGCCCTGGATTTGTACCCGCCATTTGTCTTTAAAGGGGCGGGTGTCATGGGTATGCGTCAGCGTGCGGGCAGGCGGTTCATCCAGCGCAACAATGACCTGATCCAGGTCCGGCGCGCGTTTTGCCAGTCGCTCGGCAAAGGAGTCGCTGCGCCACCAGCGGCGTGTGGTTGGGCGCCCCATAACGATTTTGCCGAGATTATGTTCTCTGGCATATCGCACTACGGCTTTTTCTTCAGCAGGGTCGGAGAGCGTCGCGGTTTCAGCACCCAACTCCTGAGCCAGTCGCAGGGCGCTGAGGATCGCCCGTCGTTTTTTTTCCGGCAACCGGTGCAGCGCGGGGGTTTCCACATACACTGCATGCCAGATACTCCCAAGCCGTGAGGCCAGTCGGGCCGCGGCACGTACCAGCTTTTCGCTGCCGGTATTATGTCCGATGCACAGCAGTATGGCATCGCGGGTATGCCAGACCTTTTCTTCCCCCTGACGGTCGCGCCATGCGCGCATCTGGTCGTCTACCCGGTCGGCGGTACGGCGCAGCGCCAGTTCACGCAGGGCTATGAGATTACCTTTACGAAAGAAATGCTCGATCGCCCGTTCTGCCTGACCGGCGATATAGACTTTGCCTTCGTTGAGGCGCTGGCGAAGATCGTCAGGAGGGAGGTCGACCATCACCACTTCATCGGCTGCATCAAAGAACGGATCGGGGACGGTTTCACGGACGTGAATCCCCGTCACGCCGCTGACGACATCGTTCAGACTTTCCAGATGCTGAACGTTCACGGTGGTAAAAACGTCGATTCCCGCTTCCAGCAACTCTTCAATATCCTGCCAGCGACGGGGATGACGTGAGCCTGGCGCGTTACTGTGCGCCAGTTCATCCATCAATATCAGCGCCGGACGGCGGGCGAGGGCGGCATCGAGATCAAATTCACTGATATGCCGGCCACGATGCGCATGGCGCTTGAGCGGGAGAATGGCGAGTCCTTCCAGCAGCGCAGCGGTCTCTTTGCGTCCGTGGGTTTCCACCACGCCGATCAAGATATCCAGCCCTTGCGCCCGTAGCCGCTGTGCTTCTGCCAGCATCGCCCATGTTTTTCCGACGCCCGCACAGGCGCCGAAGAATATTTTCAGCTTTCCCCGGTGGGGAGCGCTGGTCTGCTCCAGCAGGCGATCCGGATCAGGACGCAAGGGTTCGTCGTTCATGTCGCTTAGTGCCCCTGTGACGCATCCAGCGCCAGGTTGAGTTCAACAATGTTTACCACCGGTTGTCCGATAAAGCTCACCCGCGGCTTTTGCGTATATTTTTCAACCAGTTGCGCCACCTCCTCAGCAGAACGCTGACGCGCTTTCGCGACGCGCGGGATCTGCCAGGCCACTGCGGCGGGCGTCAGATTGTTGTCCAGACCGCTGGCGGAGGCGGTCACCAGTTCCACCGGCACCGTTGGGCTGGTATCCGGGTTGGCGGCGCGCAACGCGGCAATACGGCTCTGCAATTGTTTATCCAGTTCGGGGTTGCTGACAGCCAGATTGCTGCCACCCGAAGCCATTGGATTATAGGGCATTTCAGCCGTGGCGGACGGACGTCCCTGAAAATAACCTGTGCCGGTAAATGCCTGACCTATCAGCGCGGAACCGCGCACGCTGTTGCCATCGCGAATGAGCGAACCGTTGGCCTGGCCAGGGAACCACCACTGGCTCAGGGTGGTCGTCAGCAACGGATAAACGCCGCCGGTGATAACGATCAGAAACAGTAATGTGGAAAATGCAGGACGTAACCCAGTCATCAGAAACCTCACACCAGACCCAGCAGGGTCAACAGTAAATCAATCACCTTGATGCCGATAAAAGGCACAACCAGACCGCCCAGACCATAAATCCACAAGTTGCGGCGTAGCATGTCTGAAGCGGATAACGGCTTGTAGCTCACCCCTTTCAGCGCCAGCGGGATCAGAAAAACAATGATCAGCGCGTTAAATATGACCGCACTGAGGATCGCGGAATCCGGTGAATGCAGGTGCATTACGTTAAGGGCATTCAACTGCGGATAGGTCGCAGCAAAAGCCGCCGGAATAATCGCGAAATACTTCGCTACGTCATTGGCGATACTGAACGTCGTCAGCGAACCGCGCGTCATCAGCATCTGTTTACCAATGTGGACCACTTCAATCAGCTTGGTGGGGTTAGAGTCCAGATCCACCATGTTGCCCGCTTCTTTCGCTGCCTGGGTACCGGAGTTCATCGCCACCGCGACGTCGGCCTGAGCCAGCGCGGGGGCATCGTTGGTGCCATCGCCGGTCATCGCCACCAGACGACCTTCCGCCTGATACTGACGGATCAGCGCCAGTTTCGCTTCCGGCGTGGCTTCCGCGAGAAAGTCATCAACACCCGCTTCCGCGGCAATCGCCGCCGCCGTCAGACGGTTGTCACCGGTGATCATCACCGTTTTGATGCCCATTTTACGCAGTTGGGCGAAGCGTTCTTTGATTCCCCCTTTGACGATATCTTTCAGCGCAATCACGCCGAGCACGTGGGAGCCTTCGACAACCACCAGCGGTGTGGCGCCAAGGCGGGCGACGTTTTCCACCTTTTGTTCGACATCGGCAGGGAAATGACCGCCGTTGGCTTCAACGTGGCGGCGAATCGCATCCACTGAACCTTTACGAATCATTCGGTTATCGATATTGATCCCGCTCATGCGGCTTTGAGCGGTAAACGGCACAAAGGTGGCATGCAATGACTGAACGTCGCGGATGCGCAGATTAAAACGCTGTTTGGCGAGGATGACGATACTGCGGCCTTCCGGTGTTTCATCCGCCAGAGAAGAAAGCTGCGCGGCGTCGGCCAGCGTTTTTTCGTCCACCCCCTGGGCGGGGAGAAAATCGGAAGCCTGACGGTTGCCGAGGGTAATGGTGCCGGTTTTATCCAGCAGCAAAACATCTACGTCACCGGCGCCTTCCACCGCACGACCGCTGGTGGCGATCACATTCGCCCCCAGCATTCGGCTCATCCCTGCGACCCCGATGGCCGAGAGCAGCCCACCGATGGTGGTGGGGATCAGGCACACCAGCAGGGCGACCAGTACCGTCACGCTGACTGCATTTCCCCCCCAGACGCTAAAGGGCCACAGGGTGGCTGTCGCCAGTAAAAAGACAATGGTCAGGGCAATCAGCAGAATGGTGAGCGCAATTTCGTTGGGCGTTTTGCGCCGCTGGGCGCCTTCCACCATTGCGATCATCCGGTCAAGGAATGTCTCGCCAGGGTTGACGCTACATTCAATCACCAGCCAGTCGGAAAGAATACGCGTCCCGCCGGTTACGGAGGCGAAATCGCCGCCAGACTCACGGATAACCGGCGCTGATTCCCCGGTGATAGCGCTTTCATCCACCGACGCGCCACCCTCTATCACCACTCCGTCGCAGGGGAGAATATCGCCTGCTCCTACCAGCACAATGTCGCCTTTGCGCAGTTCATCCGCCGGGACGTGATCCATTTTTGCGCCATATTTCGGTTCGCGCAGTTTGCGGGCAAACGCGGTTTTTTTGACGCCTCTCAGGCTATTGGCCTGGGCTTTGCTGCGTCCTTCTGCCAGCGCCTCGGCGAAATTGGCGAACAGTACCGTCACCCATAGCCACAGGCTGATGGCGCCCGTAAATAGCGGGTTGCCCGGCATATGTCCGGTTGCGATGGCCACCGTTATCAGGGTAGTCAGCAGACTGCCAATCCAGACGATGAACATCACCGGGTTGCGCCATTGTGCGTGAGGATTTAACTTTTTCACGGCATCGAGAAGCGCCTGAGCGACCAGGGAAGGTTCGAACAGCGCCAGTTGTTTACGACTCATAACAATGTGCTCCACATCGCTCAACGTAAAGAGAGGTGTTCTGCCACTGGACCCAGCGCCAGAGCAGGAATAAAGGTCAACGCACCGACCAGCAGCACCGTACCGATCAACAGCCCGACAAATAACGCGCCGTGTGTGGGTAATGTGCCGGGACTGGCTGGCTGGATTTTTTTACTCACCAGCGAACCGGCAATCGCCATGACCGGAATAATGACGCCGAACCGGCCCATAAACATGCAGAAAGCCAGCAGGCAGTTCCAGAAAGGGGTGTTGGCGCTCAGGCCTGCGAAGGCGCTACCGTTATTGTTTGCGGCAGACGAGATGGCATACAGCACCTCGCTGAAACCGTGCGGACCCGGGTTTAACATGCCGCTGCGTCCGGCGTCCGTCATCATGGCCAGCGCGGTGCCGAGCAAAACCAGCGCAGGCGTGACCAGAATCGCCAGCGCGGTCATTTTCATTTCGCGCACGTCGATTTTTTTCCCCAAATACTCCGGCGTACGGCCAATCATCAGCCCGGCGATAAATACCGCCAGCAGCACAAACAACAACATGCCGTACAGGCCAGACCCTACGCCGCCGAAGACCACTTCGCCAATCTGCATCAGCCACATCGGCACCATACCGCCCAGAGCGGTGAAGGAGTCGTGCATGGCAACCACCGCGCCGCAGGATGCCGCTGTTGTCACCACCGCAAACAGGCTGCTGGCCAGAATCCCAAACCGACTCTCTTTTCCTTCCATGTTGATGCTGCTGTCAGCGCCCAGCGACAACAGATGAGGATTGCCCTGGACTTCCGCCCACATCACCACCGCCACGCAGACCGCAAAAATCAACGACATCGCCCACAGCAGGGTGCGTCCCTGGCGGCGATCGCCCACGACATCGCCAAACGCAAAGCACAGCGCGGTGGGGATCAAAAAGATCGCCAGCATCTGTACCATGTTGGTCAGTGCTGTGGGGTTCTCAAACGGATGTGAGGAGTTGGCATTGAAGAACCCACCGCCGTTGGTGCCGAGTACTTTTATCGCTTCCTGCGAGGCTACCGGGCCCATCGGCAAGATCTGTTTTACCCCTTCGAGGGTGACAAAAGGCTGGTATGGGGAGAGGTTTTGCAGTGTCCCTTGCTGAACAAAAAACAGCGCAATGAGCAGTGAAATGGGCAGCAGTATCCACAGTGTGATGCGGACCAGATCCACCCAGGCGTTGCCCAGCGTGCTGATGTTCTGGCGCATAAAGGCGCGGATCAGCGCGAAGATCACCGCGATACCGGTCGCAGCGGAGAGAAAGTTTTGTACCGTGAGACCGACCATTTGACTGAAGTAGCTCAGGGTGGTTTCCCCGCTGTAAGACTGCCAGTTGGTATTGGTGACAAAACTGACCGCCGTATTCAGCGCCAGATGCCAGGAGAGCCCCGGCAATTGCTGCGGGTTGAGCGGCAGCAGGTTTTGCCCAAGCAGCATCAAAAATAAGATAGCCAGACCCAGTAAATTCAGCATGAGGAGGGCCTGCAAATAGCGCAGCCAGTTCATCTCCTCAGTCGAAATACCCAGACACCGCCAGAGCAGGCGTTCGACGCTGCCCACGCCCGGTAGCGGCGTATTATTGATAAGTCTGGCCAGTCCAGCCCCTAAAGGCCTGGCGACCACAAACAGCACCAGTAAAAAGCTGGCAATGAGTAAAAATCCTGAAGCAACCATCAGAATGCCTCCGCATTAATCAAGGCATACACCAGATAAACCAATAACAAGAAAACCAGCCCGATGCCGATTATCACGCCTGTACTCACAGAGCACCTCCCGTGGCATTTTGTTTTGATATCCAGAGGGTAGGTTTTTGGTTGCAAAGATTTCGCAAAAATCCGGGGGGCGAGTATAAAAAAAGTATAAAAATGAAAAAGACCATTATTTAACTAATGGTTAGTTTTAATTTAACTTTCTTGTAACTTAATTACGGCGAAGAACGTAAATAAAGCCTAAATAGCCAAAAATAAGTGGTCGGATGAGTAGTAAAATTACACGAAAAGCGATACTATTTTCATCAGTTAACCCAGTTCATTTTTCCGGTGCGTTTCACCGGCCAGTTAAAGGGGAGAAAAGTATGGAACTCTATAAAGAATATCCTGCACACATTGTCTTGTTACGCCGTACTTTTGCCGTTGTGGCGGGTGTACTGGCGCTGCCGGTGATGTTGTTCTGGAAAGACCGCGCCCGTTTTTATAGCTATCTGCATCGTGTCTGGTCGAAAACCAGTGATAAACCGGTGTGGATGGATCAGGCTGAAAAAGCCACCTGTGATTTCTATTAATTGATCGTTGTTCGATAAAAGCCATCACATGCTGTGGTAATGCCAATCGGTAAAGCATTGGCAAACTGATTGGCATTTACCCTGAAATGGCAACATGCTGGTTTTGCGAACGGTTCCGTTCACTTCATGTGCTTCGCTTCTCTGGCATTTCATACCCCGTGAACGGGTTAAGGGAGCTATCGCCGCTCCCTTAACAATCCCGGCTCCCGGCAGGAAAATTGCCGCTTCGCGGTCCCCCTCCGTTTATTCCTCCAGGCTACCGGGTCGGGCGCGAGGTAACGTCCCTGTAAAACGCGCCCTGAACCCGCATCCCTGCGGGTTCCCCCGGCCTTACGGAAACACGTCGGCAATTTTC
>NZ_NRDO01000051.1 GCF_010231475.1 Citrobacter sp. NCU1 | reverse complement strand
TCTTCAATTTTAACTGCGTAGTATTGCGTGCTCTTACCCGCATTTCTTAGTTTTACTTCGCCATAATCTTTAAGATAATGACCAAACTGAGAAAAACTGGTAATATTATCTTTTGTGATACTTTCCAGAATTTCATTGCGGCGGCGCGTCCGGCAGAATTTATTATTCTGCAATTCACTCAGAATATGGCGGCATAGCTGAATAGTAAAAATAGTTTCACTCTATTTTTATTTTGCGCAACAGGAGCACTTTTATGATGGGGATAAGCCAGCCGGATGTTACTTATAGTGAACAGCTCTTGTCCGGAGAATACAATTATATAGCCAGTGCAATACCACTGTTTATTGGTTATACGCAAAAAGGCGAGGCATATTCATTATCTGCGGTGAACAGTATGGCGGATTATGAATCGGTGTTTGGTGGTCGTTCTGCTACCGGGTCGGTTCTTTATTATTCTGTACAGCACTATTTTGATAATGGCGGGCAGGGGGGCTTTGTTCTTTCTCTCGGTGCTGACTCCGTACTGCCGCTCTCGGCAGAACTGCTCATTACAGCGTTTCAGGACAACCGCATTATTACTGCTGTGCGGCAGGAAAGCAGCATTACGTTAGTCGCGTTACCTGACATGGTTCAGTTGCCTGACGCTGACAGTACTGGCTGGTCGCAGGCATGGTTGGCTTTGTTAAGTATCTGTCGGGCAAGAAATGGTGTTTTCGGGGTGTTTGATGCACCGGATGCAGCGGAGCACGCTAGCGCCTGCGTCGCGGATTTTCTGGCCAGTAATCCTGCTGATATTGAATGGGGGGCGGCTTACTGGCCAAGACTGGTTTCTGATTATCAGTTGGATGACTTGACACCGGTAACGGTTCCGCCTTCCGGTGCGATTGCTGCAGTGATTGAAATGACTGACCAGCAGTCCGGCGTCTGGAGAGCACCGGCTAATGTGGCGTTATCACAGGTGGTTAAACCAACGCAATCATGGTTGCAGTCTTCGGGATTGTTTCAGAGTTCGGGGACCTCACTTAATCTCATCCGAAGTTTTCCCGGGAAAGGAACTCGTGTATGGGGCTGTCGGACCCTGACAAATGATACATCCTCACCTTATTTGTATATGCAGATCAGGCGGCTGGTTGCCTGGGTTGAATCGGAGGTCAGCACCATTGGCAATAATTTTATATTTGAAACCAATAATGCACTGACCTGGATTAAATTTCGCGGGCTGGTTCATATCCACCTGCGTGAGTTGTGGCTGGATGGCGGGCTGTATGGTGAGGAAGAGCAACAGGCGTTTTATATTCAGATTGGTTTAAACGAAACCATGACTGAGGATGATATTCGTCAGGGGAAAATGATCATGAATATAGGACTGGCTGTGACGTATCCGGCCGAATTTATTCAGATCTGCCTGACCTTTGATACCCGATTGGGCATTCATACTCATGAAGGATCCCTGTGATGGATAATTTTTCATTTGTACAACCATCGGTTTCTCACCGGTTTTCAGCCACTTTCTGGTTTGGTCATTTTCCGATACCGAGCTTACTTGATGCCAGTTTTCAACGTATTTCTGGTTTAAGCCGGGAGATGCAGGTTTCGGCTTACAGCGAAGGGGGGGAAAATCTACGTAATCGCTATTTTACCGAAAAAGTACAGCATGGTTCGCTGGTGCTTGAACGGGGCGTTATGTTACTGACACCGCTAAGTATTATGTTTAACAGGCAGTTACTGAGCGGCAATGTGACATATTTTGATGCAGTTATCTCGGTATTAGATGCAGACGTATTACCACTAACGAATTGGTTAATTACAAAAGCAATTCCTGTTCGCTGGCAAACGAGCGATCTGGATGCCAACAGTAATAATGTTTTGATTAATACTCTGGAACTGCGTTATCAGGACATGATACCGCTGGGGGCGAATTTATGACCGTAGAAATCAGAGAATTGATTATTCAGGCGAAAATCACCGATGTAGGACCTTCTCAGCCAGCGGTTACCCGAATTCAGTTACCTGAAGTCACCCAGCACCAGGATGAGCAGTTAGTTGACATGATAATCAGAAGGGTGCTTGAACAATTACAGGAACAAGGATGGGGGAAACCATGAGCACGCTTCTGCATAAACCCTCGCGGCTAATGATTTATGCCTATAGTAACCGCGAAATGACACACCCGGCCGGTAGTTTGTCGGTGATGTATAACCCGGATTCGATATCGCTAAGCTATCAAACCGAGTATGTTCCAGATTTGTTTATTAATACCACCCGGCAAAGTAACCGCTATGTTCAGACTCGCCCCGGTGGACTATCGTTGGAGCTATTACTGGATTCCCGAATGCCGGGTAATCATAAATCTATTGATAGGCAATTAACTGACCTAAAAATACTGTGTTACAACGTCAATCCGGCACAAAGTGAACCACGATATTTGAAGGTCAAATGGGGGAAAATGCGCTGGAATAGTCGTGGTTATTTCTCCGGCCGTATTAGTGGAATGTCAATTCGCTATACCTTATTTGCCCGTGATGCCACGCCATTGCGGGCTACGGTGACGCTGGAGTTGACCACCGATGGTAGTCTGGAATTACAGGGCGCAGAGGAGCAATTATTGTCTCCGGGGGCTGTTGTCGTGAAAGTACCGGACGTTACGTCGCTCACTAGTATTGCTGATAATGCAGGTCACTCCCTGGCGGGGAACACAGATTATCTTACCGTGGCGTCAGAAAATAATCTTGATGCCCTGGATGCCATTGAACCAGGCCAGGTGTTGCGGCTCTCAGCTGAACAAGGAGTGAACTCCTGATGCGTCCAGTTCCTTTAATAATCCTGCTGGCAGGAGACACATTGCAACCATTGGTTGCATTCAAGCCTGAAAGGTTGGACACGCAGCATAAAGTTAACGCGATTCCTGGTGCCAGTGTCGTACTGTCACAGATTAAGGGGGGGAAAGGCGACGCCGTTTATGAAGAGGAACTGGCGTTGTGTAGCGCGGGTCAGCGCATGGAAGTGTTACTGCTGGATAAGGAAGAGCGACAGCTCATCTTTCGTGGCGTTGTCGTTGAACAACGGTTGCAGATTCGTCGTGAATGCGTCGAGATGATATTAACGCTGCGTCATGACTTGCAGCGTTTACAGGGGACGCACCGCTCAGTAGTGTTCGAACAGCAAACGGATGCTGTGGTGGCGGGCAATATGTTACTGACTGAAGCAATCCCTGTAACCGGGATTTCCGGAATGGATATTTTGCACGATCAACTGGTGCAGTGTCGTTGTTCAGACTGGCAGTTTCTGCGAAGCCGTCTGAACGCTAATGGGGTGTGGCTGTTCCCTGCTCCTGAAGGGGTGAGTATTCTATCGCCCGTTCTCTCTCCCATTCCGGTAAAGACATTAAGAAGGCGAGCCAGTGCTCTTCAAGATGATGTCCTGATTGAGGATAGCCGCTGGTGTTTTAGCGAGCAATATCAACCCGCAATGCTGACGGTATCCAGTTGGGATGCTCAGATTCAGAATAACGATACCTTTCCGGCATGTCCTGTCCCGCTGGGAAGTCAGGCATTTGCTTCGGTATCAGATCATTATCTTAACCTCACTCCATGGGCATTTAACTACAGTACATCGCTGGGAATAGAGCAAACAGCAATATTAGCCAATAGCTTATTAATGAATTTGCAGGCGGCTCGCGCCACCGGTGAATTTCGTCTTGACGGGGGAGGGCATTACCGGTTGGGCGAAACGCTGGCATTGGAAGGTTACGGCTTGGCAATGGATGGCTATGGAATGATTACTGGTATCCGCCAGAGTATCAGTAAAGAAAGTGGGTGGCGTACTACGCTGTCGCTTGGTGTTAATGACGTGTTGCGCGATATGAATATTATCCCGCGTGTCTGTGGGTTGCATATTGGCGTGGTGTCGACGTTTATGATCGATCCCAGCGGTATGAATCGCCTGCGGGTTAAAATACCGATGTTGGGAGAGAGTAATAATGAGCTGTGGGCGAGACTGGCAGCGCCTTATGCCAGTGCTCTGAGCGGATTCTGCTTTTACCCTGAAGAGGGTGATGAAGTCGTGGTCGGCTTCTTTGATGAAAATCCCTGTTACCCGGTCATCATGGGGTCCATGCATAACCCGCTTAATCCGGCCCCCATCATGCCGAGTCAGGAGAACGCGGTTAAATCTCTGGTGGTTAATCATGCCGGACAAAAGTGTGAATTGGCGTTCAATACGTTAGATAACAGTGTGGCTCTGCGCTCACCCGAAGGCGAGTTGAATCTGGGGCAAAGTGGTGTGCTGGAGAGCCGTAGCTCACTGACACTCAAAGCCGGGGACGTTTCTCTTGAGGGAGAAAAAACGGCGCTGTCCGGTAAAAATATGGTTTCTGTCACCGGGGCGAAAATAAGCCTTTCTAACTGAATCAGGAGGAAAGATGAGTAACGACGTTTTGACAAAAATTTATGGGCGCGGCTGGGCATTTCCCCCCTCATTTAATCTTGATGAGGGCGTTGTTATGGCTGAAAACGTGGAAGATATCAGACAGAGTTTGCGTATTTTATTCAGCACGGAACCGGGGGAACGCATTATGCGAAATAACTACGGCTGTGCGTTATATGATGTGATGTTTGAAAATATTAATAGCGATCTGATGAACGATATTGAAACCCGCATTGTTGATAGCGTTCTTCGCTATGAGCCAAGAGCTAATTTGACAGATGTGAGATTCCAGCAGTCACCGGATAATCGTAGTCAATTACTTATTGATGTTTCTTATTGTCTGCGTGGCAGTGATATTGAGCAAAAAATATCTGGAGTATTGGATATCAATTATCCACAAGGGGGGCGATTTTGATGAGCTACTCCATAATTTGTGATGGTGACGGAGTACAATTTTTCCCCATGTTTGGTGCACGTCAGGTTGTACTGGTAGAGCCTGCGTTTATTCGTGGAAGCGGAGCCATTACCGTTATGGGGCGTAAAGGGTGCGTCGCAGGCGATGAAAGTCAACAGCAATGGGCTGCACAGTATTTCATTCCCGGTTACAGCCCGGGGAGTGGCATGGTCAGTATCGTAATGCTTGATGGTAGTCAGGTGGCTCCCTGTATTACAGCAGAGACTTCGCTAATTTTGCAAGGCACACAATTTACCGCGCGTTTTACCCTGACAGCCCCCGCGATAATGAGTGAAGCGCCTTTTACCCCAGATGCGATGGGGGCAAGTATGGGACGAGGCTATTTTATTCCACAACAGGTATTTGTTACTGCAGGATAGTGGAAAACGGTTATTAAGTTTTTTGCAGGTATTTTCATTAAATGGTGGATCTCGTCGTCAGTCTGGTGATTGGGGTGCCGATGCTTGAGTTTACGGAGAAAAGAGAATGGCTGAACGGAACGATCTAATGTACGCGATTGGCGATATTACATCCAGGATTCCTTTTATTCTGGACAATCGTAGTGATGAAATCTTGCTACAGCAGATCCACGACTATGCAGCAATTATCCCGTTTGATACCACAGGGCACTCCTGGGCCGATCTGTTATTTATGTCAGCGATGTCTGGTCATTCAGCGCTGACACCTGAAGAGTTGGCTCAGCTATTTGATAATCCGGATAGTGCCGACGGTATGCTATTACCGCAGCAGGTTTTTCTGCTGGCATTTTTACAATTACTGAAAACACCGCGTGCGCTACTTAATGCCTTTCCCACCGCTCACCGTGAGCTTTATTACCGTGACTTACTGGGAGGTAGTGAAAAAGCGGCTCAGGCAGACCAGGTGGCATTAAGTCTGATGCTTAAACCGACCGCCAGAGAATGTTTTATCCCTGCCGGGACATTATTTGATGGTGGTCAAGACAGTGCAGGAAAACCACTACATTATGCGCTGGATCAATCACTTCTGGTGAATGGTAGTACCTTCAGTGATTTACGATGGGTGCAACCCGATCTGGCAGACTTTATCGATAATGTTAAAGACCGACAATTATCCATGGTGGCGTTTGATAAGCAAAAATCAGACTGGCCAACTGAGGGGTATCAATTGTTTGATCCTGATACCCTTCAACAACCTGTGGTTAATGGGCGTTTGGTTGCGTCATCCCTGTTAGCGATGACTGCGGGGGAGCGTACGATTACGCTCACTTCAGACAGCAAAATTGACAGCGCCAGTATCTCGGTGGCACAGGTCAGCAGCGGAGGGCAATGGCTGGATTTAACCTTACCGGATCCTGCCACCGATACCACAACGCTGGTGTTACGCCTTACTGAGGATGCCCCGGCTATCAGTGCACCGCTGGAACTGGATGGTCTCACGCTGGATACGCCGGTAGTTAAGCTTGGCAGAACCGACGGTGGCACGCTCCCGGCTCTGACATCACTGACTGTCAGTTGCTCAGGGACAACAGGGATTTGCTACAGTACCGATAACGGCGTTAACCGGCTGGATAATCTCAGTTATCCGCTGGGGACGTCACCAGTGGTGGGGGCTGGCTTTAATCTAATGATGCCGGACTGGTGCAATCGCAGTGTTGCCGCCAGTTTATCTCTGACACCACAATGGGTGGATTTGCCAAATGTCAGTTTTCCTGACTGGTATACCGGTTATGACAGCGTACCTTCTGATAACAGCGATTTTACGCTACAACCACTGCTGATGTCGGGTACGGGTAGGGTTGCTTTGAGTGGGACCGGTCAATCCCAGCCTCAACCTATGTTTGATGCTGGTACCGCTATTCCTGAACCCGCCACACTGACTATCCTATTACCGCCATCAATTCCGGGAGGGAGCGTTACGCCCAATGACCCGTGTGACGGGGAACAATGGTTACGACTGGAACTGGCGGGACGCGATTTTGGTCATCAGGAATATCAAAAACTGGCGGGCAGCAAAACAATAAACTCGCCATATACACCACAAATGAATGGCCTGACAGTTAGCTACAGTGTGACTGACACTGAATTCAACCAGTACGTACTGACACCATTTGGCTATCAGGCCGCTGATGCCGCTATAGATGATACGACAAAGTCGTACCTCTATCTTGGATTCACCGACGGTACGCCAGGTGAAACCTTGTCACTGTACTGGCAAATACAAAGCCCACAGGCGTTAAACCCGGACTGGTTCTATCTGAACCAGGAAAATAACTGGGCGTCGATGGCATCAACCGTAGCTGATGATACCCAAGGGCTGATGGTGAGTGGGGTGTGGTCGGCCACACTGCCTTATGATATCGCAACTCATGCAGCCCGGATGCCCGGTGGTCGTTACTGGCTGCGGGCAACTCTCAATAGCCCTTATGGTGCGCTGGGCTCAGAGGCGGTCGCTGAAAATGGATATGTCTGGCTGCAAGGGCTGGAAACCAACGCCATGACGGCTACGCTGGAGGCACCGGAGAGCGTAAGTCGTTCACATTTCATTCTTCCTTTACCAGCGAACACCGTTACCCGAATGGTCACGCCGGTTAATGAAATTAACAGCGTTTCACAACCCTGGCCTTCTGAGGGTGGGCTGGCTGAGGAGACATCTGCGCAATTTGCACTCAGAACAGCGGCGCGATTGTCTCACCGCGATCGCGCACTCGCCTGGCAGGATATGACGGAATTACTGAAAGCGGCCTATAGGAATGTTTTTGATGTGGCATTACCTTCCACGGAGAGTTTAACGGAACTGTCCGCCCCCCGCGTTCAGCAACTATTGGTTATTCCAGTAAATGCATATAAAGACAACCAGGATGCATTGCGTCCATTATTCAGCCAGGCACATCTCAATGAGATGTCAGCATATTTGCAAAGTCGCGCATCTGCCTGGGCTGATTTTCAGTTAATTAATCCGAGCTATCGGGATGTAATTATCGCTTATGACATTACCTTTAATGTGAATGCGGATTATGGCTACCGGCGATTACAGGAAAGCCTAACCCTGCACTATATGCCTTGGGTGACTGAGCGCAATAGTGGCGCAACTTTGGGTAATACGCTGGATTACTACGGAATTATCGCCTGGATCCAGCAACAGCCGTGGGTTGTTCAGCTCAACAGTCTGACGCTGGATGGTGGAAAAGTATCAGTGCAGGGGGAGCGTAACGAAGTGCTGATCCTGAGCGGATTTAATAAGGCTGGAGGTGTGGTATGAAGTACCCAACAACATTGCTGCCGTTGATTAAAAAGGACATTCATTTTGATGCTCTTTTTGCGCAGGCAGAGCAACAAGTGAAACGGTATGGTGGCCAGATATGGAGCGATATCGGTGAGCACGATCCCGGAATTACTTTTCTGGAAGGTTTCAGCTATAGCGTGTCTGACCTGGCCTACAGGAATACGCTGCCGCTGGTTGATTTGTTAACTCCGCCGCTGGAACAACAAACCGTCGGTGACGGCATATTTCCTCAGGATTTTGGGCCGCAAACCGCGCTGACGTGCAGCCCAGTCACCCTGGACGATTATCGTCGGGCGTTACTGGACCTCACTGACAGTAGCGAAAGCTATTATCTGTTTCGCAATGTGCAATTGCTGCCGCTGAACAGCGACGAAACTGCCGAGGCTAATGCGTATGATTACCGCTATTACTACAACACTGACAATCAGCAATTCAGTTTTGTCGTTCCTGTTCTTGCCGATGCTTCAAAGTCTGTACCGTTTGTTTTACGTGGTAATTATGCGCTGTATCTGGAACCGTCCCGTGAGGTGAAATCGCATGAGAGTGATGCGCAAACGGTGCTCGATGTTTTCCTGGCAGACCACCGTAATTTGGGGGAGAAAATCTCAAAACAAATCTGGGTCAATGCACAAGAGATAAATCCAGTTGCTGTTGTTGAACTTGCTGATGGCGTTCAGGATTATTCGGCTATATTTGCTCAGATTTATACCATTACAGAGAATTATATTTCGCCTCAGGCGCAGCATGTGAGCACTGCTGAGTTGATCACGCAGGGCATGTTGGCAGACGATATTTACCAGGGACCTTATCTGGCCCATGGCTGGCTACCTGAATTACCTCCAGACAAGGATTATTCGACAAAAATTTCAGTGGACCTGGTGGGGCTGGCCGAGCTGTGGGTGGCCATTGATGGGGTGAAAAGCATCATTTCATTGCAAGAGTATTCCACTCAAACCTGGGACTGGTCTACGAGTGCGAGTAATAGTTACCCTCAATTGTGGGGTGTTGATCCCCTTAATCAGATTGCAAAATCGGTGCAACTGGTCACCGCTGATGGAACCTATGTCACCGCGAGTAAAGAAGACATTGCGGCAAATATTGCACCGTTAGTAATAGAAAAGAATCCTGCAGTCGTGTTGCCTTATGGGCAACCGCGCAATACCGCCCAGTATCACCCGGTCAGCGATAAGCTTCCTGCCTGCTATGGCCTGCAGCAGTTGCCAGCCGCCTCTTCACCACAGACTCAGCTCTATCAGTTTTTACTGCCATTTGAACAGGCGATGGCCAACGGCTGTCAGCAATTGGCATTGCTACCTCATTTACTCTCTTTCCTGCGTAGTGGTCGCACAGTATGGGGAGGGCAGTGGCCTTATGCAGCAGGCAGTGTGGGTGATCAGGTGCACAGTGCATACAAATCGGCTCTGGTCGACCAGATTACGGCACAAGCAAATGATGAAGCACAGGAACTGACGTTGCTGAATTACCTGCTTGGGTACTTTGGAACCAGCCGGGCGTCGCGAATGCTGGATACTTCATCGGAAGAGTATTTAAACGTTGAACAGCATTATCTGGGACAGATATCCACGCTTACCTATCAGCGCGATAATATTCGTATCGATCAGGTGTCGTCGTTACAGAAGCGTGTTGCCGCACGGATGGGATTAGGGGAATGCTTGTTTGACCAACAGGTCGATATGAGCAAATTACCTTTTTATCTGGTTGAACACCGGGAGCTGTTGCCGGAACGACCATCACCTCTATATGACGCACTCACTTTACCCACGTCGGTAGTTGTCTCGGCGGACAGCACTCTGTTGACAGTGACGTCCCCGATTTCTCTTGACCTGACTGAAATGCACGCCGGTCAACTGATTAATTTTGTGCTGAGAGGAGGATTGGGTATTAACAATGACACCAGTGATTTTATGGTACAGGCGCTGATTGTTAATTCAGTAGATGTAGCTGCTCATGCCTTTACATTGGTTATCGCTGATAATCCCCAGATGCAAATTTATCTGCAACAGATCTTAACTGCTCAAAGTAATGGAAAGCTCTTCTGGCAGAACTGTCAGGTTTGGTTACAGGATGTGCTGTACCCATTGAACTATGCAGCCGGGACTGAGAACTCTCCACGCGCTCCGGTTACATTGACGATTCCGGCAGCATTGCCTTTCCCTGCTCTTGTGAGGGAAGGCGACATATTGTCGATTGATGCTATTCAGACTATTACCGGTCAGGCATGGTCAATGCGGGTGGAGGTTAAGAGTATTGATGGTATTGCCGGGTCGTTGACTGTCGACAAGGCTATGGGGGAAACAAAAGATTTTCCCGCGCCGTCAGATACAGGTAATTATCTTTGGCACAACACTAAAGTGTTTGACCGTTTTTCTTTCTTGGTGAGTCTGGTATTAAACAAAGCGATGCTGCCAGATAATTGCGACCGAACAATGACGGAAACGTGGATAAAACAGTGTTTACAGGCTGAAATGCCGGCTCACGTTAGTCTGGTTATCCACTGGCTTGAAGAGAGCGGCGGTCAGCAATCATTTACTAGCTTCGCTCGCAATTATGCGGTCTGGCAAAATAAGAAAACCGCGCCCAGTACTGCAACATATCAACTATTGTGGCAACTGGGAATAGGGGTATTACCGATGGTGCGGGTGGGTATTGGTAGCATGATTATAGCGACAGATGATCAGCGTAAAGCTGTAATCGGGGAAAGTGGTGACGAGTGGAATATCGATGTGATCGTGGATGATGGTTTATTTTTCGTACCGCAGCGCTACACATCGTAAGCATAAATATTTCCGATATTAATGTGCCGTTATACATCGAACAATGAGTGCGCCGTAATAAGATAAAATAAATCAGGAATAATCTAAAATGAGCAAACAATATACCGTTACAGCAATGACCTCAGTCGGGGGGGACACCGCCGACTTAAAAAATAAATTCGCCGCCGGAAGTATTCCACTGGATACCGATTTCAGTGAACTCATTGATATTGCGGAATGCGGACGTAGAGCCATAGGGCAAAGTGCCGACCAGTCAGATAATAGCGTTGGCGCTGGTTTAGTGCTGGCAACGGACAGCGCCAGTATTGGTAAGCTATCTGTGTTGCCAAAGGCCAACGCGGGGATTACCGTGGATGCCAGCGGGGTGGGGGTTGACCAGTCAGTTATTTTCCCGAAAGGGATGATTATGATGTTTTCTGGAACAACGATTCCGCAGGGATGGGTGTTGTGTGATGGGAATAATGGAACACCGAACTTAATAGACAGATTTATTTTGGGAGGAAGCTCTGCTGGCGAACATTCATCTACAGTGGTCAGTGGAAGCAGCGGTTCTAAAGGGTTTTCGGTGAAAACCGCAGGTTCAAATGCAAATGTATCTGTTAATAATCATACATTAACAGTCGCTGAGATTCCGGCTCATACCCATGAGATACATGATAATAACGGTAATCTCATGAGAAAAGATAGTATGACCTGTAATGAATCTGGTGACGTTGGTATTCCTGCTATCTTTAGCCAAAGCGGTAATTCGACATCACCTTTAACCTTTCAGAGTACGGGAGGGGGAGGGGGGCATACACATGGCATAACTCAAAGTAATCACACTCATGATACTCCCGTTGTTGTTCCTTATTATGTCCTTATGTTTATCATGAAAATATAAATCATTATAAATTACTTTATTTTATCAAGGTTTTTATGAAAGTGAATCATGATATCACCCATTTCATTATGACAATGGTTATGTCAAATCATTGCCGGGAAACGGTCATGGATAAAAGCAGCGAGCTATTTCATACCTCATTGAAAACTGACTGTGCTGATATTATTGAACGCTTTGCACAGCAGTCTATAGCCGATGTGTTTATTAATTCCCTTATCCTGGATTTAGGCGAAATACCAATACAGGATTTTGAGTTTCAATTTCGGCAGCGGTTTCAGCAGCAGCTTCAACAACAATTGCTGATGTACGATGAAAATTATCAGCCTCATCCTAAACGGTGGCCAGAGGAGTCTCAACAACAATTGCTGATGTCCAGTGAAGATTATCCGCTTCATCCTGAACGGAGATCGGAAGATAACCGTCTGACGGGGTGGTTACATCAAAAAATCCTTAGTGAACCGCTGCGCGGGAAGAAAATACTGGCCAGGGCTTGTCTGGACGCAAAGAAGCGGCGGCGATTGCTGACGTTACTGAGCAGGGAAGGAGGAGTTGAACTGTGTACCTTACTGGGCTGGAATACATCGGTGACCCTACAGGGATTGCTGTTGCAGGGGCTACGTTATTTTCAGCACTATCCACATATTCCGCTGCCACCACCACGGGAAGAGGCGCTGATGGTTATTACCCCTGAACAGGATGAAGCTATCCTGAAGGCGTTGTTTTCCTTTCCTCCCTCACCGACATTATTACCGTGGTTATCGCTATTGTGGCAGCAGCCAGCGGTACGGCGGGCATTGAAAAATTGCATAAATGCTGAGGTTGCAGGCTTGCTGCAAAAAAATGTGCCGGTACAGAAAACCGAATCGGCGTCAAATCAGAAACTGGCATCGAAATTCAAAGCTAAAGTGACGCAACCGCAGGTGGTGATCCAGCCACAGCAGGTGCCTGTTTGCAACGCAGGTCTGGTAGCGTTATGGCCTTTATTGCCTGATTTATTTCAGCGTTTAGGTTTATGGGAAAAGGGGGGGTTTACCCAGGACAATGCCCGGCAGCAAGCAGCAAACTGCCTCGACTGGTTGATCTGGCAGGATGACTTTGCGCAGGAGGGACAAATGGCGCTTACCCGATGGTTGTGTGGTCTCTTGCCGGAAGAGGAGTGCGGAAGAGAAGAGGTAACTGAACAGTATGAATTTGTACTAGAGACGTGGCTGGCGCAATTGCCATTGCAACTCCCGGGCTGGCGTATTCTGAGTGTGGCTGATGTTCGTGCGCTGTTTTTACAACGTAGCGGAACGCTGGTATTTCAGGAGAATGGACTGCTGTTGCAGGTTGACCCGCAACCGTTTGATGTTCTGCTTGGCGACTGGCCCTGGCCACTAACCAGCCTGATGCTTCCCTGGCTGCCTGTTTCAATGGCGATTGACTGGCCGCAGCCCGGGTTTGATCGTGCAGAGGCACATTATGCATAATTCAAACGTTATAAATCACCATAGGTTTGCTGATAGCGAGAATAGCTCGCTGATGCGGCATCTCGAACGAATCGATCTCCTTCTTCAGCATGATTACTATCAATGATCCTACCCGCGAATAGTGGACACGCGATTAAGTGAGTAAACTCTCAACCAGAGGTGAC
>NZ_NRDO01000050.1 GCF_010231475.1 Citrobacter sp. NCU1 | reverse complement strand
TACTGGTATTTCATCAGAAACTGCCATGTCACAAACTGGCAGGAGGTCTAGCATTAACATAATGGACGGAACAAATCCGTCCATCCATATGTGTTTCCAGACGGCCGATTATCTCTCTGGCAAAGGGAGCCGCAGTCGCGTCACAACCCTTTTCAGAAGGAGGGTACAGACGCAGGATACGTTCTTCCCTGGCCTCCCATTTTTATGAACAACGCAGAGAGCCCTGGTGGTGAAGGGAAACGTCTTCCACAAGCGATCTGTCCGACGACATCGATGCTGAAAAAAATCTCCCGTGGATTGATAAAAATGGCAGGGTAATTAGCGATTGCCGTAATGCGTTTAATACAGACAATGAAAAATTTACTTTGATCACACGCAGAAAAAGCATCAAGTAGTATCTCATGTGATTATTAATGCTGGGGAATGATACATAGATCGCAAATATAAAATCGCATTACTGCAAACAGCATTTAAACAAAACAAATATTTATCATTTTTATCTTTTCATTAACAATGATAAAAACACCTAACGCCTTATTATATTATATTCCGTTACGCAGTTCACAATTTCATCCTTCCACTTATATAAGCAACAAAATATTCTCATTTTCAGCAAATAAGATTCCGATCACAAAGATGACATCTCACTTATTAAGCGATTATGTAATTAAATAAAATTATTGCCACAAACACAACAGTCAAATGATTGATTTTAAACGGTTTATTTAATAACTAAATTCTGAGAAATCGTTTTCAGAAGGATATTTTGAAAATAGATCAATTGCTTCATTTTTAGCTTAAACAGACACTCCTGGGCTATTAACAGGTTATGACAACCTACGTTCTAAATATTAAAAACGAATCTTACTTTTTTACCAACAGCCCTACAGAGGATTACTCATGAAAAAATCTACACTTGTTATTGGCGTCATTGGTGCTGATTGCCATGCGGTAGGCAATAAAGTTTTGGATCGCGTTTTTACTGCCCATGATTTTCGCGTAATCAATCTGGGGGTGATGGTGAGCCAGGATGAATATATCGATGCCGCAATCGAAACCGGTGCCGATGCAATTGTGGTGTCATCTATTTACGGTCACGGCGATATCGACTGCCTCGGTTTACGTGAGCGCTGCATCGAACGTGGCATCGGTGAAATTCTGCTCTATGTCGGCGGTAACCTGGTCGTCGGGAAGCACGAATTTGCCGACGTAGAAGCGAAGTTTAAAGAAATGGGCTTTAACCGTGTCTTCGCACCAAGCCATGATCTGGAAGATGTCTGCCAACTTATCACCAAAGATATTCACCAGCATAATGGTGTTGAACAGCGTTGTCTCGAAGAGGCTATCTGATGCAAACAGTCTCTGTCGATATCGGATCGACGTGGACCAAGGCCGCCCTCTTCGATTACGAAGGGGACGCGTTAACCCTGGTAAACCATGTCCTGACGCCAACCACCACGCATCATCTGGCAGAAGGTTTTTTTGCCAGCCTGAATCAGGTGCTAAATGTTACCGATGCTCGCCCGTTACTGAAAAGTGGTGAAGTGCAGTTGAAGTATTCCTCATCGGCCAAAGGTGGACTCGCCGTTGCCGCAATGGGGCTTGTACCTTCTATTACGCTGGAATCTGCGAAAGTCACCGCACACTCTGCGGGGGCAAAAATCGCGCAGTATTACTCGTACAAACTCAACCGGCATGACATTAAGGCGTTGGAAACGTCGCCGCCGGACATCCTGCTGTTTACTGGCGGCACTGATGGTGGTGAAGAAAGCTACGGCCTGACAAATGCGCGTGCGCTGGCTGAGTCGAATGTCAACTGCGCCATTATTTACGCTGGAAACAGGGATATTCAGGACGAAATACAGTCTATTTTGGCGCACAAGGATCTGACCACAGTAGATAACATTCTGCCAGATCTCGATCACCCAAATCCGTATGCCGCCCGTCAGGCCATTTGCGATCTGTTTTTATCACGCATCGTGAAAGGCAAAGGACTGGACGTCATTGTGGACGCGACCGGTGAAGAGCCGATGCCAACGCCCTGGACCGTCTTTGAGCTGGTGAAAGCGATAAGCGATTACGACAGCGCGTGGAAAGAGTTCATGTTGTTCGACATGGGCGGCGCCACGACAGATGTCTACTCTGCCAGCGCTAACACGCTCTCCCCTGACACTGTGCTGCATGGCGTACCAGAACCTTTCGTCAAGCGTACCGTAGAAGGCGATCTGGGCATGCGCGTCTCTGCCGTCGTCGTGGGTGAAAGTACCCAGGAACTGGCGAATGTCATATTTGCTCAACAACCGGCACGTCAGGAAGCCTTTTACGGTTACTTGCGTCACCTGGTAGCGCACCCGGATTACCTGCCGCACAACGCAGAAGAAAAGTACTTCGACACCCTGCTGGCAGGACTTTGTGTAGGCTACGCCGCCGAGCGACACGCCGGAACCAAAAAACAGGTCTGTACCTGCGTGGGAAACGTCGACTTACAAATGGGCCGCGATCTCACCACTGTTCGTAAAATCGTCGGTTCGGGCGGATGGCTCTCGCGCGCCAGCCAGTTCGATATTCATAACTGGCTTAAATACCGGGAACTGGATGACGAGGGCAGAAGGATCCTGTTACCGAACCAGTTCGAATATTACCGCGATTCTCATGGCCTGCTTCCTCTCCTGGCTAACGTTGCCAGGTTGTACCCGCACGCCGCTGCTCGCACCAGCATTCAATGTTTAACCCTATAAAACATAAGGCTACAAAGAATGGAACTCCGAAATAAAAAGTTAACCCATGATGAATTCATGACCGAGCGCGCCGAGGTTATCAAAACCTGGCATACCGGCAAGGACGTCGAAAATTTTGAAGATGGCGTTAAATACCAACAGACTATTCCAGAGAGTAAACGCTTTTCTCACGCACTGTTAAAAGCCGACCAGGAAGGCAAAACCCTGAGTCAGCCGCGCGCGGGCGTTGCGTTAATGGATGAGCACATTGAACTGCTCAAAACATTGCAGCAAGAGTGCGACCTTCTGCCGACCACTATCGATGCGTATACCCGTTTGAACCGCTATGAAGAAGCGGCTATCGGGATTCAAAAATCCATTGAAGCGGGTACGTCAAAACTGAACGGGTTACCGGTTGTTAACCACGGGGTTGCCGCCTGCCGTCGTCTGACCGAAACGCTGGAAAAACCTCTGCAGATTCGTCACGGTACGCCGGATGCACGTCTGCTGGGTGAAATCTCCATGGCCAGTGGATTCACCAGCTATGAAGGCGGCGGTATCTCCTACAACATCCCTTACGCCAAGCGCGTTACGCTGGAAAAATCCATCCGCGACTGGCAGTACTGCGACCGTATGATGGGGATGTATGAAGAACACGGTATCCGTATCAACCGTGAACCGTTCGGCCCGCTGACCGGTACCCTGATCCCGCCGTTTATGTCCCACTCAGTGGCCATTATCGAAGGTCTGCTGGCACTGGAACAGGGCGTTAAATCTATTACCGTCGGTTATGGCCAGGTGGGTAGCCTGACGCAAGACATCGCCGCGATTCAGTCCCTGCGCGAACTGTCTCACGAATACTTCCAGAATTATGGCTTCGACGATTACGAGCTGAGTACGGTATTCCACCAGTGGATGGGCGGCTTCCCGGAAGATGAATCCAAAGCGTTTGCCATCATCTCCTGGGGTGCAGCGGTCGCAGGTATGTCCGGCGCCACTAAAGTCATCACCAAGAGTCCGCACGAAGCATGGGGTATCCCGACGGCTGCGGCAAATGCGCAAGGGCTTAAAGCCTCTCGCCAGATGCTCAATATGGTCTGCGACCAGAAATTCCCGCAGTGCGCTGCCGTGGAACAAGAAGTCGACCTGATCAAGAGCGAAGTCCGCGCAGTACTGAAAAAAGTCTTCGAACTGGGCAACGGCGACATTGCGCGCGGCACAGTGCTGGCCTTTGAAGCGGGTGTTCTGGACGTGCCTTTCGCACCAGCCTCCTGTAACGCAGGCAAAATCCTGCCAGTACGCGATAACTCAGGCGCCATTCGTATCCTCGAAGCCGGTGCGGTTCCGCTGCCGAAAGACATTCTCGCCCTGCACCACGACTACGTTGCAGAGCGTGCGAATTTCGAAGGTCGTAAACCTTCCTTCCAGATGGTTATCGATGACATTAACGCCGTATCCCACAGTAAATTAATAGGAAGACCATAATGAAAATTAAACAGGCCCTTTTCACCGCTGGCTACTCCTCATTTTATTTTGACGATCAGCAGGCGATCAAAAATGGTGCGGGTCATGATGGGTTCATTTACACCGGCGATCCGGTAACGCCTGGTTTTACTTCCGTTCGTCAGGCCGGTGAGTGCGTCTCTGTACAACTGATTCTGGAAAACGGTACGGTTGCCGTCGGTGACTGCGCTGCGGTGCAGTACTCTGGCGCGGGTGGTCGTGATCCCCTCTTCCTGGCGGAAAATTTCATTCCATTCCTGAATGACCACATTAAACCGCTGCTGGAAGGCCGCGATGTGGACGCGTTCCTGCCGAACGCCCGCTTCTTCGACCAGTTGCGCATTGACGGCCAGCTGCTGCATACCGCAGTACGTTACGGTCTGTCTCAGGCACTGCTGGACGCCACTGCGCTGGCATCCGGTCGCCTGAAAACAGAAGTCGTTTGCGACGAATGGCAGTTGCCATGCGTTCCTGAAGCGATTCCTTTATTTGGTCAGAGTGGCGATGACCGTTACATCGCTGTCGACAAAATGATCCTCAAAGGTGTTGATGTTCTGCCCCATGCGCTGATCAACAACGTCGAAGAGAAACTGGGCCTTGAAGGCGAAAAACTGCGTGAGTATGTCCGCTGGCTGTCTGACCGCATCCTGAGCCTGCGCACCAGCCCACACTACCACCCGACGTTGCATATCGATGTGTACGGCACGATTGGTCTGATTTTCGATATGGACCCGGTTCGCTGCGCAGCGTATATCGCCAGCCTGGAACAAGAAGCACAGGGTCTGCCGCTGTACATTGAAGGTCCGGTCGATGCGGGTAACAAACCGGATCAGATCCGTCTGTTGACCGAAATCACCAAAGAGCTGACCCGTCTGGGTTCCGGCGTGAAAATTGTGGCCGACGAATGGTGTAACACCTACCAGGATATCGTGGACTTCACCGATGCAGGCAGCTGCCACATGGTGCAGATCAAAACCCCGGATCTGGGCGGTATTCACAACATCGTTGATGCAGTGCTGTACTGCAACAAGCACGGAATGGAAGCCTATCAGGGCGGTACCTGCAATGAAACCGAGATCAGCGCCCGCACCTGTGTGCATGTCGCACTGGCCGCACGCCCAATGCGTATGCTGATCAAACCGGGTATGGGCTTCGATGAAGGTCTCAATATCGTGTTCAACGAAATGAACCGTACCATCGCGTTGTTGCAGACAAAGGATTAAGAAATGGCTCGCACATTTAAGATCTTATCGCCGACGGCTATTCTGGGTTATGGCTTCCCGGAAGAGAGTTTTCGCAAAGCCATGGAAGAGTCACCGGATCTTATTGCTGTTGACGCGGGATCCTCTGACCCAGGCCCTCACTACCTGGGCGCCGGTAAACCGTTTACCGATCGGGCAGGCGTTAAACGCGATCTGCGGTATATGATCACCGCTGGCGTGAAAAACAATATTCCGGTGGTGATTGGTACAGCCGGTGGATCCGGTGCGGCACCGCATCTGGAATGGTGTCGCCAGATAATCCTGGAGATTGCGCAGGAAGAGAAACTGACCTTCTCCATGGCGTTAATCCCGGCGGATGTTGAAAAAGACGTCGTTCATCAAGCGTTGGACAACGGGAAAATTACCGCCCTCGACTTCGTGCCGGAACTTACCCACGAAGCCATTGACGCGAGCACTTACATCGTCGCGCAGATGGGCGTCGAGCCTTTCCAGCGTGCGCTGGAAGCCGGTGCGCAGGTGGTACTTGGCGGACGGGCATACGACCCGGCCTGCTTCGCTGCCCTGCCCATCATGCAAGGTTTCGATGAAGGGTTGGCTCTGCACTGCGGGAAGATCCTTGAATGTGCTGCCATTGCTGCAACACCTGGCTCCGGCTCAGACTGCGCGATGGGGATCATCGATGACAACGGTTTCACGCTGAAGACATTTAATCCGAAGCGTAAATTTACCGAAACCTCGGCGGCTGCCCACACCCTGTATGAGAAGTCAGATCCGTACTTCTTGCCAGGTCCCGGCGGCGTGCTGAACCTGAAAGGCTGTAGCTTTAAGGCCGTGAACGAGGGCGAAGTCTACGTCAGCGGTTCACGCCATGAAGAGACACCTTATGCACTGAAACTGGAAGGTGCGCGTCAGGTCGGGTTCCGTTGCATGACCATCGCCGGAACACGCGATCCAATCATGATCGCGGGCATTGACACCATTCTTGAAGAGGTGAAAGCCAGTGTGGCGAGCAACCTCTCTCTGAATGATGACAGCATCCGTATCACGTTCCATCTGTACGGTAAAAACGGCGTCATGGGTCTCCATGAACCGATGCAGTCAGCCGGACACGAACTGGGGATCTTGTTGGACGTGGTTGCGCCAACGCAGGACATTGCCAACAGCGTTTGCTCGCTGGTGCGCTCTACCCTGCTGCATTACGGTTATGAAAACCGAATTGCCACGGCGGGCAACCTCGCCTTCCCGTTCTCACCGTCTGATATTCCAAGTGGGCCGGTGTATGAGTTCTCAATCTACCATCTGATTGAGGCAAACGACGCACTGCGTTTTGATTTCCACATCGAACAGGTGACGCCAGAAGGAATCCAGGCATGAAACAGTCAATTTGTTCACTGGCGCAGGTAATCCGTTCCAAAAACGCCGGACCGTACGAACTGGTTTTAGATATTTTATTTAAAACTCGTGAAGATTATCAGCGTGTAAAAGAATCGGGGCAATTAACACCACAGCTTATCGCTGAGTTATATCACGTGGAGCCTGACTTTATTCATCGCATTGTCTGGTTTGATCCAGCTAACGCGGTAAAAATCGTCATGCCGCGCGATATTATCTCCGGCAATGTGGGGGACAATGATGTTTATGGTGCCCAGCAGCATGCGCCATTACTCAGTATCCATTTTGATTTTTAATAAATAACACAACAACAACCATTGAAGTACTGGATTCTGCTGTATCGCAGTACTTCGCATAATTCATGCGGTTGGTCATAACAAGCGAGCACCTGAGTGTTTTTCTGCGCTCAGGTGTTGGCTAACCCTACACATTAATCACCAGCCATTTTCCGATGGAGTAAACATGAAGAAAATTAGTTTAACAAAGATGATCATATTAGGCCTGATACTCGGGATGATTGCCGGGGTGGCCATAAATAATGTGGCATCGGCTGACACAGCAAAATCGTATTCACAAGATATTTCTATTTTCACTACTATATTCTTACGAATGGTGAAAATGATTATTGCCCCTCTGGTTATTTCTACCCTTGTGGTAGGTATTGCCAAAATGGGCGATGCGAAAACTCTGGGACGTATATTTTCAAAAACGTTTTCTCTCTTTATTCTCGCGTCCCTGGTCTCAATTGCGTTAGGTCTGGTCATTGTTAACATTTTCCAACCTGGTGCTGGCATTAACTTTGTTCCTCATGACGTCGGTGCTGTGGCCGCCGTTAAGTCTGAGCCGTTCACGCTGAAAGTCTTTATCTCACACGCTGTTCCTACCAGTATTGTGGATGCGATGGCGCGTAACGAAATCCTGCAGATTGTCGTGTTCTCGATCTTCCTCGGTTGCAGCCTGGCGGCGATCGGAGAAAAAGCAGAGCCAATCGTGAAAGTGCTCGACTCTCTGGTACACGTGATGCTGAAACTGACCGGTTATGTGATGCTGTTTGCACCACTGACCGTGTTTGCCGCCATCTCCGGGCTGATCGCTGAACGCGGTCTGGGCGTGATGGTCAGCGCCGGTATCTTTATGGGCGAGTTCTACCTGACGTTGAGTATGCTGTGGGCGATTCTGATTGGTCTCTCAACGATGCTTATTGGTCCGTGCATCGGTCGTCTGACCAAATCTATTCTTGAACCCGCTCTCTTGGCCTTCACCACCTCCAGTTCTGAAGCGGCCTTCCCTGGCACACTGGATAAACTGGAAAAATTCGGCGTCTCTTCCAAGATTGCCAGCTTCGTTCTGCCTATCGGTTACTCCTTTAACCTGGTCGGCTCTATGGCCTACTGCTCGTTTGCGACCGTATTCATCGCACAGGCTTGTAACATCGAACTGAGCATGGGCGAGCAGATCACCATGCTGTTAATCCTGATGCTGACCTCAAAAGGCATGGCTGGCGTACCGCGTGCGTCAATGGTGGTTATTGCCGCAACCCTCAACCAGTTCAACATTCCTGAAGCAGGCTTGATCCTGTTGATGGGCGTCGATCCGTTCCTCGACATGGGCCGTTCCGCGACCAACGTGATGAGTAACGCCATGGGTGCTGCGATTGTCAGCCGCTGGGAAGGCGAACACTTCGGTGAAGGCTGCCGTGGTAAAGCCCCTGAACAACGTCCGGTTACCGAAGCTGCTCTTTCCTGATTTTATATAACCCGATGCATTGGGCCGACTCCGGTCGGCCTTTTTTCCAACAACAACACCAACACTAACTTCACCAGGATCCTTTATGAATCTAAAACTTCTTAGCGTCAGTGTGTTTTCGGCAAGCTTACTCTGCAGTGCTGCCGTTTGGGCTCAACCCGCTCCGGATTACGCCCAAATCATAGAGCAAGCGCATCAAAAATATAAAAACAATAACGATGGTAAAGTCGCCGACTACATCCCTGCTCTGGCGACATACAGTCCGAAATTTTACGGTATCGCTATCGCCACTGTGGATGGAAAAATCTACAAAGTCGGCGATGTCAGCAAACCGTTTCCAATGGAGTCGCTGAGCAAAGTCTTCACGATGGCGCTGGCGATGGAGCAGCATGGAACGCAGGTCGTGCTGGATAAACTCGGCGCCAATGCTACCGGTTTACCGTTTAACTCCGGTCTGGCGGTCGAACTGACAAAAGGCGCGCCGGAAAACCCGTTGGTCAACGCGGGCGCCATGAGTACCGTCAGTCTGATTGAAGCGAAAGACAAAACGGATCGCTGGAACAAAATTCTCAATTACATGAATGACTGGGCGGATGCGAAGCTGGTTGTCAACCAACCGGTATTCAAATCGGAAATGGACACCAACCAGCATAACCAGGCGCTGGCGAAACTGATGGAATCGTATAACAGCTTCTATGGAAACACCGATGAAGCCGTCGAGATTTATACCCGTCAGTGTTCGGTCGACCTCAATGTAGAGCAACTCGCCAAAATGGGCGCTGTCCTCGCCAACAAAGGCAAGTCTCCCTTCAACGGCAAACAGTTGTTGAGCGAGAAGTATGTTCCGCAGGTGCTGGCGGAAATGGCCATTGCCGGTCTCTATGATGGTAGTGGTAAGTGGCTGTACACCGTGGGTATTCCGGCGAAAAGCGGTGTCGGCGGCGGTATGGTCGCCGTCGTCCCGGGTGAGTACGCCATCGCCGTTTATTCTCCGCCACTGGATCAAGCCGGTAACAGCGTTCGCGCACAGAAAACGATCGAAGATGTCGCACACGCGACGAAAGCTAACCTCTTTTTAGCACAGTAAGAAAATGCCGGATGGCGACGCTCAGGCGTCTTATCCGGCCTACAACGGATAGTGAACACGTAGGCCGGATAAGGTGCATGCACCGCCATCCGGCAAAATAACCACAAGGTGAGAAGTTAAAATGTCTAAACCATTTGTCTGGCAGGAACCGTTTCTTCAACAAAAAGATAATACAGAATACGAATTGCTGAGTAATAAATACGTTTCAGTAACGGAGTTAGACGGTGAAGAGGTCATCAAAGTTGCGCCAGAGGCGCTAACATTGCTGGCTCAGCAGGCGTTTTATGAAGCCTCTTTTTTCCTGCGCGCCGGACATCTGAAACAAATCGCCAGTATTCTGCATGACCCGCAGGCCAGCAGTAATGATAAATACGTCGCCCTGCAGCTGCTACGTAATGCTGAGGTTTCCGCCAAAGGCGTGCTGCCCAACTGCCAGGACACCGGCACGGCAACGGTTGTGGCGTGCAAAGGGCAGAATGTCTGGACGGGCTGCAATGACGCTGAAGCGTTAAGCAAAGGGGTCTATACCACTTTCACAGAGAATAATTTGCGCTACTCGCAAAATGCCCCGCTGGACATGTACACCGAGGTCAATACCCAGACCAACCTGCCAGCACAAATCGATATCTGTGCGACACAGGGCAGCGAATACCGTTTCCTTTTCGTCAACAAAGGTGGCGGTTCCGCTAACAAAGCGGCGCTGTATCAGGAAACCAAATCAATCCTGCAACCCGAGAAATTAACCGCTTTCCTGATCGAAAAAATGAAGTCGCTGGGAACAGCGGCTTGCCCGCCGTACCACATCGCGTTTGTGGTGGGTGGATTGTCAGCCGACCAGGCACTGAAGGTCGCGAAACTGGCTTCGACGAAATACTACGATAACCTGCCCACCAGCGGAAACGAGCTGGGTCAGGCATTCCGCGACACCGCGCTGGAAACTAAGTTGCTCAATGCCAGCCGTGAGTTTGGCATCGGCGCACAGTTTGGCGGTAAATATTTCGCGCATGATATTCGCGTCATTCGTCTTCCACGTCACGGCGGCTCCTGCCCTATCGCAATGGCGCTCTCCTGCTCGGCCGATCGCAACATTAAAGCGAAAATTAACAAACACGGCATCTGGCTGGAAAAACTGGAGCACAATCCGGGCAAATACATTCCTGATTCTCAGCGTGTAGAAAATAGCGCTCAGACCGTTCGCCTTGATCTTAATCGTCCTTTGCGTGAGATCCTGCATGACCTTTCTGCGTTGCCGATTGGTACGCGTGTGACTCTGAATGGCCCGATCGTCGTTGCCCGCGATATCGCCCATGCCAAAATTAAAGAACGCCTGGATAACGGCGAACCCATGCCGGAGTACATGAAACACCATATCGTCTACTACGCAGGCCCGGCTAAAACACCGGAGAACAAAGCCTGCGGCTCACTCGGTCCGACGACCGGCGGTCGTATGGATGGCTACGTGGATGCGTTCCAGGCCGCTGGCGGCAGTTTGATTATGTTGTCCAAAGGTAACCGCAGCAAGCAGGTCACTGATGCCTGTCATAAGCATGGCGGATTCAACCTTGGCAGCATCGGCGGCGCAGCAGCCCTGTTGGCGCAGCAATATGTGAAGAGCTTACGTTGCCTCGAGTACCCCGAACTGGGCATGGAAGCCGTCTGGATGATGGAAGTCGAAAATCTGCCTGCGTTTGTACTGGTCGACGACAAAGGCAATAACTTCTTCAGTCAGTTTGAGCAGCAGCATCGCTGCACAACCTGCCCTGCAGGGCATTAAGGAGCAATAATGGAAGCGCGATCCAACACCGAAAGGCACCGTCAGCGGCAGCAGAAACTGAAAGAACACGTTGATACCCGCGTGGCCGCAGCAACCGAAAAGAAAGGCGTCCTGATTGTCTTCACCGGCAACGGCAAAGGCAAATCGACGGCGGCATTCGGTACAGCAACACGCGCTGTCGGCCATGGAAAAACGGTTGGCATCGCGCAATATATTAAAGGCCAGTGGGATAATGGTGAATACAACACCCTGCAACCGCTCGGCGTTGAATTCCATATTATGGGTACCGGATTCACCTGGGAAACGCAAAACCGGGAGTCTGATATTCAGGCAGCACAGAGTGTCTGGCAGGAAAGTAAACGCATGCTGGCCGATGCGCATTACGATCTGGTCGTGCTGGATGAGTTGACGTATATGCTGGCTTATCGTTATCTGGATACAGAGGAGGTGATCGCCGCGATTGTGAATCGTCCTGCTCATCAGACCGTCATTGTCACCGGGCGCGGCTGCCATAGCCAGTTACTGGAACTTGCCGATACGGTCAGCGAAGTTCGTCCGGTAAAACATGCCTTCGACAACGGTATTCAGGCGCAAGCCGGAATCGATTGGTAAATGCAGTGGCGGCGCCAGTGCGCCGCCCTTCAATGGTGTTACAACGACGTCAAACGCCCCTCGAACCCACTGATTTTTCTAACAACCAATTGCGGAAAGTCTGCAAATGCCGGGATTCCGCCTTTTCTTCACGCCAGGTCATGATGAAACGGTTCCCCGTCCGCATTGGCACATCACAAGGAATAACCATTTCGCCATTATCGAGATCGCGCTGAATGGCAAATCGCGGAAGTAGCGCAACACCAAGATTAGAGCGCACCGCGGCAATCAGCATCGATAATAAATCAAAGCGCGGACCTTTATTCACCTGCGCGTCGCTGATATCAGACAGTGCAAACCACTCCTGCCAGCCTTTAATGCGCGTACTTTGGTGTAATAAGGGAAACTCATTGAGCAGGTCGTTCACCGACACTTTTTGACCGGGTTCCGTGAGCAAATGACGGCTACACACCGGCAAAATTTCCTCTTCAAAAAGATACTCAACCGCCGACCACGGCGAGCAAAAGTCTTCCCGCATGATGGCCGCGTCATATTCACGGTTGAGAAAATCACCAATATTTGCCAAAGAGTGAATATTTACGATGATATCAGGATTAAGCTTATTGAACTCACGCAAATTGGGGATCAACCAATGCGTACTAAAGGTTGGATTTACCGCTAACTCGATAACTTGTACGGTCGGCTGCCAGGTCATTATTGTTGTCGTATCGCGTTCCAGTTTGTTCAGCGTTTCTTTCACGATACTCAAATAGTGTTTACCCGCTGCATTTAAAAAAATACGCTTTTTAGCATGATTGAAAAGCGAAGTGCTGAGAAAATCCTCAAGCGCGTTCACTTGTCGAAACA
This sequence comes from Citrobacter sp. NCU1, assembly GCF_010231475.1. Classification (GTDB taxonomy): domain Bacteria; phylum Pseudomonadota; class Gammaproteobacteria; order Enterobacterales; family Enterobacteriaceae; genus Citrobacter_D. The sequence continues at coordinate 25,723 of NZ_NRDO01000050.1, read as the reverse complement.
CGGCGCTTTGGGTTAATGCCAACTCTTCTGCTGCCCGGGTATAACTTTCGTGACGTGCCACAACCTCAAAAGTCACCAGTAGCTCAGTTTTCGGTATTTTGCCTCTCATAACGTCTTCCATATGCAGCGTGCAAAAAAAGTTTATGTTATTAAAACAATGTAAATGCTCCAGAATAATCCCGAGAGTTATATTTTATTTCCATCATTGTTGTCCTTGATCCATTCCATGATTTACTCACACAAATAGCGAATAAATATTCACCAATAGTACTCAAAGTTATCCATAAACACAATTTAAATACGGTTAATTCCAGGCAATTAGTGCCAATAAGTTCTTAATAATTTTTCAAGATAACTTGTTTATTGAAGAAAAAACTTTGCGAGTTCAATCAATATTATCTCCACATTATTTCAGGAGAATTGAGCGCTATGACTTACAGGCAAACGGCGACTTTTTATCATTCTGCCATTGTAGTCTCCGCCATTTTCTACGTTTGACGTGATAAAGGACACAGTGTGAAAACTTCCGGAAAAGTTTGGCTCGTAGGAGCAGGCCCTGGTGATATATCGTTGCTTACCCTCAAAGCGATGCAGTGCATTCAACACGCCGATGTGGTGATCTACGATCGGCTGGTTAACCCCAAAATACTGGAATGGGTCTCGCCTGACTGCCTGTTGATTAATGTCGGCAAAAATCCAGGTTTCCATTGCGTTCCCCAACATGAAATCAATGCGCTGCTTGTCCAGTATGCTGAAACACATGAAAACATTGTTCGCCTGAAAGGCGGCGATCCTTACGTCTTTGGTCGCGGCGCTGAAGAGGTTGAATGTCTGGTCGATGCCGGCATTCCCTTTGATGTCGTTCCTGGTATCAGCTCAGCGATTGGCGGCCTTGCCTGCGCAGGTATTCCTGTCACACATCGTGACATGGCTTCCGGTTTTCACGTCGTGACCGGTCACACCCGTGAGGGTAATCAACAGCAAGACTGGCGACAATTGGCCAAACTCAACGGGACGTTGGTCATCGTCATGGGCATCGCCAATTTGCCATTTATTTGTGAAGAATTACTTATGGGTGGCAAATCCCCGGAGACGCCAGCCGCCATTGTCATGTCGGCAACACGGGAGAATCAGCGTCGATTAACCTGCACGCTTGGCACGTTGCTTAACAAAGCGCAGGAGGCCAATATTGTTCCCCCTGCGTTGATCGTGATTGGCGATGTTGTCACTCTGAGCGATCGATTATCGTTCATTCCCAGTCATGTTAAACTGCCGAAAAATCGCTATAGCGAAAGCTGCTCATAACGAAAAGATTGCGGTGAACGTTGATGTACGGCCCGGAAGACACGGCAAAAGTAACTGGTTTGCGCGTATTGAAGTTTCCGGGCAATACTCTCAATTGAATGGCCAGGGTCGCGAAGCAGTTCACTGGCACGCTGCATTTTCTTCTGATTAACCCAGGTTTTGAAATTAACCCCCTGCTGCTTCTTAAAAAAGCGACTAAAATAATTTGCACTTAAGCAGACCTGGGAAGCCACTGACTCTAACGTTAATTCACCATAGAGATTTTCATCAATATAACGCAACGCCGCCGCCAGTTTCCTTTCATGACGAGAAAGCTCAGAGTAAGAAAAAGGCGTTTCGCTGCAGTGCGATTCGAGAGTCGATGAATATTGACTTTCTGCTAAAGTAATATTATTGACAATGAAATTAAGTAAATTCGCTGATGCAACCAGGTGATTATTATCAATAATAGCCACCTGCCGCCAGGCCTCGTTTATTTCAGCATTCTGCGCCCACATTCTGTCATCCTGAATGACAATTGTTTTATATTCCTGATATTTCGCCCGTACCTGCCCACAAATGATAAAGCCGAGCAGGCTTCCTTCACGAATGAGCGGCATCGAAAATAAGCTTAATCCCGCATGGCAGCTGAGTATTTTTGGCCTGGATTCTTTAAGCCCTTCATAGGCGCAATATTTTTCGCACTGCTGGCAGCCTGATCGGTATTGCTCATGGGCGCGCATCAACGAACAAAAGGAATTAAAATGGTGACAACTTGAAAGCGCATTGCCGTGTATATCAACAACCACGGCAGCCAGCCCAGTCGCACTGGAGAAGACATCAGCGAGTGAGTAAAAACGATCTAAGTATTCATCCTGATTATGCACAGTCATGCATTTCCCCAACGGTTATTCTCTGTAAGTGGGTAATATGCAGAATTTGGCGTAATGAAAAAATGATACTAACCGCAAAAAAATATCTCTTTTACTCAGGTGGTTATGTTCAAAACGCAAGAAGTTCAATAAGGGAAAAGAACAAAAAAGGCCATCATCAGATGGCCAACCATGTCGAAACTGACCAACCCTTCGCCATCCACTACGGGAAATGAATGGCTTGGGTTGTTTTACTCTTTTAATACTTTACTTAATAACGCTTTTCAGTGCTTCACCGATATCAGCCAGGCTGCGAACGGTTTTCACGCCAGCAGCTTCCAGAGCCGCGAACTTCTCGTCCGCCGTTCCTTTACCACCTGCGATGATCGCGCCTGCGTGACCCATACGTTTGCCTTTGGGCGCGGTTACACCGGCAATGTAGCCGACAACCGGTTTGGTCACATTTTCTTTAATGTACGCAGCCGCTTCTTCTTCCGCGCTACCGCCGATTTCACCGATCATCACGATCGCTTCAGTCTGTGGATCTTCCTGGAACAGCTTCAGGATGTCGATAAAGTTAGAGCCTGGGATCGGGTCGCCGCCGATGCCCACACAGGTGGACTGGCCGAAACCGTAGTCAGTGGTCTGCTTAACCGCTTCATAGGTCAGCGTACCGGAACGGGAAACGATCCCCACTTTACCCGGTTTGTGGATGTGACCCGGCATGATGCCGATTTTGCATTCGCCCGGAGTGATAACGCCCGGGCAGTTCGGGCCAATCATTCGCACGCCGGCTTCATCAAGCGCGACTTTCACGGTCAGCATATCGAGCGTCGGGATGCCTTCAGTGATGGTGATGATGAGCTTAATGCCTGCGTTGATCGCTTCCAGAATGGAGTCTTTGCAGAACGGCGCGGGTACGTAAATAACCGACGCGGTCGCACCGGTCGCTTCTACGGCTTCACGCACAGTATTAAAGACCGGCAGACCCAAATGTTCAGTACCGCCTTTACCTGGAGTAACACCGCCAACCATTTGCGTACCGTAAGCCATTGCCTGCTCAGAGTGGAAAGTCCCCTGGCTACCGGTAAAGCCCTGACAGATAACCTTGGTATTTTTATCAATTAAAACGGACATTATTTCCCCTCCACTGCGGCAACAACCTGCTGAGCTGCATCCGTCAGACTTTTCGCTGCAATAATATTCAGGCCGCTGTCAGCCAGTTTCTTCGCGCCGAGTTCGGCGTTGTTACCTTCCAGACGAACCACCACCGGAACGTTGACACCCACTTCCGCCACGGCACCGATGATGCCGTCAGCGATCAGGTCGCAGCGCACGATACCGCCGAAGATGTTAACCAGAACGGCTTTCACGTTGTCGTCGGAAAGGATGATTTTGAACGCTTCGGTCACGCGCTCTTTGGTTGCGCCGCCGCCAACATCCAGGAAGTTAGCCGGTTCGCCGCCGTGCAGTTTAACGATGTCCATAGTGCCCATTGCCAGGCCTGCACCGTTAACCATGCAACCGATGTTGCCATCCAGCGCGACGTAGTTCAGTTCCCACTGTGCCGCCTGCGCTTCACGCGGATCTTCCTGAGACTGATCGCGCATTTCGCGCAGGTCAGCCTGGCGGAACAGTGCGTTACCGTCAGCGCCCAGTTTGCCATCGAGGCAGATCAGGTCACCCTGCTTCGTGATAACCAATGGGTTGATTTCGATCAGCGCCAGATCGCGCTCCAGGAAGATGGTTGCCAGACCCATGAAGATTTTGGTGAACTGCTGAACCTGTTTACCTTCCAGACCCAGTTTGAACGCCAGTTCACGCCCCTGATACGGCATTGGGCCTGCCAGCGGGTCCAGTGCGACTTTGTGAATCAGGTGCGGGGTTTCTTCCGCGACTTTCTCGATTTCCACGCCGCCTTCAGTCGACGCCATGAAGACCACACGACGGGAGCTACGGTCAACGACTGCGCCCAGATAGAGTTCTTTATCAATATCAGTGGCAGCTTCAACCAGAATCTGGTTAACCGGCTGACCGTGCGCATCCGTTTGGTAGGTCACCAGACGTTTACCCAGCCAGTGCTCAGCAAAAGCGCGAATCTCTTCTTTGCTCTTGACCACTTTCACACCGCCCGCTTTACCGCGGCCGCCAGCGTGAACCTGACATTTGACTACCCACGGACCCGCACCGATTTTAGAGGCGGCTTCTTCTGCTTCACGCGGAGTAGTACAGGCATAACCCACCGGCGCCGGTAAGCCATAGCGGGCAAAAAGTTGTTTTGCCTGATATTCATGTAAGTTCATGTGTTCTGTCCATCCTTCAGTAATCGTTATCTTTAAACCCGTAGACCAGAGCGGTATCTTTGCCGGATGGCGCTACGCTTATCTGGCCTACGGGGCAGGTGATACTCTTGTTTACTACACGTCCAGCAGCAGACGTGTCGGATCTTCCAGCAGCTCTTTAATGGCCACCAGGAAGCCTACTGACTCGCGACCATCGATCAGACGGTGGTCGTAAGACAGCGCAAGGTACATCATCGGTAGGATCTCAACCTTACCATCGACAGCCATCGGTCTGTCTTTGATCGCGTGCATGCCGAGGATTGCGCTCTGCGGCGGGTTGATGATCGGCGTAGACATCAGGGAACCGAACACACCACCGTTGGTGATGGTGAAGTTACCACCGGTCAGATCTTCAACGGTGAGTTTGCCGTCGCGACCTTTCACTGCCAGTTCTTTGATTTTCTTCTCGATGTCAGCCATACCGAGGGCATCGACATCACGCAGCACTGGAGTCACCAGACCGCGCGGTGTAGAAACCGCCATGCTGACATCAAAGTAGTTGTGGTACACCACGTCATCGCCATCAATAGACGCGTTGACTTCCGGATAACGTTTCAGCGCTTCAACCACCGCTTTCACGTAGAAAGACATAAAGCCCAGACGGATACCGTGACGTTTTTCAAACGCGTCACCGTACTGCTTACGCAGATCCATAATCGGCTTCATGTTGACTTCGTTGAAGGTTGTCAGCATGGCGGTCGAGTTTTTCGCTTCCAGCAGACGCTCGGCCACACGCTTACGCAGACGGGTCATCGGAACACGTTTTTCACTGCGCGCACCGAGAGCCGGTTGTGCGGCAGGAGCCGCTACCGGTGCTTTAGACTCGGCTTTCGCAGGCGCTTTCGCCAGATGCTTTTCAACATCTTCACGAGTAATACGACCGCCGACGCCGGTACCATTAATGGCGCTGGCTTCGAGGTTATGCTCACCCAGCAGGCGACGGATCGCCGGGCTCAGGGCATCATTGCTTTGCTCGGACAGAGAAGCTTGCTGACGCTGCGCCGGGGTGGACGCTTGCTCATCAGACTTGGCGCTGGTTTCTTTACCTGTACTGTTGCCTTCACGCAGGCGACCCAGAATCTGGCGAGAAGTCACGGTGGTGCCTTCATCTTCCAGCACTGCATCCAGTATGCCGTCCGCCGATGCCGGTACTTCCAGTACCACTTTGTCAGTTTCGATTTCTACCAGCACTTCGTCGCGAACAACCGCGTCGCCTGGTTTTTTATGCCAGGTTGCTACGGTCGCGTCTGCTACAGACTCAGGCAGGTCGGGAACAAGAATATCTACGCTACTCATTTTGTATCCTTTAATTAATCGACGTTCAGCGCGTCATTGACCAGATCTTGTTGTTGCTTCTGGTGAACGGACATATACCCTACCGCCGGAGAGGCGGAGGCCGGGCGACCTGCATAACGCAGAGCAGACCCAAATGGAATCACTTCACGGAAATGATGCTGGCTGCAATACCAAGCGCCCTGGTTGAGCGGTTCTTCCTGGCACCAGACAAAATCATGTACGTGAGCGTACGGTTTCAGCGCTTCCTGAACCGCTTTGTGCGGGAACGGATAGAGCTGTTCGATGCGCACAATGGCCACATCGCTTTGATTGTTCTTACGGCGCTGTTCCAGCAGGTCGTAGTAAACCTTACCAGAACACATCACCACACGCTTCACGGCTTGCGGATCGAGTTCATCAATCTCACCAATCGCTGGCAGGAAGGTGCCATTTGCCAGTTCATCAAGTGAAGAGACCGCCAGCGGGTGACGCAGCAGCGACTTCGGCGACATCACCACCAGCGGACGGCGCATACCGCGCAGCGCCTGACGACGCAACATGTGGTACACCTGAGCCGGGGTCGACGGGACGCAAACCTGCATGTTCTGCTCAGCGCAGAGTTGCAGATAACGTTCCAGACGCGCAGAGGAGTGCTCCGGCCCCTGACCTTCGTAACCGTGCGGCAGTAACATGACCAGACCACACATACGTCCCCACTTCTGCTCACCGGAGGAGATGAACTGGTCGATAACCACCTGCGCGCCGTTGGCGAAGTCGCCGAATTGCGCTTCCCAGATAGTCAGCGTGCGGGGTTCCGCCGTGGCATAACCGTATTCGAATGCCAGTACTGCTTCTTCAGAAAGTACGGAGTCCCAGACACGGAAGGTGCCCTGGCCGTTATGAACGTGCTGCAATGGGGTATACGTGGAACCATTGGACTGGTTATGGATCACCGCATGACGGTGGAAGAACGTACCACGGCCCGCATCTTCACCAGACAGACGCACCGGAATACCTTCATCGACCAGCGTCGCGTACGCCAGCGTTTCCGCGCCGCCCCAGTCGAACAGTTTCTCGCCTGACGCCATCGCCTGACGGTCACCGTAAATTTTGGCTACGCGAGACTGCATCTCAACGGCTTCCGGCACGGTGCTGATACGTTTGGCCAGTTCCTGCAGGCGCTTCATTTCAACCTTGTTCGGGTAATTTTCATCCCATTCATGGTTGAGGTATGGCGACCAGGTAAAGGAGTGCAAATTCATCGGACGCCACTCTTTCACCACACATTCGCCAGCATCCAGCGCGTCGCGGTACAGATTGACCATTTCCGTGGAGTCTTCCAGGGAGGCGACTTTATCCTGCTCGAGTTTATCGGCGTAGATTTTGCGCGGCGTCGGATGTTTTTTGATTTTCTGATACATCAACGGCTGTGTTGCACTCGGCTCATCGGCTTCGTTATGGCCGTGACGACGGTAGCAGAACAGGTCAATGAAGACATCGCGTTTAAAGGTGTTACGGAAGTCCAGCGCCAGACGGGTCACAAACGCGACCGCTTCCGGATCATCCGCGTTAACGTGGAAGATCGGCGCCTGAACCATTTTACCGATGTCGGTGCAGTACGGGGTGGAACGCGCATCCAGCGGGTTAGACGTGGTAAAGCCCACCTGGTTGTTGATAACGATGCGAACGGTACCGCCCACTTCGTAACCCCGCGCTTTCGACATGTTCAGGGTTTCCTGAACCACGCCCTGCCCGGTGACTGCCGCGTCACCGTGAATGGTGATTGGCAGGACTTTATTGCTGCTCGGCTCGTCCAGTCTGTCCAGACGCGCACGCACGGAACCGATAACCACCGGGCTGACGATTTCCAGGTGCGACGGGTTAAACGCCAGCGCCAGGTGAACCAGACCGCCTTCGGTTTCGATATCCGACGAGAAGCCCATGTGGTACTTCACGTCACCAGTGCCGAGATGTTCTTTATGTTTGCCCGCAAATTCGTCGAACAGATCCTGCGGTTTTTTACCCAGCACGTTAACCAGCACGTTCAGACGACCACGGTGCGCCATGCCCAGCACCACTTCACGTGTGCCGCTGTTACCCGCATGACGGATCATCTCTTTGAGCATCGGGATTAACGCATCGCCGCCTTCCAGCGAGAAACGTTTTGCGCCTGGGAATTTCGCGCCCAAATAACGCTCAAGACCTTCCGCTGCGGTCAGTTCGCTCAGGAAGCGTTTCTTTTCTTCGCTGCTAAATGCCGCACGACCCGATTCGATACGCTGTTGTAGCCAGCGTTTCTCTTCGGTACTGGTGATGTGCATATATTCGGCGCCAATCGGGCCGCAATAAGTCTGCTTGAGCGCTGAAATCAGCTCGCCCAGCTTCATTGTCTCTTTGCCGCCAGCAAAAGAACCTACGTTAAAGCTTTCCTGGAAATCGGCCTCAGTCAGATCGTGGAAAGAAGGATCCAGATCTGCCACGTTTTCTTGTTTCCACAGTCCCAGCGGGTCGAGGTTTGCATGCTGGTGACCGCGGAAGCGATAAGCGTTGATAAGCTGCAGGACTTTAACCTGCTTCGCATTGGTGTCAGGGTCGGAAATCGTAGAAGAGTAACGTGAGGCATCCTTCGCCAGACGACGGAAATAATCACGCGTTGTTGAATGGAATTGATCCGGTTTGACTCCGGTGCCAGGTAACTGCTGGAACATAGAACGCCAGTTAGCGTCTACTGAGTCAGGATCGGTTAAGAAGTCTTCATAGAGCTGTTCTATCCAGCTCTGGTTTGCGCCAGAGAGGTAAGAAGAGTCCAACCAGGCTTTCATTGCGCCGTTCTGCATCGTGATCCCTTAAGCATTCTGTATGCTTATTTCGCCGTGGATACTAACCACGCACACCCGGTGTGCGTGCCGGGGTTCACTTGTTGCGGACTGTCGTGTGATCTGCGTCCGCTAAGGAACCTTTAAAAACTGTCTAATAATCGTCGCCGTTCAGGCTGCGACGGCGTTGCAACCGTCTCTCACTCCGGTTACATAGTGAACTATGCTCCCGGGGATTCGTTCCGTTCGCGCCTTGTCTCGCGCTGAACATCTCGATTATTGCTATCAATGTGGCAGTTTTTAGAGGTTTCCTGCACTTACTTGCCTGATGGCGCTTCGCTTATCCGGCCTACGGGAGGTGCCCTGTAGACCGGATAAGACATCAGTCGCCATCCGGCATTTACGACTTACGCACTGCGCTGCAGCAACATCGATTTAATGTGACCAATAGCGCGCGTCGGGTTAAGCCCTTTCGGACAGACACTGACGCAGTTCATGATGCTGTGGCAGCGGAATACACTGAAAGCATCACTCAACCCTTCCAGACGGCTATCGGTTTCAGTATCGCGGCTGTCAATCAGGAAGCGATACGCGGCCAACAGGCCAGCCGGGCCGATAAACTTGTCTGGATTCCACCAGAATGACGGGCAGGATGTTGAGCAGCATGCACACAAAATACACTCGTACAACCCATCCAGTTTTTCACGTTGCTCAGGCATTTGTAAATGCTCGCGAGCGGGTGGATTTTGCCCATTATTCAATAGGTAAGGCTTAATCTTCTCATATTGTGCATAGAATTGCCCCATGTCTACCACCAAATCGCGAACAACCGGTAAGCCAGGCAAGGGACGGATCACAATTTTCTTACCCGGCTGGTTCAATGCCGAGATCGGTGTGATACAGGCCAGACCATTTTTACCGTTCATGTTCAGACCATCGGAGCCACACACCCCTTCACGGCAGGAGCGACGGAACGACAGACTTGGGTCTTTTTCTTTCAACTGGATTAAGGCATCCAGCAGCATCATGTCACGCCCTTCTTCGCCTTCCAGGGTGTAATCCTGCATACGCGGAGCGTCATCAACATCCGGGTTATAGCGATAAATCGAAAACTCGAGTTTCATTGTCCTGTCTCCGCATTAGTAAGTACGAATCTTCGGCGGGAATGCCGGGCGCAGTTTCGGTTCCATATTGACCTGACGTCGCGTCATGGATTCCGTCTCTGGCAGATACAGGGAATGGCACAGCCAGTTTTCATCATCACGTTCCGGGAAGTCGAAGCGGCTATGCGCGCCACGGCTTTCAGTACGGAAGTTGGCGGATACTGCGGTCGCGTAAGCAGTTTCCATCAGGTTATCCAGTTCCAGACATTCGACACGCTGGGTATTGAACTCGCTGGAGGTGTCATCCAGGCGCGCATTTTTCAGACGCTCACGGATCGCTTTCAACTGCTCAAGCCCTTTCGCCATCGCATCACCTTCACGGAAAACCGAGAAGTTATGCTGCATACATTCCTGCAAGGCTTTACGGATAACCACCGGATCTTCGCCGTCACGGTTGCCGTTCCAGCGATTCAGACGTGCCAGAGAGGCGTCGATTTCCTCTTCGGTCGCATCCAGCAGCGCACCCTGCTCGGCAATGGATTCTTGCAGATGCAGACCAACCGCACGGCCAAACACCACCAGGTCGAGCAGCGAGTTGCCGCCCAGACGGTTGGCGCCGTGAACCGATACGCAGGCAATTTCGCCCACCGCAAACAGTCCAGGAATGACCACGTCTTCGCCCTGCTCGTTCACAGTCAGCGCCTGACCGGTCACTTTGGTCGGAATACCGCCCATCATGTAGTGGCAGGTCGGGATGACCGGAATCGGCTCTTTCACCGGGTCAACGTGCGCGAAGGTACGGGACAGTTCAAGAATACCCGGCAGGCGGGATTCGAGAACCTCTTTACCCAGATGGTCGAGTTTCAATTTCGCATGCGGGCCCCACGGACCATCGCAACCACGGCCTTCACGGATTTCGATCATGATGGAACGCGCCACCACGTCACGACCCGCCAGGTCTTTCGCATTCGGGGCATAACGCTCCATAAAGCGCTCGCCGTGTTTGTTCAACAGATAACCGCCTTCACCACGGCAGCCTTCTGTCACCAGAACGCCCGCACCGGCGATACCGGTCGGGTGGAACTGCCACATTTCCATATCCTGCACCGGGACACCGGCACGCAGGGCCATACCGACGCCGTCACCGGTGTTGATATGCGCGTTGGTGGTGGACTGATAGATACGGCCTGCGCCGCCAGTCGCCAGCACGGTGGCGTTAGCTTTGAAATAAACCACTTCACCGGTTTCAATACACAGCGCGGTACAACCCACCACTGCGCCATCGGCGTTTTTCACCAGATCCAGCGCATACCACTCAGAGAAAATGGTGGTGTGGTTTTTCAGGTTCTGCTGATACAGCGTGTGCAACAGTGCATGACCGGTACGGTCAGCCGCTGCTGCGGTACGTGCCGCCTGCTCGCCACCGAAGTTTTTCGACTGGCCGCCAAACGGACGTTGATAAATCGTGCCATTATCGAGGCGAGAGAACGGAAGCCCCATATGGTCCAGCTCCAGAATCGCTTCCGGGCCGGTCTTACACATATATTCAATGGCGTCCTGATCACCAATATAGTCCGACCCTTTTACGGTGTCGTACATGTGCCATTCCCAGTTATCTTCATGGGTATTACCGAGCGCAACGGTGATGCCACCCTGCGCAGATACGGTATGGGAACGGGTTGGGAAGACTTTAGACAGCAGCGCACAGGTCTGGCCGCTTTGGGAAATTTGTAGCGCTGCACGCATACCTGCGCCGCCTGCGCCAATCACGACAGCATCAAATTCTCTTACTGGCAGTTTCATTACACACCCCACACCACAACAAATCCATAAATGACGTAAACCACCAGCGCAACAACAATGGCCAGTTGCAGCACAAGACGCACAGCCAGCGGTTTAACGTAGTCGGTCAACACCTGCCACATGCCAATCCAGGCATGAATTAAGATGGAAAACAGGGCCAGCAGGGTGAAGACTTTGGTGAATGCCGATGAGAAGAAACCCGTCCAGGCTTCCCAGGTCAGCTCGCCGCTTGTTGCGAAAAAGCCCACCATGTAGATGATGTATAACGTCAGAACGATAGCGGTAGCACGGACCAGAATGAAGTCATGTACGCCGTTGCGTCCCAATGCGGAGGCGTTGCTTACCATACGAGGACTCCTGCGAGAAGTGAAAGCACGACAGTGATAACAAAAGAGATTTTGGCGGAGCGTTTACCCGCTTCGAATGTTTCTTCCAGATAGCCAAAATCCATCATCATGTGACGAACACCGACCACGACGTGGTACGCCAGCGCGGTGAGAATGCCCCACATAATCAATTTAACAAAGAAGCTCCCCATGATGGCGGACGCCTGCTGGAATCCTTCAGGGGAAGAGAGGCTGGTACCCAATAACCACAACAGGATCCCGACCGCCACAAAGGTGATCACTCCGGAAACGCGATGGAGAATGGACGCTATCGCCGTGATTGGGAAGCGGATCGTTTGCAGATCCAAATTGACAGGTCTTTGTTTTTTCACATTTCTTATCATGAATAACGCCCACATGCTGTTCTTATTATTCCCTTTTGACTTCGGGTACAGAGTGGATCCTGTAGCCTGAAAGACGGCGGGATTTCCTTACTCCGGTCTGCGTGCGGGTCAGACAGCGTCCTTTTCTATAACTGTGCGTCATGTAAAACACTGCTTCCAGATGCTAAATCGACACGTTACAACGCTGGGTGGCTCGGGATTGCAGGGTATTCCGGAGACCTGGCGGCAGTATAGGACGTTCACAAAATCATTACAATTAACCTACATATAGTTTGTCGGGTTTTATCCCGAACAGTGACATAGGTCACGATACCAACATTTATTTAATTTTTAATCATCTGATTTGACAATCATTAAACAAAGTTGTTACAAACGACACCAGAAAAAGCATATAATGCGTAAAAGTTATGGGGTCACTCTTTCACCTGACATTAAGTTATGTAACAGTGTATGGGTATTGACCGATTCCTTCAGGACAGTTATTAGTGATAAACAGGTTTAATAATTCGGATTGCTAAGCTCTTGATTTGCTGCTTATTCGCCATGAATTAACCGTTTTACCCGCAAGCGCCCATAGCTCTGTACCCAGGTCTTCCCCCCTCTTTCCAGAGCGGCGAGCCAAATAACAAACTGGTAACGGTTCATTGATGTACGAAGGCAAATGTGAGTTCCGGCAGTCTTAAGCAATAAGGCGCTAAGGAGACCGTAAATGGCTGATACAAAAGCAAAGCTCACCCTAAATGGTGATGCTGCTATTGAACTGGATGTGCTGAAGGGCACGCTAGGTCAAGACGTTATTGATATTCGTAGCCTTGGCTCAAAAGGTATGTTCACTTTTGATCCAGGTTTTACCTCTACCGCATCCTGCGAATCCAAAATTACGTTCATCGACGGCGATGAAGGTATTTTGCTGCATCGCGGCTTCCCGATCGATCAGTTGGCGACCGAGTCCAACTATCTGGAAGTGTGTTATATCCTGCTGTACGGCGAGAAGCCGACGCAGGAAGAGTACGACGAGTTCAGAACCACTGTTACCCGCCATACGATGATCCACGAGCAAATTACTCGCCTGTTCCACGCCTTCCGTCGCGATTCTCATCCGATGGCGGTCATGTGTGGGATCACCGGTGCGCTGGCGGCGTTTTATCACGACTCTCTGGACGTGAATAACCCGCGCCACCGTGAAATTGCTGCATTCCGTCTGCTGTCTAAAATGCCGACGATGGCGGCAATGTGCTACAAATATTCAATCGGTCAGCCGTTTGTGTATCCGCGCAACGACCTCTCCTATGCCGGTAACTTCCTGCGTATGATGTTCTCCACGCCGTGCGAAGAGTATGTCGTTAATCCGGTGCTGGAACGCGCCATGGACCGTATTCTGATCCTGCACGCTGACCACGAACAGAACGCGTCCACCTCCACCGTGCGTACCGCAGGCTCTTCTGGCGCGAACCCGTTCGCCTGTATCGCTGCGGGCATCGCCTCTCTGTGGGGACCGGCACACGGCGGCGCGAACGAAGCTGCGCTGAAGATGCTGGAAGAAATCAGCTCCGTTGAGCACATTCCTGAATTCGTGCGTCGCGCGAAAGACAAGAACGACTCTTTCCGCCTGATGGGCTTCGGTCACCGTGTTTACAAAAACTACGATCCGCGTGCGACCGTGATGCGCGAAACCTGCCACGAAGTACTGAAAGAGCTGGGCACCAAAGATGACCTGCTGGAAGTGGCAATGGAGCTGGAGCACATTGCGCTGAACGACCCGTACTTTATCGAGAAGAAACTCTACCCGAACGTAGACTTCTACTCCGGCATCATTCTGAAAGCGATGGGCATTCCGTCTTCCATGTTCACCGTTATCTTCGCGATGGCGCGTACTGTGGGCTGGATTGCGCACTGGAACGAAATGCACACCGACGGCATGAAAATCGCGCGTCCTCGTCAGCTGTACACCGGCTACGAACAGCGTGATTTTAAATCCGCGATCAAGCGTTAATTTTCACGCTCAGCAAAACGCGCCTGCGGGCGCGTTTTTTTATACCTTCTCTCCCCTTTCCTCGTATTTTATTGATGGCTGATATTTTTTTCTCCGCCCGCTTTCTCTATGCTGTATCGATACACCTCACAAAAATACCAGGGAGAATGAAATGCCCGTTTTGCAGTGGAGTTCGTTATTTCTGTTCTCTCTCCTGCTCTCGTTGGTTTTTCTTTTTTGGCATCTCCCGGCGGCTCTTCTCCTCGGCCCGATGATCGCAGGCATTGCATTCAGCCTGAAAGGTGTCACTCTCCGCCTTCCCCGTTCTGCTTTTCTCGCCGCGCAGGCGATTCTTGGCTGCATGATTGCGCAAAACATGACCGGCTCCATACTGACGACTCTGGCGATGAACTGGCCGGTTGTGCTGGTCATCCTGCTGGTCACGCTGCTTTCCAGTGCGGTAGTCGGCTGGCTGTTGGTACGTTATAGCGCGTTGCCGGGTAACACTGGCGCATGGGGCTCGTCCCCCGGCGGGGCGGCGGCGATGGTCGCGATGGCACAGGACTACGGCGCAGATATTCGACTGGTGGCGTTTATGCAGTATCTGCGGGTACTGTTTGTCGCAGGCGCTGCAATACTGGTGGCTCGCCTGATGCTCGGCGCTAACGCACAATCCCTCAATCAGGCGCTGGTCTGGTTCCCGCCGCTCAGCCTGAACCTGTTGACCACCCTGCTGCTTGCCGCTGTCGCAGGCGTTGCCGGGTGCGTACTACGCATTCCTTCCGGAACAATGCTGCTGCCGATGTTGGTGGGCGCGGTACTGCATTCAGGTGGAATCGTTGAAATTGAATTACCGGAATGGCTGCTGGCGATGGCTTACATGGCGATCGGCTGGCGTATTGGGCTGGGTTTCGACAAGCAAGTCTTCTTTATGGCATTGCGCCCGCTGCCGCAGATTCTGCTCTCTATTTTTGCTCTGATGGCGATTTGTGCGGTCATGGCCTGGGGACTCGCCCGCTATATGCAGATTGATTTTATGACGGCCTGGCTCGCCACCAGCCCGGGTGGGCTGGATACGGTCGCGGTGATCGCCGCTGGCAGCAACGCCAACATGGCGCTGATCATGGCGATGCAAACCCTGAGGCTGTTTAGTATTCTGCTGACCGGCCCGGCCGTGGCCCGGTTTATTTCAGCTCATGCGCCGAAACAGCCCCAGTCATAAAGAGACTGGTTAATCCGGGAATCCGGTCTCCGTTACCGTGGTTCCCGCCGTTGCTGACTCAAGTAAAAACTCCGTCGTCCCACCCGGAAAATATTGCGTAATATGCAAAACGTTTTCCCCTCGCCATTGATATTCCACACGTTCGGTATCACCCAGTTTTTCAACGGCAAGGTCTTTACCCGGCGTCAACGTTGGCAGCAGATTTTCGCTATCTGACCGTTCTTTGCGGTGAGCCTCGTAGGCTTCGTTCATCGACATATTGGGGTAAAAACAGCGCGTCATTGCCCCGTGTTCATAGACATATTCCATATCCTGCGGCCCCGATTCACATTTGCGAGTCTCCGGTTTTGTGGCCTGTTTATTCCCACCGCGCGTGTAAGTAACCACTTTATCTTCATATAAAAAGGCCAGTTTGCTGCCAAAATCGATTAACTCAACGCCAGCAATTGGGCACTCTCCCACCGGCGAGGTTGTCTCCAGAATGGTGAGTTTCTCTGGCATATTCAGGCCTGCACTGGCAAACAGTGATGTATAGAGTTCGACAGTACTGTTGCTGTGATAATACTTTATGGGCGTCTGAAAATAGGGCTGCCAGGATAAGCGACACGCCGTACCGAACAGCATCTCATGACCTTTGAAGGTGATCGGTTTGTCGGCAAATGTCTGCTGGTAAAACGAATCAGGGCGGCCAGACTCCCCCACCAGTGATTCCCGGGTTACCGATTCATAGTGCCACTGAGTGCCATTAAGCCTTTGCGTCAATTCATCAACCGGGGAGTGAATGGGCAAAGCACTGTCGGTCTGTACAACCGACTCGCTGTCCCCGGCATAAACAGCGGGGATACCGGTCGCGATGAAAAGTAATGCAACACCATAAAAACGCCGAAAATCCATTTTCTCTCCTGCTCAATGCCTGAAACGGTTCGCAAAGGTAACCCGTGGCGCTACCGTTGACAATACGGGCACCCGTAAAAGGGTCGTGATGACAACATCGTTTTTTCAATAATGCCCCCGCAGCGCTCACAGGCTTCGCCATCGCGATGAAACACCTTAAAGCGAAACAGCGCGCCGTGGTGTATGTTCTCCTCCGCCTGCCCGCGCGTCGCATAGGAGAGACGCGGAATATCGAGCAACGCATGCGACAACGCCACTCGCTGCGGGTCGCTGAGATCCTTCGCTTTGCGCTGCCCGCGCAATCCCACCTGCCAAAGGATCTCCACCCGCAGATAGTTCCCCAGTCCGGCGAGAAACGCCTGATCCAGCAGAAGTCCGGAAAACTGGCGATTGCGAAAGCGCGGTGAAAGCAGTCGGGCTTCAACGGCCTGTGGCGTTAAACGTGGATCCAGAACATCCGGCCCGACCCGTTGCAAAAACGGATGCGTGGTGAGCTGTTCAGGGGTCAGTATTTCAATATCGGACGCGCTATAAAGCAGGATGGTTTTATCGGCCGTTTGCAGCCTGACGCGCAACACCCGCGAGGTCTGAGGAAGCGTACCGGTATCGACAACCCGCCACACGCCGTAAAGCTGATTGTGGCTGTAGAGCGTGAGTCCTGAGGAGAAGTGAGTCAGCAATGCTTTTCCCCGCGTCTCCATCTGGGTGACGGTTTGCCCAATCAGCGGTGATTGATACGGTTTTAACCTGTCAAAGGCAAACCAGACGTCCGTCAGCGGTTTGCCTTTGATCGCCGCTTCCAGGTTATCCGCCGCGCGGCGGATCTCCGGGCCTTCTGGCATGATTCTGTCCTTACTTAATGGGTTGCGCCGCCCGTAACGGCGATATCATTTTCTACCTGTAACGCCGTGGTAATGGCGATTTCCAGCGCCTGTCGCACCGTTGCCGTCGCCATACTCGGCGCGCCGGGGTGCGCCGTCGCCTGTTCTGGCAAATAAGGGATATGAATAAATCCCCCTTTAACCTCCGGCCTGGAGCGCAATTTATGCAGCAGGCCATACATCACGTGGTTGCAGACAAACGTCCCTGCCGTTTGCGACACCGAGGCCGGAACCCCCGCTTCGCGCATCGCCGCCACCATCGCTTTGATCGGCAGCGTACTAAACCAGGCCGCCGGCCCCTCCATCACTATCGGCTCATCAACCGGTTGCTTGCCACGGTTATCCGGGATACGGGCATCATCAACGTTGATCGCCACCCGCTCGACGGTGATATCCGCGCGTCCCCCCGCCTGACCAACGGCCAATACCAGTGAAGGAGACAACGCATCAATGGCGGCATTAAGTACTGTGAGCGATTCGCCAAATACGCACGGTAGTTGACGCGCCACCACCCGGCATCCTGCGATGATCGCATTGTCGAGTCGGGAGACCACGTCCCAGGAAGGGTTAATCTGCTCACCGCCAAAGGGTTCAAATCCGGTGATTAAGACGGTTTTCATGGATTGCGCCCCTCCTTACAGGAACATCAGGAAATACATCAGGAACACGTTGACTAACAGCAGCAGCGCGCCGGTCGGCACCTGCGCTTTGATGACCGCGTTTTTATCCGGCAGCTCCAGCAACGCGGCCGGAACGATGTTAAAGTTGGCCGCCATCGGTGTCATCAGCGTTCCGCAATAACCCGAGAACATGCCGATGGCCGCCATCACCGCCGGATTTCCACCGTGCTGTAACACCAGAATAGGAATGCCAATGCCCGCTGTCACAATCGGGAAAGCAGCAAACGCATTGCCCATCACCATCGTCAGCAGCGCCATACCGAGGGTGTAAACCACGACGGCCACAAAGCGACTGTCAACGGCAAGGTATTGCTGGGTCAGATATGAAATCCCACCGCCGACGCCCGCCGCCGTAAACAGTAATCCCAGCGTGGCGAGAATTTGCGGCAAGATGAAGGCCCAGCCAATAGAATCCAGCAGACGGCGCGCCTCCTGAATCGGCTGATGGACATTCTCGCGAGTCATTTTTATCGCCATCCCCAGACCGATTAATGTTCCTGCCGTCATCGAAAACAGCGTGACCAGCGTGGAATGATTGCCGGGGCCAAACAGCGCATCCTGTAATCCGGGGATGTGGTTGAACATCAGTACGCCAATCACCGTCACCACCGGGATCGCCAGCGCCGGATAAAACAGACGGTTGCCCAGTCGGGAGGCGCTCTCCTCACGCTGCTCACGGGTACGCTGGTGATAGCGGCCCAGTTTCACGCCGCCGAAACCGGCAATCAGCGCCATCAGTACCACCGCCACGCCAACAGCGATATGCACCGTACGTTTGTCGCCAACCAGCGAATAGGTCCAGTTACCCACTAAAAACAGCAGCCCATAAACGCCCCAGAACAACCCGGTCGTTAAACGACGCGGGTTGGCTTTATCCCGCCAGGACATCACCGCGACCAGCAGCAACACCACACCGGCCAGCCAGTAGAGATAGCTTTGCTGAAAATTCATAGCGCTTCTCCTTTGCTGGCGGCGACGGTGTTCACTTTCGCCATTTCTCGCTGCAGATAGTTGTCCAGACGCCATAGCCTTGTTGCGTGGATCAGGAAGGCGCATATCGCCGTCGGAATCCCCCACAGGGCAATGTGCAACGGCTCCGTCTGGATCCCCCCCGACTCCAGCATAAAATTGTGCATGAAAATAATGGCGCCAAAGGCGACGAAAATGTCCTCGCCAAAGAACAGCCCCACATTGTCCGTCGCCGCCGACATCGCCCGCAGGCGATAACGCACCGCGCCGGGGATTTCGCCGTAATTTTTTTCTGCTGCCCCTTCCGCCATCGGTGCCAGCAGCGGGCGCACCATTTGCGGATGGCCACCGAGGCTGGTCAGCCCCAGCGCAGCGGTGGCTTCACGCACAAACAGATAAACAATCAGCAGGCGTCCCGCCGTGGCGCTGTGGATTTTAGCGATCCACATCTGGGCGCGTTCCTTCAACCCGTGGCGCTCCAGCAGACCAATAACGGCCAACGGGATCAGCAGGATAAACGGCAGGTTGCGGGTGTTGAGAAAACCTTCCCCCAGTTTTTCAAGGATCGTGGCGATCGGCATATGCGCCGCCAGTCCGGTGACGATCCCGGCAACGATGACCACCAATACCGGGTTAAAGCGTAAGAGAAAGCCAACCACAATGACGGCGATCCCCATCAGTGGCCAGAGTGCGACTGCATCTTCCATAGTCCATTCCTGTCAGTTATGTTGCGTGTTTTTTGTTATTTTTTATAAATATTAATGTGTTATGCGCTAACCTGAATATCACAGGCGTTGAACGCGGCGCGCAAGCGGCGGGCAAAAGCGAGTGCGTGCTCGCCATCGCCGTGGAGGCACACGGTTTGCGCCACTACCTTCGCCCACTCACCGGTAATGCTTTTGACTCGCCCGGCCTGCACCATCTCCAGGGTTTGCGCCAGCGACTGTTCTTCGTCTTCGATAAGCGCGCCAGGCTGGGTGCGCGGCACCAGGCTGCCATCCGCCAGATACCCCCTGTCGGCAAAGACCTCCTGACGCGTCGTCAGCCCATAGTGCGCGCCTGCGCGGATCAATTCACTGCCAGCCAGTCCCACCAGAATCAACGTCGGATCGCAGGCATGCACCGCCCTGGCGATGGCATCCGCCAGTTGCGCGTCTTTGGCCGCCTGGTTATACAACATGCCGTGCGGTTTAACGTGGCGCATCACGCCGCCTTCCGCCCTGGTTATGGCCGCCAGCGCGCCAATTTGATACAGCGTTTGCGCATACACCGTTTCCGGCGGTAGCGTCATGGCGGTGCGACCAAAGTTTTCCCGATCCGGAAAACTGGGGTGTGCGCCAATCGCTACGCCATTTTTTAGTGCTTCACGTACGCTGAGCAGCATGGTTGTCGCATCACCGGCGTGAAATCCGCAGGCAATATTGGCAGAGGAGACCAGCGTGAGCAGTTCGCTGTCGCTGGCGCAGCCTTCACCTAAGTCTGCGTTAAGGTCAATTTTCATCATTGAGTCGCCATGTGAGCTGTTCCAGGTAACGTTGCTGATCCCGACGCGCTTTTAACGCCTCCTCCAGCGAACACTGAACGAAGTGAATCGGTTGCCCGAGGGGAATTTGCGCCAGATGGTACATATCGGCTTCGATAATGCAGGCGATCCGTGGATAGCCGCCCGTCGTCTGAGCATCATTCATCAGGACTATCGGCTGACCATTGTGCGGCACCTGCACGACGCCAGGCAGCAAACCGTGGGACACCAGCTCACGATCCGTGGTGCGCGTTAACGGCTGCCCCTGCAAACGATAGCCCATCCGGTTGCTTTGCGGACTGAGTTGCCAGGGCGAGCGCCAGAACGCTTCCTGCGAGGCGGCATCAAATTCATGATATTCTGGGCCCGGAAGAGCACGGATCCAGTTCCCCCACAGCAGTTGTTTAACCCCCTGTGGGCCGCTGAATTGCCGCGCAGGTTTTCCTGTTGCCAGGCGATCTCCGTCTTTTAACAGCCGACCTCCCAGACCGCCGATCCCCACTTTCAGATCGGTACTGCATGAGCCCATCACCGGCGGAACGTCAATCCCACCCGCGATGGCCAAATAGCTGCGCATCCCGTGTTCTGGTCGTTTTAGCGTCAGACGCTGTCCGGCCTTCATCGGCAGCCGCCAGCCGGTCCAGACGGGTTTGTCGTCCAGTCGCGCTTCGCAGCTTGCGCCAGTCAGAGCGAACCAGCCGTCCGCCATAAACTCCACCACCAGTTGGCCCAGTGTCACTTCCAGCGCTGCGGCATTGGCATCATTGCCCACCAGCAGATTGGCGATTTGCAACGCGGGCTTATCCAGCGCGCCACAATGGCTGACCCCGGACTGACGAAATCCATGCCGTCCGCCATCCTGCACGGAGGTGTACAGACCCGCACGAATAATATTCAGCATACGCCCTCCTTTTGCGGAACAAATCGCACACTGTCTCCCGGACGCAGCAGAATGGGTTCATCCCGCATAGGGTCGAACAGTTTTAGCGAGGTATGACCAATCAACTGCCAGCCGCCCGGCGTCGACAAGGGGTAAATCCCCGTTTGCGCGCCACCGATGCCAACGGAACCCGCAGGAACAAGCAGGCGCGGCTCGGCGCGTCGCGGGGTATGTAATTGTTCCGGTAAGTTTCCAAGATAGGGAAAACCAGGCTGAAAACCTAAAAACCAGACCACGTACCCGACGGAAGAATGCAGTTCAACCACCTGTTTTTCACTCAGGCCGCTGTGTCGGGCCACCTCGGCCAGATCCGGACCTCCCGCGCCACCGTACGTCACTGGAATCTCAATAAAACGTGAGTCCGGCTCCAGCGCTTCACTCTCTTCCCACCAGCGTTGCAGGCGCTCGATGGCATCCAGCGCCAGCGTTTGCGGCTCATGCAGGATAACCGTGATATTGTTCATTCCGGGAATGGCTTCCGCCACATTAGGCAAGTCGACCAGACGCTGTGTCAGTCGCCAGATACGTTTTTGCGTGGCCAGAGTGACCGGCGGCTCAAGTTCGAGTACCACCGCCGTTTCTCCCAATAGATAACAACGCGCTCGTTGCACTTTCGTCCCTCTTAGTGTTGTTTATGCCGGATTGGGAATATCAATAAAGGTGACGTCCAGGCTGGTGTTTTCATTCAGCCATTCGCTTAATGCACGAATACCGCCACGCTCGGTCGCGTGATGTCCGGCGGCATAAAAATGCAGTCCCTGCTCACGCGCGGAATGAATCGTCTGTTCAGACACTTCACCAGTAATAAACGCATCGACGCCAAAACGGGCGGCACTGTCGATAAAGCTTTGACCGCCACCGGTGCACCACGCCACACGCTGAACAGTTTCCGGCCCGGTATCCCCACACCATAACGGTTTACGTCCGAGGCGCGCTTCAATCCATGATGCCAGTTCCAGTCCCGGAACCGGCATCGTCAGTTCACCCCACGGCACCAACGGTTCAATCTCACCCATCACGGTGATCCCGAGTAACGCCGCGAGTTGTGCGTTATTGCCCAATTCAGGATGGGCATCCAGCGGCAGGTGCCAGCCGTAGAGATTGATATCATGGGTCAGCAGTGTTTTCAGGCGGTTGCGCTTCATGCCACGAATCACCGGTGATTCCCCTTTCCAGAAGTAACCATGATGAACGATAACCGCATCAGCCTGCAGGCGGACGGCTTCGTCAAGCAACGCCTGGCTTGCGGTCACACCGGTCACGATTTTTTGTACCGTCGTTTTTCCTTCTACCTGCAATCCATTCGGCGCGTAATCACTGATGGCCGCACTGTTTAGCTTTTCGTTGATCAGATGTTCCAGTTCAGTGTTTTTCATCATTGTTCCCTTCATATGTAGTCATTACGTTAAAATAGCGTTCTCCCACCCGTTCGTCGATAGCCATTTTTTTGACTTAATGAGAAACATTATCGCCATTTTAAGACGGAATTTGCTTATCCTCACTCGCCCCGCTTCATGTGGATTTATGCAGCCAGACAACAACTTGCAAAAATAATCAGCTCAGTCTTGATGTTAAGAAAACGCCATTTATTGCTGTCGTCAGTGAGATTTTCGCGCCGCGTCATACGCCGCCAGGGTGTCTAATCGCGCCTGTTTGTGATCGACAATCGGGTGTGGGTAATCCAGCG
Source organism: Citrobacter sp. NCU1 (assembly GCF_010231475.1). Taxonomy (GTDB): domain Bacteria; phylum Pseudomonadota; class Gammaproteobacteria; order Enterobacterales; family Enterobacteriaceae; genus Citrobacter_D. The sequence goes on along the minus strand of NZ_NRDO01000050.1, from coordinate 2,731 downwards.
TCACCGCGTTTTTCAACGCCCACGGCCAGGGGGCGTGGATGGCCTTTGCGGGCACCTTGCGCAATTCCGGCACCCACCGGCGAATAAAGTCGCCATCATGGTCAAACTTTTCGCCCTGGGTTGTGGGGTTAAAAATACGAAAGTACGGCGCGGCATCGGTGCCGGTCGAGGCGGCCCACTGCCAGCCACCGTTGTTGGCGGCGAGATCGCCATCAATAAGTTGCGACATGAAATACCGCTCGCCTTCCCGCCAGTCGATCAGAAGATCTTTCACTAAAAAGCTGGCGGTGATCATCCGTAACCGATTGTGCATCCATCCTGTTGCATTGAGCTGGCGCATCGCGGCATCCACGATGGGATAGCCCGTTTTCCCTTCTTGCCATGCCTGAAAATGCGCGGCGTTACGCTTCCACTGCACGCGATCGGTCCAGTGAATGAATGGACGGTGTTGACACAACCCTGGATAAAAGGTGATCAAATGCCGGTAAAACTCACGCCAGATCAGTTCATTCAGCCAGACGCTTCCCGCACCGCCGTCAACAGCCTGTGGCTGCTCCGCCAGTAAGCGATGCAGACACTGACGCGGCGAAAGTCCACCGGTCGCCAGGCTCGCGGATAACCGGCTGGTTCCGTCAAGGGCGGGAAAGTCGCGCCACTGTTCATAGCGTTCCACCGTTTGCTGGCAAAACTGACGCAACTGCGCGATGGCCGCCTTTTCTTCGACAGGGAATAACGTCGGGTCAAAATCCTGTTGTGACATAGTCAAGGTCAACGGCGTGACGTCGCGCGAAATCGCCCCACAATCACGGTTCCCAGGCGCCGCAACGCACGCGGGCATCTCCTCTTTGAGTCGCTTTAGCCAGGCGTTTTTAAAGGGGGTGAACACTTTGTACATTTCGTGATTGCCGGTCATCACCGCGCCGGGCGGCAATATCACACTGTCGTCAAATCCTTCACAGACAACCTGACTTAGCGCGCGCTCTACCGCGGCATCACGCTGGCGTTCGTTCACTTCGTATTGATAGTTGTAAAACAGATGGCTGACGTCGTGTTGCTGACAGACCTCAGCAACCACATCAACGCTGGCTGCGAAATCAGCCACTTCACGAAACAGCAATGGGATGCCTTTCTCCGCCAGCGCGGTCTGTAACGCGTTGAGCTGGGCATTCACCAACGCCGCCTGACGTGGGGACATGTCATGCGCCGCCCACTGCGCCGGGGTGGAAATGAACAACGCCAGCACCTGCGCCGAACGATTCCGGCAGGCAGCGGCTAAAGCAAGATTATCATGCAGACGTAAATCGCGACGAAACCAGACCAGATGGGTGGTCATAACACTCCTGAATCAGTAATACGTTTAGCTTCCGTAGCGCAAACGCAGGGCCTCAGGCCAGGGATCAAAGTAACGTTGCCCACAAAGGTAGGCATCCGGATACTCCGCCATATAGTGTTTGAGTAACGTGATCGGCGCAAGCAGCGGTTGCGTCGCAAGGCGATACCCCTCGATAAGCGCAGTCAGTTCCTGACGTTGCCGGGCATTCAATTGCTTACGGAAATATCCCTGAACATGCATCAGAACATTGGTGTGATTACGCCGGGTGGCGGGGTGCGAGAGCAGCGTCATCAGCCGCAGGCGATACTCGGTGAAATAAACGTCCAGATCCGGCCAGTCGTGGATGGCCGCCACAAACCGTCCCAGTTCCCGATACTCCGGCTGTGAATGCGCCAGCAGCAGCAGTTTGTAGCGGCTGTGATAGCCCAACAGCGCCGCGCGGGTTAGTCCCTGTTGGCGGATTTCATTCAGTTCATGCAGCGCATAAATGCGTTCAACAAAGTTTTCACGAAGTTGCGGATCGTGCAGTCGCCCGTCCTCTTCCACCGGCAGCCACGGAAAGGTTTCCATTAAAATCGAGGTGTAGATCCCGCGCCCGGCTTTACGGTTGTTTTTACCGTCGGCATCGTAGACACGGACGCGCTCCATCCCGCAACTGGGCGATTTGGCGCAAACAATGTATCCGCACAAATGTTCGAGCCCGGCAATACGCGCATGGCTGAACGTGGTCATGGCATCGGTCAGATTCCCTTCCCGTTGATCGCTAAAACGTAGCGCGAGAGCATCTTCTTTGTCTTTCACCAGACGCAGAGCGGGTCTGGGGACAGGCAGACCGATCGCCATTTCCGGGCAAACCGCTTCAAAACGTACCCAGGGGGACAACGTTTCAACGGCAAATGCCAGTCGTTTATGCCCGCCATCAAAACGAACCGCATCGCCTAATAAACAGGCGCTGATGCCGACAGGGATTTTCTCACTCATCACAGCTCCTTTTGGGTTCCTGAGATAAGTGTAGACATAAGGACAGTCACAGTGCGGGGGTAATGCGGGTTAACTAAGGAATCAGGGAGCACTTGTCACTCTGGTGAAGGGTTCCGTTCACTTTATGTTCACTGCTTCTCTGAAGCCACACTCCCTGTGAACGTGCAAGGGAGGCTCGCCGCCGCCTCCCTTGCAACCCAGGCTCCCGGCAAAGAAAATCGTCGCTTCGCGATACATTCGCCTTATGCCGCCTGCCTTTCGGGTCGGGGTCGAGCCTGCATCCCTGCAGGCCGTCCCCTCCGCCCGCGTCCCTGCGGGCGGACCCGGTCAGCCGTCAACGTCTCATCGATTTTCAGCCGGACCGTGGTGTCGCTTCCGCATTCTGACTTTCAGTGATTTCCGTTTGGCTGTTTAAAC
>NZ_NRDO01000005.1 GCF_010231475.1 Citrobacter sp. NCU1 | reverse complement strand
CGGAACAATTTGAAAACCAGAATCTCGCTTAGGGTTGTGTCCACATTACGTGGGTAAGATCATCCAGTCAATTTGAGCCTTCATAATACCGGTCATCGCTCCATGTCGTTCCGGAGAGCACCACACCATCCCTTCAGACCAGCGAACCAGTTCACGTAACTCCATGACTTTTGGATGTGACTCCGGAGCATCATCAGGAAGGGGAAGGCCTGATGGATTGAAGATGCGAACTTCTGCACCCATAGCAGTTAACAAACGAGCTGCTTCTTCGGTCGCCAGCCGACTGTAAGAACGTTCACGAACAGAGCCATACAGCATGAGTATACGAGGGGGGTGGGATACGACCGGGCCCCCCAGTTTTTCCTCTGTGACCGCAGCATCGAATAAATCTGGAGCTATATTAGTTAATGTATTCATTTTTCATTTTCCATATAGATTCATGAAATTAGCATGATTAGATTCATGTGAGCCGATGCAGCACTCGTCAATCATGACGGTATGAGCGCTTAACTACTTAGCTATTTACTCCAGCGGAGTCTTGTTTCATCAGTTTTTGCTGTTTACGCAACACTCTTCACGCAAGAATTCAATGATCGCTTCCAGTATTTCGTATTGCGAGACGCACATAAGCGTGCGACTTTCCCGATTCTGTTTGACGAGTCCTACCGATACCAGTGCTGAGATATGGTGGCTTAACGTTGATGCAGGAATGCCAAGCTGTTTTTGTAAATCACCTACGGGCAGACCTTGTTCTCCGGCTTTGACAAGATGCTTAAATATGAATAAACGGGTCGGATGACCTAACTCTTTCAATGCCTTGGCGACTTCTTCCAGTTGCATGTTACATCCCTCTGACGAATTGATATTTCGATATTACCAGAAATATCTTGACCAGAAACATAATTCGATTATTCTGGAAATGTAGATTTTATCAAGGAGGTTTATCATGAATAGTTGGTTGTCTATGCTGCAAGATGCCGCAGGGATGTTTCTGTTCCTGGCCGTCGAGCTATCAGTGCTGTTTATTGTCATCAGTGCCGGTGTGAGTCTGATTAGACAAAAGATCCCGGACCATAAAATCCAGCAGATGATGGGGGCGAAAAAAGGAAAAGGCTACCTGTTGGCTTCGCTATTGGGGGCTGTTACCCCTTTCTGTAGTTGCTCAACCATCCCGATGTTACGCGGGTTGTTGTCGGCAAAAGCAGGGTTCGGCCCGACACTCACTTTTTTGTTTGTCTCACCACTACTTAATCCCATTATTGTGGGTTTGATGTGGGTGACCTTCGGTTGGAAAGTAACGTTGTTGTACGCGATTATCGCTGCCGGAGTCTCAGTCCTTGCCAGTATCGTATTGGATTCTTTGGGATTTGAACGTCATATTGTTGATCATAAACACGCAACATCAGGTGGTTGTGTCACTGGCTGTACTGATTCTGATGTGTCAGCAAAAGCATCGGCAGGCTCAAGTTGTTGCAGCACTAATTCGACACAATCGCCTGCAAAAACGAGCTGCTGTACTTCATCAGCAAAACCCATAATTAACTTAAAAACGGTAAAGAACGCGCAAAACGTATCAGCGTGTTGCTCATCAATATCATCTGAACAACCAGCTGTTAGCTGCTGTAGTGGCGAGACTGTGGGGAGTGTAAATTTCACAACAAATGCCACCTCCGCCCCAATAAAGTTAGCAATGAGAGACGCCTTACAGCAGTTTAAGGACGTACTACCATATCTTTTACTGGGTGTTTTCATTGGTTCATTTATTTATGGCTTTATCCCCTCAGAGTGGATTGCCGCTCATGCGGGTACGGATAATCCGTTAGCCATTCCTCTCAGCGCTGTTGTGGGTATTCCTCTGTATATTCGGGCAGAAGCAGTGATACCGCTTGCATCGGTACTGATGACAAAAGGAATGGGACTCGGGGCGTTGATGGCGCTGATCATCGGTAGTGCTGGAGCAAGTCTGACAGAGGTAATATTGCTCAAATCAATGTTCAGAATGCCCATGATAGTGGCGTTCCTGACGGTTATCCTGGGTATGGCCATACTTATGGGTTATCTGACTCAATTGTTATTTTAATAAATACAAAAAGGATCTTTTGATCCTACCCGCGTAATGTGGACACGGAGATAAGCGAGATTCTGGTTTTCAAATTGTTCCGGGCTGAGACCGCCACAGGCACTGTGACGACGCCAGCGATTGTAATCACACTCGATATAATTAAACACTGTTGTCCGCATTATTTCCCGGCTGCTAAAGTATTCCCCGTGGATACATTCCACTTTCAGCGAATGAAAGAAGCTTTCCACACAGGCATTGTCATAACAGCAGCCTTTCGCACTCATACTCCCGCGCAGATTATGGCGCTTCAGCAGAGCCTGATAATCCGCTGAGCAGTACTGCCCGCCACGGTCCGGGTGAACAATGACATTTTCCGGACGCTTTCGCCGCCACTGCGCCATTTGCAGTGCATCACAGGCAGGCTGTGTCGTCATCCGTGATGACATTGACCAGCCGATAACCGCACGGAACCACAGGTCTATGACCACCGCCAGAGACAACCAGCCTTCATCAGTGCGAAGATACGTGATATCACCCGCCCACTTCTGGTTCGGGCTGCTGGCGCTGAAGTCCTGCTCCGGCAGATTCTCCGATACCGGCAGACCATGTTCACGGTAGCTGACCGGGCTGAACTTCCGGGTGGCTTTCACCCTTAGCCCCTGGCGACGCAGGCTGGAGACAATGGTTTTGATATTGAACTCCGGCAGTTCGTCAGCAAGACGGGGAGCTCCGTACCGCTGTTTTGCCTCAGTGAATGTCTTACGAACAGCAGCATCGCAAATGAGCCGCAACTGCTGGCGAAGACTTATATGGTGTGACGCTGAATAATTTCATGCAACATGTAGATATTTACATCCGATGGTATAACGAACGGCGTATTAAACTGTCGCTGGGCGCAGCCAGTCCGGAAATATATCGGCAACAACTTGGGATAACACAATAAACCAGTCCATGAAAACATCCGCCCCCTGTTCTTCTGCCTGCTCCTCCAACTGACGTTTAAGACAGTCAATTTCAACAGCCATTTTTTGCTCACGTTTGGAAGAGGAATGTGCATTCTTCAACTTACTGCGCCAGGCATAAAGCTGCGATTCATACAGGCTGAGTTCACGGGCAGCGGCAGCCACACCAATACGTTCAGCAAGCTTCAGGGCTTCATTGCGAAATTCAGGTGTGTATTGCTTACGGGGCTTCTTGCTGCCTGATACGGACTTTGTCATGTGAGCTACCTCTGGTTGAGAGTTTACTCACTTAGTCACGTGTCCACTATTAATGAGATGGACGCTCCACTTAAACGCCAACAGATGTGCCAAAGTTGAGTGTCCCCCCCTGGTTAAGAGGAGCGCAAAAATGCAAATATCTACACTCGGTATTGATCTGGCTAAAAACATATTTGTTCTTCATAGTGTTGATCACTCTGGAAAAACTGTCCTGAGAAAAAAACTTAACCGTAGTCAGTTTGTCCCCTTCGTTATACAACTTCCACCCTGCCTGATTGGAATGGAAGCATGTTCATCAAGTCATCATTTCGCCCGTATATTTATCCGTGAGGGTCACGAAGTTCGGATGATGCCACCGCAATATGTTAAGCCGTATGTCAAAACCAATAAAACCGACGCTGCCGATGCAGAAGCCATTTGCGAGGCTGTCACCCGTCCTAATATGCGATTTGTACATGTGAAAACAATCGATCAACAGGCTGTTATTGCTCTTCATACTGAACGTGACCTGTATATGAGACAACGCACTGCCACCAGTAATTGTCGGCGGGCAATGCTGTCCGAATTAGGATTTTGTATCCCGACAGGAATGAGTGCTTTGTATAAAAGCGTGCCAGCAATACTGGAGGATGCAGAAAATGAACTCCCGTCTTTTGTGCGTCGAAGTATCAGCCGCCGACTGGAAGAATTACAGGCAAAAGAAGAGCAGATTGCACAGGCTGAGCAGGATCTTCAGTCATGGTTCCAGACTCAACCTGATTGCCAGAGAGTGGCCAAAGTGCCGGGTATTGGCTTGTTGACGGCAACTTATCTTATTGCGTCAGTGGGTAACTGTAAGCAGTTCAACTCAGCGAAACAGTTTGCTGCATGGCTCGGTCTGACACCACGAGAGCACTCCAGTGGAGGTAAACAGCGGTTTGGCGGTATAAGCAAACGTGGAGACGGATATTTCCGCTATCTTCTGGTTCATGGTGCCCGATCAGTGTTGAAACTGATCGAAAGATATAAAGAAAGCATGCCATGGCTATACGCCCTTTCACAGCGAAAACATCACAATGTTGCTGCTGTTGCGCAGGCTACAAAAACGGCCCGGGTGCTCTGGGCTATGTTAACGAAAGGCTCTGAGTATAAAATCAGCTTAGCTACCTGATACAAGCTCAACCAGCTAAGCTGATTACCGTTCAGACCCGATAACACGTCGTGACAATGTGAGTGTAAATAACAGGATATAAAAACAGGTAAGACCACAGGTGAGAGAAACTGATACCCACGCGGGGCAATAACAGCCCGTACTTATTGATTGGTACTCACCTGGCGGCGCTCATCATGGTTCGGGGTAGTGAAAGCTGAAAGCCCCATCAGAAACCGGATATATGGCTGCAGTTACTCGTTTTGATCATTGCTGGAAACACCTTGCACTGGCTGAGAGTCCATATATGCTGGGTAAGATCAATCAGCCACTGTGACAGTCTGACCTGGGTGCAGCGGCGCTGTCTAGTGACCTGACAGGAACCTACTCCCGGTCATCCTAGCTATATGATTCTTGAGGCCTCCGAAAAGGCCTCGTAGTGGTAATATTACCATCGGTAATGATGGTTCCTCATATAGCTTTAGCTTCATCCTTTGCTGGTTGCCTGGCATCACTTCTGCTTATGAGATCACTCAACTCTTTTTCTTTTCCAACAAGCCCGAGCTTCTCGTCAATTATTTTCATTTTCGCAGCAATCCTTTCCTCCGCTCCATTATTGATACGCCTATGTAAAATACTGCCTAGCAGCATACCAATTACACCGATAACTGCCATGATAGAGAATACGGTTACATATCCTGAATCGCCTTCTGCACCATTATCAATGATCTTTCCCCAGAGGCCATAGGCAAAAGTCGCTGGTAAATAAATTATAAAAGCGGCAAAGGCAATTGCGGAACCTGAAAATCTTTGAGGTAATCCCATCTGACCAAACGGTGCAAAAAATAATGAGCGCATAAAAAAGAAAGTTGCTGTCAAAAGCATAAGCACAGCCATTGCTGGTAAGGCATATGCCTCTTCCTGCGGCATTAAAATCATAATAAGACTAAGTATTGTCACTAACCCCAATCCAAAACGCATACCACCGCTAGGCCCACCAAAAAATTTATCAGCGATAAAACCTGCTGGGATAGCACAAGTAATCCTGCCTCCTGAAGTCGACAGAATACCGAAAATAGAAATGGCAAGGACAGGCAGGAAATAGACCTCCTTCAAAAAAGTCAAAAAGAAGGGAAGAGTGGTGTAAGTCATAAATACTGTAAACCCTAAGAGTCCAGCTAACCAAACCTCAGGGATTTTCATGGTTGCTTTCATCCCCTCTCTTACTTCTTTATTAGCTTTTTGTGAATCAGTACCGGATTTCAGTAATGTTTCTGTGGGTAGCATGTACCAAGCGATGATTCCTAATAGAATCATCATGACTGCATTGCCCATGAAAGCGATTTTCAATCCAAATACACTTTGTCCCAGGTAAGCATATAATCCTACAACAGCCATATTTTGAAAAAGCTCAACCAATCCTCGCCCCCCCTCAAGTAAACCAAAAATTTTCCCTTGGTTTTTGTTTGTCGTTGTCTTTCTGACTGAGGCCAGTACAGCAGGCCAAAATACCCCCTCACACCAGAGAGAAAGCATGACAAATAGGAAACACAGCACCGCAAAATTACTTGTATATCCAAGGAAAAAAGTTGTAGCCCCACCAAAAATCATGTTAATTGGAATGAGTTTTTTTGGTGAAAATCTGTCCTGAGCCCAAGAGAAGACTAGATAAAATATATTATGCGTAATGCCATATATTGACATCAATATGCCAAACTCAGTTTTTGATATCTTCCATAACTCTAGCATTTGTGGCAGTAATACACCTTTCATTGCAAGTAATGAAAAGGCGAACTGAGCACACATAACAAGAACCATAAAGTTCATGAAAACTTTTTTCGATGCGAAAAGCGGACTTCCATCCACTCCGATAAAAATATTTTTCATTTAATATTCCTTAACTTATGCGAACACCCTGCTTGATAAGAACATCTTGAATTAACTGAACATTTACATTACTGGTTGACGTGTTTGTCTGAATTGAAACAGCAGCAGCCACTCCTGCAGCCTGACCGGTAACTGCACAACACATCATATTGCGGGTAGATGAATGCGCAACTTTATCACCAGAAACAGCGCGACCAGCCACAAGTAAATTATCTATTTGTTGTGGTAATAAAATTCCGTAAGGTATTTGAAAATATCGTCCAGTTGTCGGTAAAACGACAAGTCCGTACCCGTCAAGAAACTCAGGAAAAATGCCAATGGAATCATCACAACGACCCTCATTTGTTACATATTCTGCGTCAATTGTTTTGAGACCAATTATTTTCCGAGAGTCACGAGTTCCAACGGTCATTCCAAAGTTTCTTAATTTTGATTTTTCAAAACCAGGAACATAAGCACGCAAAGCTTTAATGGCATGAATACAATTTTCCCTGCCGTCTATTTCAGCTTTTGTTAGATCCCAGACATCAGTACAATCCAATCCTCGAATCGTGACGAGATTAAGTTGTGTTGCCTCTCCATGCTCAGAAAAAGTACTATAAGTACCGCAAACCTTTGCATCTTTAGGGATCAACCCATCATTTTTTGCTTGGGTAAAAGGAGACTCGAGATATGGGCTGAACATGGAGTCTTCTTTTCTTGAAGTAGTGATACCCTCCCCTTTATTGCTCCAATCGCTAAAACCAGTCCCCCAATCAGCATAAGTTGGTTTTTGTGTAGCAATGTATGACTCAAATTTGGGAACGTCCACCCCGGTACAGTTGAGCATAACAGTCAAGCCGAGCATCTGCTCGCGTGGGCGTTTGTTAATAGGAGCACCAGCGAAATATGCAATATCTGCATCAGCAGAACAATCTATAATTCGTTTTGCCATTATAGCCGTGCGTCCACTTTTACTTTCAGTAATAATACCTACTACCTTATCTTCGTTTTTAATAACATCAACCGCCCAACAATGCAGTAGTACAGATACATTGCTCTCCTTCATTAGCTTGTCAGCAACATATTTAAACATTTCCGCATCAATAGCATAACTATCTGATTGAGGTTCTGGCCTAGCTGCCCCCATTTCTATAGCTCTTTGCTCTATCTCTATGCCAATACCTCCTGCTTCAATTGTTCCTTCATGACGGTACCAGGCATATCCCTCGCATCCTACAGTTGTCAAAACCCCTCCTAAACAACCGAAGCGCTCTACGATCAAAGTATTTACTCCTGCTCTGGCTGAGGCCAAAGCAGCCGCAATACCAGAAGGACCACCACCTACTACTAAAACATCCGTTTCAATTAGTACAGGTATTTGGTGAGCTGGTTCCATGTAATAATTCATATAAACTCCATAATCAGATGATAAGAATATTTATCCACATGTAATAAAATTCAATTAACTTTGCAGATGCTAATGCTGTAGATATTTTAATTCTAATATGAATGAGATGAAATATATTAAACTATACAAAAGTTACAATATTTGATACTCAACTCATTTTTTTTGAGCTAAAGGTTTGTTGAAAACATTTTTAATAAGCTCATCACATTTAACTGATAGTCTCTTACTGAATGTTTTAATTTGAAACATCATGACGTTTGGCATTATTTCAAAATGAAACGTTAAAAATAAAACTAACCTTTATAAATAAATGATTCACAGTCCCTCTAGAAAAACTTTTTTAGTCTAGGTTGGTACTGTTTTCATGGAGGATAATAGTGTAACGAATAGCTAATATTATTTCTTTTTTAACTTCTGCAAACGAGTAAGGAGTAACATAGAAAAGTATGCATTGACGCCAAAGCAGAGTGTAATGCATAGCGTAAATACTGTTGACTCGTCATTTTTTAGCGCATACAATAAAACAGAAAGAAATAACCCACAAAGTCCCGTTGTACACCAATAATTGGCTTTAAGATGTGTAATCTCATCCTGAAGTTCATCATTTTTCATTGTATTTTCTCAATTTTTAATGCAGGGAAAGACTCTATTCTTACATGCTGACATAAACGTTGGATTCCGAAGTGCTTACTCCTTGCTTCAAGATATTGCTTTGCAAATCTGCAAAATAAAAAAGAGAGCTGAAAAATAATACTCTGCTGGCGACAAAATCGAGAAACTATCTCTATCAATAAATTCTTAGAAAATGCCGCCACTGTTTTCACAACGACTCACATTTCATACTCGCCAAACCAATTAATTCATAGATAATTATTAACACCAAGATATTTTATAACATATACTTTATGTTTCGCCAACCTTATCACTAGCGAGAATATAGAAATACAAAAAAAACCAATTTAAACAAAATAATTTATAATTCGCACCACCAAAAATACCTTACAGTGCTAACACCTTCCACTTTACAATTAGAGTTAATGTTTTAATCATCAACAGGTAAATATGTGGCGACCACATATTTTGGTCGCCGTATTTCATTTAGAACCTAAATGGTGAGCAGTAATGATGGCAGACAAAACATCGTTGGCAGTTATAGTAAATGGCATGTTATGAATAGTTTCTCCAGGTGCTGTTGCTGCTTCAGCTACGTTATAGAGTTTATCCATGCAAATTTCTTTAACACCCAGCATATGAAGATTCGTTGGCAATCCTACTGAACGACAGAAATTCAGGACGGTATCAATTTCTTCCTGCGGAGCATTTTCCAGAACCAACTGTACTAAAACACCGAATGCGACTTTTTCACCGTGGTAACAGTGGTGGCACTCTTCGAGTTGCGTCATACCATTATGAATCGCATGGGCGGCGGCAAGACCACTACTCTCAAATCCAATACCACTGAGATAAGTATTTGCTTCTATAATATTTTCAACGGCTTTAGTACACACACCTTGTTCTACCGCGACGCAAGCTTTATAACCGTCTGCCAACAATGTTTTGTAGCAGAGCTCAGCGATTGCCAGGGCTGCTAATGTAGAGCTACCTCCAGCCATTGTGGCTTTCCCGGAAATGCTGTTTGCTCTGGCTTCAAACCAGGTTGACAAGGCATCGCCCATTCCGGCAACAAGCAAACGTGCTGGTGCTGCGGCAATGACGCCAGTATCCATCACCACCATATCTGGATTTTTCGGGAAGAAGAGATATTCGCTGAATTGCCCGTCTGGGGTATAAATAACAGCCAAGGAACTTGTTGGTGCATCTGTTGATGCGATAGTAGGAACAATGACTACTGGAACATGTTGATAAAACGCAACGGTTTTTGCGGTATCCAGTGTTTTTCCGCCACCAATACCGATGATGATATTATAATCGTTATCACAAAACTTCTGACAGATACGATCAATTTCATTGCGGGAACATTCTCCCCCAAAAACTTCGAAGTCGACGCTGATTTCCTGTGCGGAAAAACTATTTTTGACGCGTTCGCCGACTAACTTTGTAACGAAATCATCGGCAATAACTAACGGGCGAGCCCCGAGAGTCATTGTATACTGTGCAATATTTTCTAGTGCCCTATTCCCTTGAATATATTTACCGGGACTAATAATGATTTTATCCATATATTCCTCTTGTCCGCTTGAACTGACTGGTTGACTGTGTTTTATACACTCAACATACCTCCTGGCATAAAACGTTTTCAAGTTCTAAAGTGAACACTATTCTGCTTTTATGATCCTCATGCAAAAATATTATTTTGCTGTAGAGAACATCTGATGATTCTCTCGGACTAGTCACACAAAACTCAATTTCATTAGACGTAAATTTCATTTTGGAACGGTATGGTGGTAATAGTGTTTCATAATGGAATGGTAAATTGATGAGATTGTTTTAATCCTCTCAGCCATTTATTGTCGGCCAACCATATCGATTTTTTGAATCTATTAACCTATCAGGATGTTGATGATATGAAAAAATTAATTAACAAAATTGAGAATGTTGTTGTTGAGCAAATGGAGGGTATGGTTAATGCCTTTGAAGACATCCAAGCCAGTTACTCTCCTCGCTATTTATGGCGGACTCCAGAACACAAACAAGTTGCGCTGATTTCAGGGGGCGGGGCCGGTCACGAACCCCTGCATGCAGGGTTTATCGGCAGTGGTATGCTGACAGGTGCATGCCCTGGCGAGATTTTTACCTCGCCAACGCCGGATCAAATGGTGGAATGTGCTCAAGTCGTTGAAAACGGTGAGGGTGTCCTCTTTTTTATTAAAAACTATACCGGTGATATTTTAAATTTCGAAACCGCAGTTGAACTGTTACATGACCTGGATACTCCGGTAGGAACGGTCGTTATTGACGATGATGTCGCGGTGAAAGACAGTCTTTATACTGCGGGACGCCGTGGCGTCGCAGGGACTGTACTGGTAGAGAAAATCGTTGGCGCAGCGGCAAAAAGGGGCCATTCCCTTGAACAATGCGAAACGTTAGGCCATGAAGTGAATAATGCGCTGCGTTCATTTGGTGTGGCTCTTTCTGCCTGCACGGTTCCGGCGGCAGGCCGGCCATCGTTTGTTCTGAAAGATAACGAAGTGGAATTCGGTGTGGGTATCCATGGTGAACCTGGCATTGAGCGGTGCTCCTATCATCAGCTTGATGAGCTGGTTGACCAGGTGATGATGCAAATCATGGATAACACACCGTATACCCGTACATTGCGGCATTGGGATCGGTTGAACGCAACTTGGAAAGAGACCCAGGTAACGAATGAAGCCTTTGACACTGATGAGAAATACATTGTGCTGATCAATGGGCTGGGCGGGTCGCCTGAAGCGGAACTTTATGGTGTAGCCCGTGCCGTCTTTAAATATGCCAATGAGCATGGAATGACTATCTCCCGTAGTCTTACGGGGAACTACTGCACCTCGCTGGATATGACGGGTTTCTCTGTCACTTTATTGAAATGCAAGAACGAGTGGCTTGAACTGTGGGATGACGCAGTGAACACGCCAGCTTTACGTTGGGGAATCTGAGGAGAGTGATGATGAAAATTCAAAGTAAACATATCATTGATTGGCTTGCTTTCAGTGCGGAAATTTTTGCCGAGCAGCAAGATTTTTTAACCAATCTGGATCGTGATATTGGTGATGCTGACCATGGTTTGAATATGAACCGGGGTTTTTCTGCAGTGAATGGCAAGCTACCAGAAATTGAACGACAGAATATCTCCACCATCCTGAAAAACACCGGGATGATACTCCTCTCCAGCGTTGGCGGTGCAAGTGGTCCATTATATGGAACCCTCTTTATTCGTGCTTCAAGTGCTGCTGGGGTCAAAAGTGAATTAACGTTAGGCGAGTTTCTTTCTTGTTTACAGGAAGGCATCAACGGCGTTATTTCACGTGGAAAAGCGGAACAAGGCGATAAAACGCTATGTGATGTTTGGGTTCCGGTGTTAAACGCAGCGATGAACAATTTGCAGCTGGGAATGAGCTCAGAAGATGTGTTGATTGCAATGGAGAAAGATGCGGTTCAGGCCGTCAACAACACTATTAATATGCAGGCGAAAAAGGGACGTGCAAGTTACCTTGGCCCGCGCAGTATTGGTCATCAGGATCCAGGTGCCACGTCATCCTGGCTCATTATTAAGGCGATGCAAAAAGGATTCGTGGGTTAACATTATGGTATCCATTGTTATTGTCTCTCATAGTCTTCGACTGGCGCTGGGGATTGAAGAGCTCGCTCAGCAGATGTCCAGAAGTAAAGTGCGGATCGCCGTCGCTGCCGGTATTGACGATCCGCAGAATCCAATAGGTACTGATGCGATCGCCATCATGAATGCGATCGATGAGGTCTGGTCTCCTGATGGCGTCCTGGTCTTTATGGATATGGGGAGCGCAATTCTCAGCGCAGAAATGGCCCTGGAACTCTTGTCAGATGAGCAACGAGATGCTGTTCACCTGATGGCAGCCCCTATTGTTGAAGGTACGCTCTCTGCCGTCGTTATGGCAGCAGCAGGGCTTGATGTCCGCACGGTGGCTGCTGAGGCCATGAGTGCTTTGGGCGCCAAACAGAGCCATCTCCACACGGATACGTTGGCGACAGAAGCGAACGCAGTGACAGCGGAAGCGGGCGGGGAGATCCAGAAATTTAGTTGGACGGTACAAAATCCGAATGGGATTCACGCAAGACCAGCAGCGCGTATTGTCGCACTGGCTTCTTCATTTTCGTCCACGATCAATGTTGTTAAACAAGATCAGGTTGCTAACGCTAAAAGTCTTAATGCACTGGCACGGTTATCCATTCGCTGTGGGGATTCCATCAACGTTCAGGCCAGTGGTGAAGATGCAACAAATGCGATTCAGGCATTGACCGAACTCGCCTCAGATCATTTTGGTGAAGCTGAGCTTGTCGCGTGTCCTCCGGTGGCAGACGCCGAACCTCCCGTCACAGAGATAGCCCTCCATGACAGCATTGACGGTGCGGTGTGCGGAATAGTGATAAACGACGGCGTCGCATGCGGTAAAGCGCGCTGGTATAGCAATTCATTGCCTGAAATTGTTGAACGCCCCTGTAACGATCTGGCCAAAGAATACGCTTTGCTGGATCACGCGGTAACGGCGATTGTTCAGCGTTTAGGGCAAAAAACGCACGGCGTCGAAGGCGAAATTTTCGCTGCTCATCAGGCCATGCTGGAAGATCCCGAGTTGCATCATGAAGTGCGTTTGATGATTAACGAGGGTATGCAGGCTGAAAAGGCCTGGCTTACTGTGATGCAGAATCTGGCTAGCCAATATAGGCAATCTAACAGTGCCTATATGCGTGAAAGAGAATCTGACGTAGAAGATTTATCTCGCCAGGTATTATGTGTTTTGTGTGGCGAAAACGATAACGCATTTGACACCGATTCTCCGTGTATCCTGATGGCCAATGATTTGATGCCCTCTCAGATCGCCTCGTTAAACAAAGAGCATATTCTGGGAATTTGCCTGAGTGAGGGCGGTGTGACTTCGCATACCGCCATTATCGCCCGTTCATTGGGGATCCCGGCAATTGTTAAAGCTCGAGCTACCCATGCACAAGTACCTGAAGGGCAGGACGTGATCATTGACGGTTTTAACGGTCATTTGTGGTACGCCCCTGATGAGCAAACGCGTACACGATTGCAGCAGAAGGGGGAGGAATGGCGGCTCAAGCAACAACAGGCCAAAAACGATGCCCAGTTGCCGGCTAAAATGAAAGACGGACGCGTTATTAGTGTATTAGCGAATATCGGCGGTCCTGAAGATATTGAAGCTGCACTGCATCAGGGCGCTGAAGGTGTTGGGCTTTTCCGTACAGAGTTTTTATTCCATAACGATGCTCAATTGCCCGACGAAGAGCAGCAGTATGCTATCTATTGTCAGGTTGCCAGCGCGTTTGGGGATAAACCCGTCACCATCAGGACACTGGACATCGGTGGTGATAAACCACTTCCGTCCTGCCCGATTCCGGCGGAGGATAACCCATTTCTGGGGCTGCGAGGTATTCGTCTGTGTCTGGCAAAACCAGAACTCTTTCTGCCACAAATCCGGGCACTGTTGCGGGCGTCTCAGCATCATCGGAACATTCAGATAATGTATCCTATGATTGCCACGATGAAGGAGGTGAGGGACGTCAGGGTACTCGTTCACCATGAGGCAAATGCACTGTCTATCCCATTAGATTCGTTACCGAAAATGGGAGTCATGATTGAAGTTCCTGCCGCAGTCCTGATTGCGGAAGAACTGGCTCGTGAAGTTGATTTCTTCTCCATAGGTACCAATGACTTGACGCAATATATCATGGCAGCCGATCGTGGTAATAACCTGGTTTCAGACCTGGTGGATTATCGAAATCCCGCCGTACTTAAGGCAATTGAGCAAGTCTGTCATGCGGGGATTCGGGAAGGTATTTCCGTTAGCATGTGTGGCGAAATGGCTGGGGATTCCAGTCAGACGGAACTGTTATTGGATTTTGGTCTTGAGAAATTCAGTGCCAGTGCTGCCAAAATACCAGAGCTGAAATCACTGATTCGAACGCTGTAATATTTCGCAGTACCCTGTCATTGTTGTTTAATTGGTTAAATATTTTATTCACCATCAGTAATATATTTTAGGTGTGACCGTAGCGTGGAAATGCTACGGTCATTCTTTAAAAATATGCCAGATGCTTAAGACTGAAGATATCAAATCCCCCACTCTTAAATAACCCAACATGCTGAACAAAGATAATTTAGTCAGATAATAATCGGGGCTTATCAGAACCAAAAAAAGGCTTCGTTTTATCGAAGCCATTTTTATAGGAAGAGGTGAATTTAGATGAGGACTGCCCGGTAAAATCCGGCAAGGTTTTCGCCCAGTTGGCGTAAGTTCAGTTCTCCTTCCTCCAGGGCTGTCGCTAAATCGCAAGGGCGATTCAGTACCGAGAAGCAGGCTTCAAAACCATTTTCACGCAGGGTGTCCAACTGACGTTCAACATAACCGGCAACACCAATCACGGGCACGCCCATTTGCCAGGCTGCCTGAGCTACACCAATGGGAGCTTTGCCATTCAGACTCTGGCTGTCCATTTTCCCTTCTCCAGTGATCACCAGTGCCGCATATTTTAGATGCTGATGAAAATTAATGGCATCTAGTACGATGGCAATACCTGGTTTGAGTTCAGCATTCATAAAGGCCATCAGCGCCGCACCGGTGCCGCCTGCAGCACCCGCCCCAGGTATACTGGCAATATCTTTCTGGCACTGGTCCTGAAGACGTAGCACATAGTTTTGCATCCCCGATTCCAGGGTGTTGACCATCTCGGGTGTTGCGCCTTTCTGCGGGCCAAAGATATGGGTAGCACCCTGAGGGCCCGTCAGCGGGTTCGTCACGTCACAGGCGGCGACGACGCGAGTGTGCTGTAAACGACTGTCCATGTTGCTGGTATCAATACGGCGAATGTTGGTCAGGTTGTAGCCTGTCGGGGAGATTTCGGTGTTGTCGTGGTCGAAAAATTTAACGCCCAGTGCAGCCATCATACCGGTGCCGCCGTCGTTAGTTGCGCTACCGCCAAGACAGACAATCACAGATTCTACGCCATAATCCAGAGCCGCCTTGATCAGCTCCCCTGTCCCGCGGGTGGTAGTTAATAATGGATTACGCATCATGGCCGGTACTTTCTCAAGCCCCGATGCTTGTGCCATTTCTATAACTGCCGTATTACTGTTTCCAAGAATACCAAAACTGGCCACGACTGATTTTCCTAATGGCCCTGTGACTTCTTTTTGAAACAATGTCCCTTTTGTTGCGTGGATCAGGGTTTCGAGAGTGCCTTCGCCCCCATCAGCAACCGGTAAGCAGACTACATTGCTATGGGGCAGTACCGTTTTCCATCCGTCAGCCAGCGCGCGAGCAACTTCCCAGGCCGGTAGACACTCTTTGAATGAATCGGGTGAGATGATAATTTTCATAGTTTTTAGCTCAACAGAATGCAGGGAAAGGGAGCCAAAAGGCTCCCTTGTAACGACTATTGACGAATGGAGAAATCAGCCATATTTTCCAGCGCATTGATCATGGCAGAGTGATCCCAGTTACCACCGCCCATTGCGGTACAGCTGTTAAAGAGTTGCTGTGCCATCGCTGTTGCAGGCAGAGAGAGGTGAAGCTGGCGCGCATTTTCCAGCGCCAGATTAAGATCTTTTTGATGCAGGTTGATGCGAAAGCCAGGTTCAAAAGATCCCTTAATCATTCGCTCACCGTGAACTTCCAGAACGCGTGAAGAGGCAAATCCACCCATTAATGCCTGACGCACGCGAGAAGGATCAGCACCTGATTTTGCCGCAAACAGGAGTGCTTCTGCGACGGCTTCAATATTCAGCGCTACAATAATTTGGTTAGCAACTTTGCAGACCTGACCGTCACCAACACTCCCGACAAGGGTAATATTTTTCCCCATCACCTCAAACAGCGGTTTTACCTTGTTGAAGATTTGCTCATTACCGCCAGCCATGATGGAAAGGGTTCCTGCAATAGCACCGACTTCACCACCCGATACTGGCGCATCTATATATTCCGCGCCTGCCCGTGCCACTTTATGTGCAAATTCTTTGGTGGCTATCGGTGAAATGGAACTCATATCAACGACAATTTTTCCGTCTTCCAGGCCATTGATGATGCCGTATTCGTTATGGAACAGCACATCTTCAACATGGGGGGTGTCTGGCAACATGATAATAATAATATCGCTGGCTTTGGCGACGTCACATGGTGTCGGACACGCAATTCCATTTTCGCCCAGCAAATCATGCGGTGCAGGTTCAAAGTGCTCAGAAAATCTCAGCGTATGACCGGCTTTCTGTAAGTTTTGGGCCATTGGCTTGCCCATGATTCCAGTACCAATAAATCCAATATTCATATAAGATTCCTGTACAATTATTTAACTGTGAGAGTCTTCATCCAGCCAAGGCCAGCTTGTGTATTTCCCAATGGGATATATTCACAGCCAATCCATCCCTGATAACCTAATTCGTCTATTTTCTGCAGCAACCATGGGTAATTAATTTCACCGGTTCCTGGTTCGTGTCGTCCGGGGTTATCTGCTAACTGAATATGTCCAATGACATTAATATGTTGCTCAATGGTACGCGCTAAGTCGCCTTCCATAATTTGCATGTGGTAAATGTCATATTGATAACGCAAATTATCATGACCGACTTCACGAAGAATATTCAGCACCTGACGGGTGTTATTCACGAAAAATCCTGAAATATCGCGGGTATTAATGGCTTCCAGCACCAAAGTAATACCGCTGGCAGCCAGTTTTTCAGCGGCGTAACGCAAATTATTCAGCAACGTTTCATGACACTGATTGGCCGAAAAACGTTCCGGTAATTTCCCTGCTAAGCAATTGACCTGGGTACAATTGAGTGCTTTAGCATAAGTCACCGCAAGCTCAACGCCATTGCGGAATTCTTCGATACGATCGGGATGGCAGGCAATACCGCGTTCACCCGCTTGCCAGTCTCCAGCAGGTAAATTAAACAAAACCTGCTTCAGGTGATGCTTTTCCAGCAGTGCAGCAATTTCCTGAGGCTCAACGTCGTATGGAAAAAGATACTCTACACCGCTAAAGCCAGCCTCTTTTGCCAGCGCAAAGCGTTCCATAAATGGCGCTTCGGTGAAGAGCATTGATAAGTTTGCAGCAAATTTTGGCATAGGTTTATTCCCTCAAAGATCAATAATGTCTTCGAACTCAGTGACTTTGTTAATGTCTGGTCCCATGGCGATATTCGTTACACGCTCTGTGATGATCTCGACCACAACCGGTACCCGGAATTTATCGCGCAGGCGCTTCGCTTCTTGTAACGCAGGTCCAATATCTTCAGGATTGAAAACACGTAATGCTTTACAGCCCAGACCTTCAACGACAGAGACATGATCGACTCCGTAGCCGTTTACTTCGGGAGCATTGATATTTTCGAAGGAGAGCTGGACGCAATAATCAATTTCAAAAGCGCGCTGTGACTGGCGGATAAGACCCAGATAAGCGTTATTCAGCAGAACATGGATGTAAGGCAGATTAAATTGCGCCCCCACGGCTAACTCTTCCACCAGAAACTGGAAGTCGTAATCACCCGAGATTGCGACCACTTCTTCACCCGGACTCGCTTTAACTACGCCGAGAGCGGCCGGCATAGTCCAACCCAACGGTCCTGCCTGGCAGGCGTTGATCCAATGGCGGGGACGGTATACATGCAGGAACTGGTTTGCTGCGATTTGCGCCAAGCCGATCGTTGAGATATAACGCGTTTCCGGGCCAAATGCTTTATTCATTTCGTGATAGACACGCTGTGGCTTGACCGGCGCATCATCGAAATCCGAACGACGAAGTAAGGTGCGTTTACGTTCAGCACAATCTGCCGCCCATTGAACATGGTCTTTCAGCTCACCACAAGATTTCATCTCTTTGGCGACCTGGATGAAGAGTTTCAGTGCGACTTTTGCGTCAGAAACAATGCCGAGATCGGGGCCAAAAATACGACCAATTTGACTGGATTCGATATCAACGTGGATGAACTTACGGCCAGCGGTATAGGTTTCGAGGTTTCCGGTATGGCGGTTTGCCCAGCGGTTACCGATACCAAATACGAAATCCGACTCAAGGTAGCTGGCATTACCATAGCGATGTCCGGCCTGGCATCCCATGCGTCCGATCATTAATGGATGATCATCGGGAATAGAGCCCCAGCCTCGAAGGGTCTGAATAACCGGAACCCCAGTAATTTCAGCAAATTCACGCAACAGTTCCGCCGCTTCCGCATTAATTATGCCACCGCCTGCGACGATAATCGGTTTATCGGCCTCATTCAGCATTGCCAGTGCGCATTTAGCCTGTGCTGGCGTTGCTTCAGGTTTCCATGGTTTCAGGGGTTCATAGAGATCGATATCGAATTCGATTTCTGTCATCTGCACGTCGAAAGGCAGATCAAGTAAAACAGGACCGGGTCTTCCTGAGCGCATCTCCCAAAAGGCTTTTTGGAAGTATCCTGGTAACTGTGATGCTTCAAGAATGGTTTTCGCCATTTTGGTAACAGGTTTAGCAATGGCTTCAATATCAACGGCTTGGAAATCTTCTTTATGCAGTTTTGCCACCGGAGCCTGGCCCGTCAGACAGAGAATGGGAATTGAGTCTGCTGACGCTGAATACAAACCCGTGATCATGTCGGTTCCAGCTGGTCCGGAGGTCCCAACACAAAGGCCAATATGACCATCGTTGGCTCGGGTATACCCTTCGGCCATGTGTGAGGCGCCTTCAACATGCCGTGCGAGTATATGTTCAATACCACCACATTTTTTCATCGCTGCATAAAAGGGGTTAATCGCTGCTCCAGGTACACCAAATGCTACTGATATGCCTTCTTTTTTTAAAATCTCGACAGCTGCTTCAATCGCTCGCATCCTGGTCATTCTCAAATCTCCCAAATAATAATGATGGTATGTATCACAAAGATGGAATTTCATTTTATGAAAGACATTGTTGAATCCTTACTCATTTCGATGCAAATAATACTTTCTCGTTTCAATACGGAACGCATTTTTTCATTGTTGATGTTTCATTATGAACAGCAATAAAGTGCTCATTAGAGATTCATTGACTCACGTATCATTTATAAAAAAATAAACAAAAAATGTTCAAATTATGTAATGATATAGTCTATCTTCTTTGTCTGGCGATTGATTCGGCGAGGCAGACAGTGTTGTTTATTGTTAAATTATTTGTATTCATGAAAAATTGACTTTTAATTATCTTTGATTAATTGTATTGCAGTTGTTACTATTTTAGTAGTGGATTGTAATTATGAGTAAAGCCGATAAATTAAATGTTTTGAAAAGTAAATGGAAAATATTTGTTAAGCATGAGTGGGCCAATGCAAATGATGATGATGTTGAACACATTATAAGGTCATGGAAAAAATGTTTAAAAAAATGTGATCCTTATAAATGGATTCCCCCAGTGAAAGCCTCTGGACATACCTGGAAAATTCTGGAGCAAAACAATCAGGAGTTTATTCGGGTTTCCCAGCGCGTCATTGAGGATTACTATCAACTAAATCCCAATAAAAACATTGCAGTATATCTTGTCGATGTCAATGGATGGACGTTGTATGTTGTTGGTGGTAGCAGTTTCACCGATGAACTGAATTTCCTTGGTTTTGGACTGAGAATGTCATGGAACGAAGATCGCATTGGTACAAACGCCTGGAGCGTGTGTGCTGAAACTCATCGGTTCACTGTACTGACAGGAGCAGAACATTTTTGTGAAGCGCTGCACGCCTATTCGATGAGTGCGAGCCCGGTAATTGACCCTTTTGGTGAAGTGCATGGTTTCATTGTGTGTGTGGAAGAAGCTCTCATTGATACTTACTCTCTAAGTATCTCTCATGCCTGTGCAAATGAAATTGCGAATATTATTTATATTGAACGAGAGTTGACTAATACAAATAAAGTTCTTTGTCAGCACAATGCAGTAATAGAGTGTATGGATGATGGTTTTATTTGCTGGGATCGCGAGATGAACATCACGATGATCAACTCACAGGCGGAGATTCTATTACTGACAAATAAAGACCAATTGATCGGTAGGAATATAAAAGACGAGTTCACTTTTCCACCGTTGCTACTTAAATCCATTGAGGAACGGGTAAAGTTATCGCAAAAGCAAATTGTCCTAGAGTGTAAAGGAAAATTCATTGAATTGATGACAACACTTCGTCCACTTAGCGATGGTTCTTTTCTTTTGTTTTTACATCCTCTTGATAAAATTAGAAAAATTGCCTGGCAGCAATTGAGTAGTAATGCAAACTTCACGTTCGATAGTCTTCATGCTATCTCAAAAAACATGAAATATGTGGTGATGGGAGCTCGTAGAGCATTAAAAACGGCATCTCCCATATTAATCTATGGTGAAGAAGGGGTCGGTAAACTGAGTCTGGCGATGGCTGTCCATAATGAGAGTAATTATAGCGATGGCCCTTTTATTTCGATCAACTGCCAGATGCTGTCATCTGAAAATATGGTGCAGGAGCTGCTAGGTTCTGATGAGGGGCCCATTCCGTCACGATTCGAGCTAGCTCATAATGGTACACTTTATCTGGAAAAGATTGAGTATTTATCCGCAGAATTACAAAGTGCATTACTTAAAGTTCTGAAAACTGGCCTGGTGATGCGTTCTCAAAGTCAGCGTCTCATCCCTGTGAAGTTTCGCCTGGTCGCTTGCTCTGGAAGTTCTCTGAAAGACTATGTTCAGCGTGGCGCATTCAGTCGTCAACTCTTTTACGAAATATCAATCAATGAGATTGATATACCTCCCTTGCACAAGCGGAAAGAAGATTTAAGCGCGATGATCAACGATGCTCTTGAAAAATATAGTGCCAGGGTTGGAAAAAAACTCTCTATTAGCCCAAGAGCCAGCACAGTACTTCACGAATATTGCTGGCCAGGGAATATTTCTGAATTCAAGAATCGTATGGAAAAAATATTACTTAATTGTAATCAAGTTATTGTTCAGCTAGGGGATATTCCTGCAGAAATGCGTATGGTTCCTCAGACTAAGGGCGAAGATGGAGCAAAGCTGCTCTCACTCGAAGAAGTGGAGATCCAGACTATTGAAAATGCGTGTAAAGCATGTGACTGGAATTTAAGCAAAGTAGCAACTGTGCTCAAAATTGGCAGAACTACATTATGGCGTAAAATAAAAACTTACAATCTAGTTCCAAAATCAGGTGAGATAAAATAAGACCACAAAAATACATAAACACGTGCTTTTAGTTTTTCTTTTTTGAAATACATACCACTTAATATTTGTTTTGAAAAACTATAAAGGTTTTCACAACAAAGTGTTATGTATTTATAGTTGCTGCTTTCTCAGAAAGCTAAACACAAGGAATGTGTTGTTCATTGACGAATATAAAAATGAACACTTTCATTCTTCCGATTGCAGGGCTATATCCTTGGAGTGCCTCCAACCAAGTAACCAATCCTGCTATATAGTTTGAGTATAGGAGAAACGGATGGGCACATCCACCTGAAATGATCTCCTCCCTGACAGCACGAAACTCTGCCTGCGCCATACTATACCCATTAACCTGGATGATTCTTAAAACCGCTGTTCGCATAAGCTACTACGGGTTAGTGATACCGTTTATTGGCACTTTCGTTTACACTTTTTACGAAATAATGGCTGTGATTACAAAAAAGCGCTTGTCACACATACCACGTGGTGGGAATGATACACGGCTAAATTTTATGACCCGATAAAGTGGAAAGTGGAGAGTATATGGGTATGAAGAAAAAGATGTTGTTCGGTGCTCTGATGTTAGCGACCAGCACCGCCTGGGCCGCTACGGGGGCCAAAACAGGCATCGCTCAGTACGAATTAAGCGGATTTGTTGCCGACTTCACCCATTTCAAACCCGGGGATACCGTACCGCAATTGTACCGGACGGATGAGTATAAAATTAAACAATGGCAACAGCGCAACTTGCCTGCTCCGGATGCGGGAACTCACTGGACCTACATGGGCAGCGCTTACGTTTTGATCAACGATACCGATGGTAAAATCGTAAAAGCCTACGATGGCGAGATTTTTTATCATCGATAAGCAGATCCCCCCTCTTTTCAGAGGGGGATACGAAACCGTCCTCTCTTTTCCTCGCCACAAATTTACTCTTACACGCTCTCTGCCCTGGCTCATATAGCGTCGAGCCATGACTTTCAGGCCATCTAATTTGAGCTTGCGCCTGCCGTAAACACAATAAAACCCGATAAGGTGATTCGTATACAGAATTAAAACCGTACGATAAATAGGGCGGCTTTGTATTTTGATGTCAGCTAAACGGCGTTAGCGTGTAAAAAGTCAGCAAATTGGAAGAGATGGCGGGTGAAAAGCATACACCATACCTATTTAAAATAGGTATGGTGATTATATTAAGCCCGGAAATTAAACCGCGCGGAAGGCAATTTCGCCAGGGATAACTTCACCCTGCCAGTAGAGTTGTGCGGCAACACGATCCGCCAGGTCGCGGTACATGGCCGTGAATTCACTGTCTGGACGACTGATCACCGTCGGAGTCCCCCGGTCGAGGTCTTCGCGTAGGCTAATATGCAGCGGCATCTGCCCCAGTAACTGAGTACGGTACTGCTCTGCCAGCTTCTGCGCGCCGCCAGTGCCGAAGATCGGCTCATGATGACCACAGTGGCTACAGATATGCATACTCATGTTTTCAACAATACCCAGCACAGGCACTTCAACTTTCTCGAACATCACAATGCCTTTTTTGGCGTCGATAAGCGCAATGTCCTGCGGGGTAGTCACGACCACAGCACCCGTCACCGGAATATTTTGCGAGAGAGTTAATTGAATGTCACCGGTGCCTGGCGGCATGTCCAGAACCAGGTAATCCAGATCGGGCCACAACGTCTCCTGCAACATCTGCATCAACGCTTTGCTGGCCATTGGACCGCGCCATACCATGGCATTATCTTCTGTCACCAAATAGCCGATAGAGTTAGTCGCCAGCCCATGAGACATAATCGGCGCCATGTGGGTGCCGTCAGGTGACGTTGGACGTTGATTTTCCGCACCGAGCATGGTGGGAATCGACGGACCGTAAATATCCGCATCCAGAATGCCGACTTTCGCCCCTTCTGCGGCCAGCGCGAGTGCCAGGTTCACCGCGGTAGACGATTTACCCACTCCGCCTTTGCCGGAGCTGACCGCGATGATGTTCTTCACCCCGTTAATACCCGGCTGGTTTTTCACGCGCTTAAGCGTCGCAATGTTGTGCGACAACTTCCAGTCGATCGCTTTCGCGCCAGTTATCCGCAGCAGGTCACCACTACATTGCTCTTTTAACACCTCAAACGCGCTATGCCAGACAAACGGCATGACCAGCTCAACGTGCAGCGTGTCATCCATCCAGGCAACGTGATGCAACGCTTTAAGCGTCGTAAGATTATGCTTCAAGGTGGGGTGCTGAAAATTCGCCAGCGTCCCGGCGACCATAGCGCGCAAGGTTTCTGGTGATTTGGCCTGGGATTGTGCGTTCATCCCGACTCCTTTTTGTTGTTCTGAAAACACGATTGTAACTACCTAGTCTACTCCAGTCGTAACAAATATTCATTTATGGATAAATGCCCTTATCGCTTGGCGTAGTTATGGCCTTTCAGGTAACATCAGAACCCCCTTTTAATAGAGAAGAAGTAATACCTACTATGACTCAAGTCGCGAAGAAAATTCTGGTAACGTGCGCGCTGCCGTACGCAAACGGCTCTATCCACCTCGGCCATATGCTGGAGCACATCCAGGCTGATGTCTGGGTCCGTTACCAGCGAATGCGCGGCCATCAGGTTAACTTCATCTGCGCAGACGACGCCCACGGCACGCCAATCATGCTGAAAGCGCAGCAATTGGGCATCACGCCTGAGCAGATGATTACCGAAATGAGTCAGGAGCATCAGACGGATTTCGCCGGTTTCAACATCAGCTATGACAACTATCACTCGACGCACAGCGACGAAAACCGTGAATTGTCCGAGCTGATTTACTCGCGCCTGAAAGAGAACGGTTTTATCAAAAACCGTACCATCTCTCAGCTTTACGATCCGGAAAAAGGCATGTTCCTGCCGGACCGTTTTGTGAAAGGCACTTGCCCGAAATGTAAATCCCCGGATCAGTACGGCGATAACTGTGAAGTGTGTGGCGCGACCTACAGCCCGACTGAGCTTATCGAGCCGAAATCCGTGGTTTCCGGCGCCACGCCGGTGATGCGTGACTCTGAGCACTTCTTCTTTGACCTGCCCTCTTTCAGCGAGATGTTGCAGGCATGGACCCGCAGCGGCGCGCTACAAGAGCAGGTCGCGAACAAAATGCAGGAATGGTTTGAATCCGGTCTGCAGCAGTGGGACATCTCCCGCGACGCGCCGTACTTTGGGTTTGAAATCCCGAATGCGCCGGGCAAATACTTCTACGTTTGGCTGGATGCGCCAATCGGCTACATGGGTTCCTTCAAGAATCTGTGCGACAAGCGCGGCGATACCGTAAGCTTCGACGAATACTGGAAGAAAGACAGTGATGCAGAGCTGTATCACTTTATCGGCAAAGATATCGTCTACTTCCACAGCCTGTTCTGGCCAGCGATGCTGGAAGGCAGCAACTTCCGTAAACCGACTAACCTGTTTGTTCACGGCTATGTGACGGTGAACGGTGCGAAGATGTCAAAATCGCGCGGAACCTTTATCAAAGCCAGCACCTGGCTGAAGCATTTTGACGCCGACAGCCTGCGTTATTACTACACCGCGAAGCTCTCTTCCCGTATCGATGATATCGACCTGAATCTGGAAGATTTCGTGCAACGCGTGAATGCCGATATCGTGAACAAGGTGGTTAACCTTGCGTCGCGTAACGCGGGCTTTATTAACAAGCGTTTCGATGGCGTACTGGCTTCTGAGTTGGCCGACCCTGCGCTGTATAAAACCTTCACCGATGCCGCAGCGGTAATTGGCGAAGCGTGGGAAAGCCGTGAATTCGGTAAAGCAATCCGTGAAATCATGGCGCTGGCCGACGTCGCCAACCGTTATGTCGATGAACAAGCGCCGTGGGTGGTTGCGAAACAGGAAGGCCGCGACGCTGACCTGCAGGCAATTTGCTCAATGGGCATCAACCTGTTCCGCGTGCTGATGACGTATCTGAAGCCGGTTCTGCCAACACTGACCGAACGTGCGGAAGCGTTCCTGAATACAGAACTGAGCTGGGATGCAATGGCTCAGCCGCTGCTTGCTCACAAGGTCAATGTCTTCAAAGCGCTCTACAACCGTATCGATATGAAGCAGGTTGAAGCGTTAGTGGAAGCCTCGAAAGAAGAAGTGAAAGCGCTGAACAGCACCCCGGTCACCGGTCCGCTGGCTGACGATCCGATTCAGGAAACCATCTCCTTTGATGATTTCGCCAAAGTCGATTTGCGTGTAGCACTGATCGAAAACGCCGAGTTTGTTGACGGCTCCGATAAGCTGCTGCGTCTGACGCTCGATCTCGGCGGTGAGAAACGTAACGTCTTCTCGGGGATCCGTACGGCTTATCCTGACCCGCAGGTGCTGATCGGTCGCCATACGGTGATGGTCGCCAACCTGGCACCGCGCAAAATGCGCTTCGGCATCTCTGAAGGGATGGTGATGGCCGCAGGCCCTGGTGGAAAGGACATTTTCCTGTTAAGCCCGGATGAAGGTGCGAAACCGGGTCAGCAGGTAAAATAATCTGCATGAAAAACGCTGCTTCGGTAGTAATGCCGATCAGTTAAGGATCGGTTGACCGATCCAGTGGCTGTGTACTAATCCGGAAATGCTCACTCATTTCCGGATTTTTTTATGACTCTCTGCGTAACCCACTGGCGCCCAAACTCATCACCATTCACAAAGTGCAATGACTAGTCGCTGATTAACTTATCGGATATTGGCTATTCAGTTTAACCAGTTAACCGACATTTTGGTTCCATTACTCCTCACGGCTTTTCAAACGCATTTTTCTCGCCAGCGTGGCAAGACGCTGAGTGCGGCAATAGATAACAAACAGCACAAACCCCCGGCTATTGAACACCATCCGGCAACCAAGCAAAGCGACGACGGCAATCGAGAGTGTCCACCCCCTCCCTTCGGCCAGCAGTTGGTATAGCCCCTGTAACACCGTCAGCACCAGCAAGATGATGAACAGAGTTAAAAATCCTGCCAGACCAGCGGTAAAACCGCGAGCCAGAAGTACACTTGCGGTCATTAGCGCGACGATCATCACCAGCGACGGTGCAAAGAAGCTCAACGCATGTAGCGATGGCGATAAAACTTGCAGATTATGCAGAAAAGGCAACAGGTTAAAAGCAAAAGCCACCAGGAACAGTGGGAACAACGTCGCTACCGGGAGGGCGCTCTGACGGGGAAACTCGCCAGCTGGACAAGTAAAATAGCGCTCCAGTTCAGGCGTGGAATGCTTAAGCAAACTGGTGTCATGGCGCGCCACCGCACTTTCGATTTCCCATCCATGCTGCAGGAGATCGTAAAAAATGCTGCCGGTTAACAGAGGCAGAGATCGCATTAGAATACCGCCAATGATTGAATAGTACCGATGATGTATTTACCAGTGCGAGGGATATTGCCAGGAGAAGCAATAACACCGCTGACTGTGCTTCCAGCCAGTGCTGCTGCACTCGTGACAACTTGCCCAATCTGCCGGTTAAGTTCCACCTGAACCGGTCCTGTCGGAAAACGTTTCGGATAAAAACCGGCGCGAATGACAGCCTTAATTTCTTTATTACTGATACCAGGGTTTTGCGCACGAATAATCAATTCAGTCAGACGGGCACGATCCTGGCGCGGATAACTTTTCAGCCACTCTGTCGCGTTTAGTGAGGAGACAGATTTCATCGCTCGCCAGGTGGCGACGGCTTCTCTTAACGCTCCACCAGCACTGACAAGAGAAATGAAATCTAATGCGGTAGAGGTGGCAACGTACCATTCCCGGGAGTCGAGCCAGGTGACATTTTCGCCACCATTTTCGACCAAATCATAAATACGATATAAGCCGTTGACACATTGCAGCCCGGTGGCGATGGTTCCAGCATAGCCAATAGCAACCAGTGTACTACTGCCTCCTGCGGTAAGTGGTATTGCCGCAGAACCTGCGACCATCACTCCTCCGGTAATAATCATCGCGCCGCACGAGAGAACCGTAGATGCGATTTCAGTTCCCATCTCTGTAGAGGTGGTGGCTTCTGTCAATGCTTTACCCGTACTGGACGTTGACGACAACGAGGTTGCTTTAGTCACAATCAAATGCGTCACGATACCGCTTTGCCCATTAGGATGACGCCTGCTGGGCCTTACCAGGAAACGCCGGGAACCATCGGAATAGATGATACCTGCCTGATAAAACTCTCGGTTACAATCCATTGCGGCACCAACGGCGTTGAAATCAAAATCTGCTGCACCATAACCAGTCATTCGAGCAAAGTCATAGCCTGGTAAGTTTTTCTCATGATTCATCCCAAGGAGAGCCATACAATATTCCTTATGATTGTAAGGTGGCGACGTCAACCGAATTACCAAAACCAAGACTAGCAGAGAACTGTACGAACGAGTCTATTTTATGCGCCAACTGGTGCTGAACGTAGGATTATGTGCCGGAAAAATCTGGAAGTCCGGCGTAGCCCCCATACGGGTTGTAGCGGCACACTGAATTTGCCCACCTGAACAGAGGTGATATAATCACCTAAGAACAACATCGGTGACCTAATGAAAAGAAGAAATTTCAGCGCTGAGTTCAAACATGAATAGGCCCAACGGGATATTGATCAAAACGACACCGTTGGCAGCGTTTTTTATGTCAGAAAGTGTGGGCCGGGTAAGGAGAAACTGTTATCCGGTAGCGCCTGATAGCGCGACGCGTATCAGGCATGGGACGTTTACGCTTTTTTGGCGTGCTCACGCACCGCCAACCCACGCAGAAAATAACGCAGGAACTGATCGCCGCATTCGCGGAAGTTTTTATGCTCAGAGGCGCGCATCATGGCCGTGATTTCCGGCATTGAGACGCGGAACTTCTGCTCGGTCAAAATGGCGAGAATATCATCC
This sequence comes from Citrobacter sp. NCU1, assembly GCF_010231475.1. GTDB lineage: Bacteria > Pseudomonadota > Gammaproteobacteria > Enterobacterales > Enterobacteriaceae > Citrobacter_D. The sequence goes on along the minus strand of NZ_NRDO01000005.1, from coordinate 123,127 downwards.
GTTTTCAGCGCAAATGCGATGCGCAGTTTCTTCAGCATGATGTTGTTGTTAATGCGACGTTCGACCGCCAGCGCCGGAGCCGACTCATCACGCCCGCGTTTCTCGTAAATCAGACCGTTCAGGAAGCACGACAACATAATGTCCGGGCAACGCACGAAGCCCTCTTCATCTTCTTTACGCAGCCAGGGAACCAGTTGTTCCGCCGTCACTTCGGCTTCCCCCAGCGCGAAAATACGCACCAGATCGTTATTGTTCATTTTCAGGATGTAGCGGACGCTGCGTAAAATATCGTTACTGACCATAGAGCCTTCGGTGATGATGAAAAATAAAAATGCGGGGGCGAATTTTATACGCTTAGCAATTCGAGTTGCAGCAAGGCGGCAAGCGAACGAATCCCCAGGAGCATAGAAAACTATGTGACTGGGGTCAGCGAGCGCAGCTAACGCCGCAACTTAAAGCGCGACGAGTATACATGATTTACAGACCCAGCGCCTCCTTCAGGGTCTTTAAATAGCGACGACTGACCGGCACCGTCTGCCCGTTACGCAACAGCAATTCAGCCTGACCATTATCCTCAAGGCGGATCTCCTGCAAATGCGCCATGTTGACCAGATACTGGCGATGACAGCGCAGCAGCGGCGTTCGGCTTTCCAGCGTCCTGAGCGTCAACTCGGTAAAACCTTCTTTGCCTTCGCTACTTGTCACATAGACACCGCTCATCCGGCTGCTGACAAACGCCACATCATCCAGTTGCAGCAGATAAATCCGGCTATGTCCGGTACAAGGGATAAATTTTAATGCCTGCTGATTTTCCGGCAGCACAGAAACATCCTGCTTGCTTCGCTCCTGGCGCAGACGCGCCAGCGTTTTTTCCAGCCGCGAATCTTCAATGGGCTTGAGCAAATAATCAAAAGCATGTTCTTCGAAGGCTTTAATGGCATATTCGTCAAACGCCGTCAGAAAGACGATATATGGGCGGTGTTCCGGGTCGAGCATCCCCACCATTTCCAGCCCGCTGATGCGCGGCATCTGAATATCCAGAAACAGGACGTCAGGGCGCAGTTTATGCACCGCGCCAATCCCTTCCACGGCATTTGAGCATTCACCCACAATGTCGATATCACTCTGAACTTGTAACAGGATTCGCAGATTTTCCCGCGCTAACGGCTCGTCATCCACAATCAGCACTTTAATCATGCGTGTTCCTCCAGAGGAAGTCGTAAAGTTATTCGGGTAAACCGATCGGGGTCACAGGCCACGCTGATGCCGTAGTCGTCGCCAAATCGCTCCCGCAGTCGTTTATCCACCAGGTTCATACCGAGGCCGCAGGCATTGTTCGTCGGTTCATACAATCCGGCATTATCTTCAATATCCAGCATCAGATATTGTCCTTCCCGACGCGCGGTAATGGAAACCTCGCCGGTTCCCAATAGCTGGGAAGTCCCATGTTTGATGGCATTTTCTACAATGGGTTGCAGGGTAAATGCGGGCAATTGTTGGTGTGAAAGCGCCTCCGGCACGGTCAGCGTCACCTGTAGACGAGACTGGAAGCGAGCCTTCTCGATCTGCAAATAGGCATTCACATGCTCAATCTCATCAGCAAGGGTCACAATCTCCGATGGGCGTTTTAAATTTTTGCGAAAGAAGGTTGAAAGGTCCTGAACCAACTGGCTTGCCTGCTCGCTGTCACGGCGGATCACCGCCTTAATGGTGTTGAGCGCATTAAACAGAAAATGAGGATTCACCTGCGCGTGCAGCAGTTTAATTTCCGACTGGGTAAGCAGCGCCTTTTGCCGCTCATACTGACCCGCCAGAATCTGCGCTGACAATAGCTGGGCGATCCCCTCCCCCAACGTGCGGTTGATTGAGCTGAAGAGGCGATTTTTCGCTTCATACAGCTTAATGGTCCCCATTACCCGCTGGTTCTCTCCACGTAGCGGGATAACCAATGTCGAACCTAATTTGCACTGCGGGTGCAATGAACACCGGTAAGGCACTTCGTTGCCATCGGCGTAGACCACCTCTCCGGTTTCAATCGCCTTCAACGTATAACCCGAAGAGATAGGTCTGCCAGGTAAATGGTGATCGTCGCCAATACCGGTAAACGCCAACAGTTTTTCCCGATCGGTTATCGCCACCGCGCCAATATCGAGTTCCTGATACAGCACCTGCGCCACTTTCATGCTGTTCACTTCGTTAAAGCCCTGTCGCAGGATCCCCTCGGTGGAGGCCGCCACTTTCAGCGCGGTCGCCGAAAACGCCGAAGTGTATTTTTCAAACATGGCGCGCTTGTCGAGCAGAATACGCATAAACAACGCCGCCCCGACGGTGTTGGTCACGATCATCGGCGCCGCAATGTTACTGACCAGATGCAGCGCATCTTCGAACGGACGGGCAATCAGCAGAATGATCAGCATCTGCACAAGTTCAGCCACAAACGTAATCGCCCCCGCCGTCAGCGGGCTAAAGACTTTGTCAGTCCGGCCACGACGGATCAGCACGCTATGCACCAGCCCCCCCAGCAGCCCTTCGACGATGGTGGAAATCATGCAACTGAGCGCCGTCATCCCGCCCATTGAGTAGCGATGTAAGCCACCGGTCAATCCCACCAGCCCACCGACTACCGGTCCCCCCAGCAACCCCCCCATCACCGCGCCAATGGCACGCGTGTTGGCGATGGAATCGTCAATATGCAGGCCAAACCAGGTGCCCATAATGCAGAAAATGGAGAAGACGATATAGCAGAGGAATTTATGCGGTAAACGAACCGTGACCTGCATCAGCGGGATAAACAGTCGCGTTTTACTCATCAACCACGCGATAACCAAAAACACGCACATCTGCTGAAGCAGCAGCAACACCAGATTGAACTCGTACATACCCGCTAACCACACATCACTTAAAAGCGCGTAACATACATTGAGTCCCTTGAACTTTCTTTGAACTGTTGCATAAAAACATCAAATCGTGAGAACGATCACTCAAAAGCACGCGAGCGCCCACAATTTCACCCCACGCCAGAACAAAAAACAGCCAAAACTACCTGGTTCGCAAAAGAGCGACTAAAGTAAGACTGGGACCTCGCGAGCAAGGGTGAGACGATGGCGCTTTACACGATAGGTGAAGTGGCTTTGCTTTGTGATATCAACCCTGTCACATTACGCGCGTGGCAGCGGCGTTACGGATTGTTGAAACCGCAACGAACCGACGGTGGTCATCGCCTGTTTAACGATGCGGACATCGACAGGATCCGCGAGATCAAGCGCTGGATAGACAACGGCGTGCAGGTCAGCAAGGTCAAAATGCTACTGAGTAATGATAATCTCGATTTACAGAACGGCTGGCGCGAACAGCAAGAAACTCTGTTGCACTATTTGCAAAGCAACAATCTACAGAGCCTCAGGCTGTGGATAAAAGAACGCGGCCAGGATTACCCCGCCCAAACACTCACCACACACTTATTTATTCCCCTGCGACGACGTTTGCAATGCCAGCAGCCCACCCTGCAGGCGCTACTGGGTATTCTCGACGGCGTACTCATTAACTACATTGCGATTTGTCTGGCCACGGCCCGCAAAAAGCAGGGAAAAGATGCGCTGGTCGTCGGCTGGAATATTCACGATACCACGCGATTGTGGCTGGAAGGCTGGGTAGCCAGTCAGCAGGGATGGCGCGTTGACGTGTTGCCCCATTCCCTGAATCAGTTGCGCCCGGAACTGTTTGATGGTCGAACGTTGCTTATCTGGTGCGGCGAAAACCAGACCCCGAGCCAGCAGCAACAGCTTGCCGAATGGCTTGCGCAGGGTCACGATATTCATCTACTCGGCATTTAATGGTTCATTAACAAATACGCTTTATCATATAATCGCTTCGTTAACATAAGGAGTGCATAATGAGCGCAGCTAAAATCGGTGTTATTACCCTCTTCCTGCTGATGGCCATCGGTGGCATCGGTGGCGTCATGCTCGCAGGTTATACGTTTATTTTGCATGCCGGGTAAGGTATTGCCCGAGTCGTTCAAAAACGCGATCAACAATGATCGCCGCGAGCGCCACCAGTACCGCGCCCTGAATCACATAGGCCGTGTTAAACCCGCTGAGTCCAATGATAATAGGTGTACCCAGCGTGCTGGCCCCCACCGTTGAGGCAATGGTCGCGGTTCCAATATTGATAATCACCGACGTTCGAATACCGGACAAAATCACCGGCGCCGCCAAAGGAAGTTCAACGCTGCGCAACTGCTGCCCGCGACTCATCCCCATCCCACGCGCCACGCTGACCACACTCTGTGGAATTGCCCCCAGCCCTGCCAGGGTAGCCTGCAAAACCGGTAGTACGCCATACAGGATCAGGGCGATGATCGCCGGTTCCTGACCGAATCCCATCACCGGAACCGCTATCGCCAGCACCGCCACGGGTGGAAACGTTTGTCCAACCGCCGCAATGGTTTCTACCAGCGAACGAAATTCGCGCCCCCACGGGCGAGTCACTGCGATCCCCGCCCCCACGCCAACCGCTACGGCAATCACGCTTGAAATACCCACCAGCCAGAAGTGCGCCAACGCCAGCGCGATAAAACTTTGCTGCTGATAAACCGGACGCGGTAATTGGGGAAACAGCGCGCCAAACAGCGCCTGGCTGTGCGGCAAGCTCACCAGCAACAGCAGGAAAATGACAATGAGCCATAACAGCGGATCACGCAGAAGTTTCATGAGGTATCGTCTTCGACAGTAAATCCCGAAAATGGAGCGTCCCGCAGGGAATACCCTGCTGATTCACCACGGGCAAAACGTCACATCCCGTCGCGACAAAAGCGGAAAGCGCGTCACGCAGGGTCATTTCCTCTGCCAGCGCGTCTCCTTCCAGCCGTTCCTGACGCCGGACAAAATCACCCACATGACGGAGCGACAGCAGTCGCACGCCAAGCTCGCTGCGACCAAAAAACGCCTGTACGAAATCACTGGCGGGAGACATCAGCATCTCCAGCGGCGTTCCCTGCTGCACCACTTCGCCAACATCCATCAGCACCAGATGCTCAGCGAGGCGTAATGCTTCATCAATGTCGTGCGTCACCAGCACGATAGTGCGCCCCAACAGACGATGAATTCGGCTCATCTCATGCTGTAACGCGCTGCGTGTCACCGGGTCCAGCGCGCCAAACGGTTCGTCCATCAGCAAAACCTGCGGGTCGGCCGCCAGTGCGCGCGCCACGCCCACCCGCTGCTGTTGACCACCGGAAAGCTGATGCGGGTAACGCTCGCGCAGTCCCGCCTCCAGCCCCAGAAGCGCCATTAATTCCTCTACGCGGTCATCAATTTGCGAACGCGACCATTTCCGCAGTTGCGGCACCGTGGCGATATTCTGCGCCACCGTCCAGTGGGGAAAAAGTCCAATCGACTGGATGGCATATCCCATTCGTCGGCGCAGTTCCAGCACCGGCAGGCTACGAATCTCTTCACCGGCAAAGCGGATCCGCCCACTGTCATGTTCCACCAACCGGTTAATCATCTTCAGCGTGGTGGATTTCCCTGAGCCAGATGTCCCAATCAGGACCGAAAAACTGCCCTCACGAAAATGCAGGTTGAGATCGCTGACGGCCTTGTGTTCGCCAAACGATTTGCTGACATGGCTAAATTCAATCATCGTGTTTGACCTTCAGGAGTGCGTCCGCTAAATCGAACAGCGCATCAATAACGATCGCCAGCGCAACCACCGGAATGACGCCCAGTAAGACTAAATCAACGGCGCTACTGAGCAATCCCTGAAAGACCAGCGCGCCAAATCCTCCTGCGCCGATAAGCGCGGCGATCACCGCCATACCGACGGTCTGCACCATCACCACCCGCAAACTGCGTAAGAAAATCGGCAGCGCCAGGGGCAACTGGACATGGATAAAACGCTGACGAAGGCTCATCCCCATGGCTTTGGCGCTTTCCAGAACCTCATGCGGCACCTGATTGAGTCCTGCCACCACACCGCGCACCAGCGGCAGTAATGCATACAGTACCAGGGCGATCAGCGCGGGCGTCAGACCGGTGCCTGCCACCCCTACAATTCCCAGCCAGGGAAACTGCTTCACCAGCCCGGCAAGCGGCGCAATCAACAGGCCAAACAGCGCAACGGAGGGAATGGTCTGAATCACATTCAGCACCGCAAAGACCGTCCCCTGATGCGATACCGAGAAATAACAGCCAATCCCCAGCGGTACGCCAATCAGCAATGCAGGCACCACCGTACCGACCAGCAGCGTCAGGTGCTGCGCGAACGCATCATCAAAAACATCCTGACGGTTGGCGTACTCTTTCAGTAACGAGAGATCGTTGAAGCCCCCCGAAAACAACAGCACCAGCGGCACCACGGCGATCTGCGCGTGCAGTATCCAGCGCCACAGCGGTTGTGCGGAAATACGTCGAATCGCATCACTACAGGCCAGAAGCGCAATCCCCAGCGCCAGCCAGAAACCGCTACCGAGGCTGGTACGCGCCAGCGGACTTCCTGTCTGAGCCAGATGTGTCGCCGCCGTTCCGGCCGCGATAAGGACGCCCGTCAGCAGCAATTGCACAACCCCCAGCGTAGCAAATGAACCGTATTGACCGGGGAACAGGCACAGGGCGAGCAGGAGCACGAATACGCCTGGCAGTCCCCATGCAATGTCCGGCCAGAGATCCCAGAGCTGACGCCCTTCACCGGACATCAGTCGGTTCGGGGCGTAGTTGACGAAAGGGAGCACGGCGGCAACAGTGGTGAGAAGAACCAGCAGCAACAGCACACGATTGAGGCTGACCGTTGATACCTTACGCATCACAGACAAATACCGTTACTTCACCCACCCTTTTTGCTTCAGGTAGTCCGCCGCCACTTTTTTCGCATCCAGCCCTTCGACGGCGATGCTGGCGTTTAATTGCTGCAGGGTTTTCTCATCCAGGCTGGCAAATACCGGCTGTAGCCATTCGGCGATTTGCGGATACGCTTTCAGTACGGCGTCGCGAACCACCGGTGCAGGGGCATAAATGGGCTGAACGCCTTTTGGATCGCTCAACGTTTGCAGACCCAGCGCCGCGACCGGCCCATCGGTCCCATACGCCATTGCCGCATTGACGCCGGACGTTTGCTGGGCGGCGGCTTTAATGGTGACCGCCGTATCGCCGCCCGCCAGCGACAGCAACTGGTTCTGATTCAGTTTAAAATCGTAGGCTTTTTCAAAGGCGGGAAGCGCATCAGTGCGCTCGATAAATTCAGCCGACGCCGCCAGCTTAAACTCGCCGCCCTCTTTCAAATAGCGCCCCAAATCGGCAAGCGACGCGAGTTTGTGCTTTTCTGCCACGTCCTGACGTACCGCAATGGTCCACGTATTATTTGCCGGTGCGGGGGTGAGCCAGACCAGCTTATTTTGCTCAGCATCCAGCTTTTTGACTTTTTCAAAACCGGCCTCGGCATTTTTCCACGCCGGATCGTTTTCATCTTTGAAGAAGAAGGCGCCATTGCCGGTATATTCCGGGTAAATATCCAGCTCACCGGAAGTGATCGCCCCGCGCACCACGGGCGTGGTGCCCAGTTGCACTTTATTGACTGTTTTAACGCCGTGGCTTTCCAGCACTTGCAGAATAATATTGCCGAGCAGCGCCCCTTCGGTGTCGATCTTCGACCCGACGGTGACAGGAGATGCAGCCTGTAAGGGAAAGCTCACTGCCGCGACCAGCGCCAGTGAGCTCAACCATAGCTTTGAGATTGTCATGTCGCTTTCCTCACTCTTTTGCTGCCCTTTTCAGAGACTTGAGGAAAAAGCATAGACGAAAAGTCAGAAGTTAACCTGGCACTTGCGGGTTATCTGGCAATCTTAGCGGTATCGTCAACAGGCTGGCGGCGAAATAGAGAATGGCGATCACCCACAGTGTCCCCTCTACGCCAAACGGCCCGACGCACAGCGTCACAATAAACGGTCCGGCAAAATTACTTAACCCGGAACCCAGGTTCAGACACGAAATGGCCGCCCCTTTATTTTGTGGCAACAACGAGGGGATCAGTGCGCTCAATGGTCCAAACGCCCCAAGCCCAATTGCATATATCGACAACGCCAGGAACAACGCCAGTTCGCTATCACCGAACAACACCGGCGCATAGCAGACCGCCAGCGAGGCAACCCCACACAGTGTGCCGGAAAACCACATCACCGTATTACGCCAGCCAATGGTGTCGCCTAACCAGCCAAACAGATAACTGGAGAATATATTGATGACGTTGACCAGACCCCAGATAGTCAGCCACTCCGCGATGCTGAAACCAAACCGGGGCAGATACACCGGCATCAGGATCACCAGTGAAAATTTACCAATGTCGTTGATGGTTTTCACCACCACCGCCAGACGCATTTTCGGTTCACGCGCCAGTACGGTTATCCCTTCGAGAAGCGCCGGTCCCAGCGCCTGCCCGCGCTGCCAGTCGGGACGATCGCGGTTCAGCACCAACGCGCAGAACGCGCCGCACAGGACAAAGATAAAGCCACTCAGCAGGGTGTTGGTTTCTCCCCATTTCGCAATCATCAGGCTTGAATACCACGGGCCGACGATGGTCATACCAACACCAAACGCAATCCAGAACCAGGACACCGCGCGTCCCAGAATCCGAATTTCACAACGTTGGTTGATCCATACCAGAAACGAATAAGCGAAAAGTGGGTATGCGACACCGCGCAACGCGTAGGTGGCGACCATCAACGGATAGTTGTTTTGCGGTAAAGCAAAAAAGATAAACGGCACTGAGCCGATAAAGTACACCGCCGTCGCGACCCACATTAAACGGCGTAATCCCAGCACCCCGGCGCCAATGCCGGAAAACCAGGAGATCGCCGCCACACACAGGCCAAATATGGATGACAACAGGCTGATATCAAACGGAGAGAATCCCCGTTGTTGCAGCATTGAGGAGAGCCAACTTTGTTCTATGGTTGCGCCCGTAATAAAAAGAAAAACGCCGATAAATCCCCAGCAAAGTTCGCGAGGTAATCCCATCCGCGCCCATAGCCCTTGTTGCATCACCAGGCTCTGTTCAGTCATTTTGTTCTCTTCCAATAGCAGGCGGACATTGCTGTCCGCCCCGGTCTTCAGGCATTTTTTAGTTGGGCAGCAGACTGCGATTTCATATGGCTGCGGTTCACGTAGCCAACGGTATTCTCACCCCAGCACTGTTCGTACGGCATCCCGGTCAGGCTTTCGATAACGGCTTTGTTTTCAGCGCTAACGGTCGCTTTGCTTTCACCACGCTTGAGGCGGGCAACCTCTTCATTGAGGATCGCGTGAGTGCGGCTATTAACTTTGAACTGGAATGCAGACCAGATCCCCCACAGGGTGAGGAGCACCGGCAGGACAATCATGATAATCATGATCATATTGATGGCAGACTCTGGCTGACTGGTTTGCCCGGAGACAAAACCGGCCATTTGCAGCGCGACACCGACCAGGAAAATGGACAGCGCCTGGGACGCTTTACGCAGCAAGCTCATGAACCCGGCAAAGATCCCTTCACGACGGTTACAGGTGAGGATTTCATCCACGTCAGCCACAAAGGTGTAGTTGTTCCAAGGAATGGCATAGATACCACCGCGCGCCAGACCGGCAATACCTGCCGCCAGATACAGCATCGCCATGCTGGTTGAGCCGTTCATCCAGGTCACGGTAAACAGAATGAACGCCAGAACTGCCAGCGTGCCCTGAGTGGCAAACGCGCGTGAAGGCGAGAAGCTCAACGTTAACCAGGTCGCCAGACCAACGCCAAAGAATTGCAGGCCGTTGATCATCGCCAGCAGGTTTGACGCCATCACAGAGGAGGTCATCAGCGCGAACACCACAAAATAGGTGAACACGGAGTTGAAGATATCCTGCGCGACTGAGCCACCCAGATACATCCCCAGATGCGAACGGAAGGTTTTGATTTTCAGCGTGGAGACGAAATCGTAGTAAATATTGTAAATACGGGTGCCGAGAGGCAGTTTTTCCGTCTCATCAATTTTGCGCTCGTTTTGTTCGATCTCTTCCAGAGAGCGTTCCCAGGTGCCGAAGTAAACAAAGAACAGCACGATCATGAACGAAACGGTGAAGATAGCACCCGCATAGAAAAACGAGTCTGACGAATCTGCGCCAAAGTAAGAGATCAGTCGTCCTGGCAGGAACGCCGCGGCAAAACCGGCAAGCTGTGCGATGTACATACGCGCGCTGGTCAGTTTCGAACGTTTGTTAAAGTCAGACGTCATCTCCGCAGAAAGCGTGTCATACGGGATGATGATCATGGAGTACACCACTTCAAACAGGATGTAGACCAGCAGATACATCCAGTAATTGAAGCCTTCCACCCACAGCAGGCTATATACCGCAACCAGCGGGATACTCAGCAGCAGGAAGAAACGGCGGCGGCCAAAACGACGGCCCAGACGCGTTTTGTGGAAGTTATCTGAGATGTAGCCCATTAACGGACACATGATCACATCAACGATACGCGCCACGGCAAACAGTGAACCGGCCTGAATCGGCGTCAGTCCACAGAAGGTGGTTAAGAAGAACAGCAGCCATGCACTCACCAGAGTGAAGGCGCCGGAGCCAATCACGTCTGCAAGACCATAGCAGACGTAATTGTGCATCTTTATTTCACGTGCTTTTTTTATCATTTTCTATCCCCGGTCACTGAAAAGGCATACAGAGCATTTCCCTCAAGCAGAGGGAGAATCCGTCAGGCAGTCCTGAACGTTGAGCAATACGATGGGTTGTTTGTGCCAGTGAGCAGGCAGCGTTTCAGGGCGACGAACAGTGATGCCAGACAACCGCAACCCCGTGATGCCGTTGGCATAAAACGCGGGTAATCCACCGGGGAAGGCTTCAACGCCATGGGCGCGACCGGTCTGCGGGTTAACGTTGTAGGCGTTATCCAGTCCCATACCCGTTGGGCGTTCTGGATTGCACGGCGGACGAATGTCGTAGAATCCTTGTTCCTCAGACGTGCTGACCTGTTGTTCGATACTGATCCCATTGAACGTGACATCGCGGATCATGCCTGCCGTTTCGCTGTGCAGGTTAATCGCCCCTTCCGCAGTGCCGGCAAGGTTGCTGAAGGTGATGTTCGAAACAACGCCAGGCGTAATGTCAGGCGCGCGACGGCGCACAGAAATGTAGACCGGATCGGCTTTCCCCCAATGACAAGGGTGAGCATGGAGGCAGTCAAACAGGATGTTGCTGAACACCATCTGCTGAAAACGTCCGCCATCACGCGACACCAGGCCAATCCCGCGGTTAGATTCAATAATCGTGCAGTTGGACAGGGTGATATTTTCAATATCAGCGAACGTTTCTGTACCAATCTTGATGGCGCAGCTTTTCGAACGAACGATGCAGTTATTCACGACAACGTTGCGAATAGGCTGTTGGAGCGAGGCGGGCTTGTTGGTGGTCTTCAGACAAATACCGTCATCCGCCGCACTGAAGTAGCTGTCGCTGATATGCACGTGCTGGCAGCTGTCGATATCCAGCGCGTCGGTGTTCGGCAGCGTCAGGGAGTTATCAATGGTCAGATTGCGGATATAGACATGGTTGCAGCTCACCAGATGCGCCGTCCACATCGGGGCGTCATACAAGGTGATATCGCGAATACGGATCTGCTCGCAACCTTCCAGCACCAGCAGACGCGGACGTTGGTTTTTCGGCAGTCGATAGCCTTGATCGTCCGGCTGCGCGGCAAACCAGTTGTTCGCCTCGCCGTCAATGCGACCTTCGCCGCTGAGCGTGATGTGGTGCTGGCCACGGGCATAAATCAGCGCCATGCGTGACAACTCAGCCATGGTGACTGTTTCTACCGCCTGATAATCCTCAGCATCGGCGCTGGCAAGCAGACTCGCCCCGGCCTCGAGGTGCAGCGTAAAATTCGAAGGGAGTACCAGCGTACCGGAGCGATAAATTCCAGGCGTGAGGGTAAGCGTACCGCCGCCTGCCCTACCGATCTCGTCAATCATTTGCTGAAGCTGCGCGGTGACCACCGTGTTACCGGTTTTATCAAGCGAGCTATTTTCTAAAGAGAGCTTCATAGTCCTACCTGTCACAAGTGTATTGGACGGCATTTAACGAAGTTTTTCTCTCTCTCGCCCGCAGCGAAAACAGGCTTTTTGACGTAACAGTGAGACGCTTCACGTCTGCGTGGGCGGGGTCACTAAATATTTGAGCGCTCTCACAAAACGCAACAGTAACTTCCCCTGAGAGGTGATCTAACGCACGGTTTTAACTTAAATGAAGGGAGTAAGGGATCGCAGGTAGAGGTAATTATTCCTCGCATGCAATAAATACCGACGGCCATCACAATTCAATAAAAAACAAAAGAATCGCTATTGCAAACCAGGAAATATTCAGTTCAAAACGTAAAAAAGGCTGGTTTCCCAGCCTTTCATTCATATCTTACAGCAGTTCAAACTCGCCTTGTTTTACCCTGGCGGAATCCACACCGATGAAGACGTTAAACTTACCGGGTTCAGCATCATACTTCATGCTTTGGTTCCAGAACTTAAGCGCGTCGATGTCAATCGGGAAACTGACGGTCTGCGTTTCTCCTGGCTTCAGCGTGATTTTCTCAAACCCTTTCAGTTGTTTCACCGGGCGACTCACAGAAGCCGTCACATCCTGCAGATACAGCTGAATCACCGTCGCGCCTTCACGCTTGCCGGTATTGGTGACCTGCACGCTGGCAGTGACTGAGCCATCACGTTTCATCGTTGGAGAGGAGAGTTTCACTTCCGAGAGTGTAAATGTGGTGTAACTCAACCCATAGCCAAACGGATACAGTGGGCCATTCGCCTCATCAAAGTAACGCGAGGTGTACTTGTTCGGCTTGTCAGCGTTATACGGACGACCGGTGTTCAGGTGACTGTAGTAAACCGGGATCTGCCCGACAGAGCGCGGGAAGGACATCGGTAATTTACCCGATGGGTTGTAGTCGCCAAACAGCACATCGGCGATGGCGTTACCGCCTTCGGTACCGGCAAACCAGGTCTCGAGAATTGCATCAGCCTGCTGATCTTCTTTCACAAGCTGCAACGGACGTCCATTCATCAACACCAGCACCAGCGGTTTACCCGTCGCTTTCAGCGCCGTAATCAAATCACGCTGGCTTTGCGGAATGTTGATATCGGTACGGCTGGAGGCTTCGTGAGCCATCCCCTGAGCTTCCCCGACCACGGCGACCACGACGTCAGATTGCGTCGCGGCGGCAACTGCTTCATCAATCATCGTCTGCGGTGAGCGAGTATCAACCTTCACTGCCTCTTCGTACAGATTGAGGAAATCCACAATGCCTTTATCGTTGGTGATGTTCGCCCCTTTGGCGTACACCACCTTACCGTTATCGCCCAGCACATTTTTAATGCCCGTCAGCACCGTCACGGACTGATCGGCAACGCCTGCGGCGGACCAACTGCCCATCACATCACGTTTGCTGTCGGCCAACGGCCCTACCACGGCAATGGTGCCGGATTTTTTCAGCGGCAGCGTTTCAAGACGGTTTTTCAGCAAAACCAGACTCTCACGCGCAACATCACGCGCTTCCTTACGGTGCAAACGGCTTTCCGCGTTGGTGTCCTGCGGGTCAGTCTCTTTTGCCCCCAAATGGCTGTAAGGATCGTTAAATAACCCCATATCGTATTTAACGTTAAGGACGTGACGCGTCGCGTCATCCAGCTCAGCCATCGTCACTTTGCCAGACTTAATCAAACCCGGAAGGTATTTGCTGTAATACTCATCACTCATGCTCATGTTGATGCCGGAGGTGATCGCCACACGCACGGCATCTTCAGGATCGGCAGCAGTGCCGTGCTTGATAAGCTCTTTAATCGCCCCGTGGTCGGAAACAGTGATCCCTTTAAAGCCCCACTGATCGCGCAATATCTTTTTCAACAGCCAGGCGTCGGAAGTGGCCGGAGTGCCATTTAACGAGTTAAGCCCCACCATTACCGCGCCGCTGCCGGCATCCAGTCCGGCTTTGTACGGCGGCATATAATCGTTGAACAGGCGCTGCGGGCTCATATCTACCGTGTTGTACTCTTTACCGCCCTCAACCGCACCGTAGGCAGCGAAATGTTTCACACTGGTCATTACCGAGTAGCGATCCGCCGGGCTTTTGCCCTGCATCGCTTCCACCATGGTTTTGCCCATCGTTTCGGTCAGATACGTATCTTCGCCAAACCCTTCGGAAGCCCGTCCCCAACGCGGATCGCGCGAGACATCCACCATCGGCGCCCAGGTCATATTCAGGCCATCATCCGCCGCTTCGTAGGCTGAAACGCGTCCCACGGTTTTGACCGCATCCAGGTTAAAGGACGATGCCAGACCGAGACTAATAGGAAAAACGGTACGCTGACCGTGCAACACGTCATAGGCAAAGAACAGAGGAATTTTCAGGCGGCTGAGTTCCATGACCTGATCCTGCATTTTGCGGATATCCTGGCGGGTGACGGTATTAAAAATCGCCCCCACCTGCCCGTCTTTGATCATTTCGCGGATGGCTTCTTTTGGATTGTCCGGCCCTACGCTTATCAAACGCAGTTGCCCGATTTTCTCATCAACCGTCATTTTCGTGAGCAATTCGGTGACAAACGCGTCCCGCGCCTCCGGCGTTAAGGGGTGATTGCCAAACAGCGACTCCGCCAGCGCTGGCTGCAAGGCCAGACTCACCGCGACACCTACAGAACATAGCCATTTCATGTTGTTTCTCTCTTATTTTTTAGCCCGCAGAGGCGGCGAAAATATAGCAAAAACCGTAGTTTGCCATAAGCCTAAACGGGTGAGAAAAAGAAAGCTAAGGTTATTCTCCGATTTTTTCGAAACATTCATGAATGAAATCGTCATACAAAGCGCTATGCTTAACACCGATATTTTGTCCCACCACAAGGAGTGGAAAATGTCTTCCATTACAAAAACCGATAATAACGATTTAATTCATGAGCTCGCCCGCCTGGTGGGTCAATCACACCTGCTCACTGACCCGTCTAAAACCGCCCGCTATCGCAAGGGCTTTCGTTCCGGACACGGCGACGCGCTGGCCGTGGTTTTCCCTGGTTCGCTGATGGAGTTATGGCGCGTCCTTAATGCATGCGTCAACGCCGACAAAATTATTCTGATGCAGGCCGCCAATACCGGGCTGACCGAAGGTTCCACACCCAGCGGTAATGATTACGATCGGGACATTGTCATCATCAGCACCCTGCGCCTCGACAAACTCCATTTGCTGGAGAAAGGCGAGCAGGTGCTGGCGTTTCCAGGCACCACCCTCTATTCGCTGGAAAAAGCGCTTAAACCCTTTGGCCGCGAACCGCACTCAGTGATTGGTTCCTCCTGCATTGGTGCTTCCGTCATCGGGGGGATTTGTAATAACTCGGGAGGATCGCTGGTGCAGCGTGGCCCGGCCTACACCGAGATGTCACTGTTCGCACGCATTGATGAACAGGGTAAATTGCAACTCGTTAACCATCTGGGCATCGATCTGGGTGAGACGCCGGAGCAGATCCTCAGCAAACTGGATGATGAGCGCGTCAAAGATGAAGACGTGCGCCATGATGGCCGCCATGCGCACGACCACGATTACGTCACGCGCGTGCGCGATATTGACGCCGACACGCCCGCACGTTACAACGCCGACCCGGAGCGCTTATATGAATCCTCCGGTTGCGCGGGCAAGCTGGCCGTCTTCGCCGTACGTCTGGACACCTTCCCGGCTGAAAAAAATCAGCAGGTCTTCTACATTGGCACCAACCAGCCGGACGTATTGACGGAAATCCGCCGCCATATTCTGGCGACGTTTGAGAACCTGCCGGTTGCGGGCGAATATATGCATCGCGACATTTATGACATCGCGGAAAAATACGGCAAAGATACGTTCCTGATGATCGACAAGCTCGGCACCGACAAAATGCCGTTCTTCTTCACCCTGAAAGGCCGTACCGATGCGATGCTGGAAAAAGTGAAATTTTTCCGTCCGAACTTTACTGACCGCGCGATGCAGAAGTTCGGTCATCTGTTCCCGAGCCACCTGCCGCCACGGATGAAAAGCTGGCGCGATAAATACGAGCATCACCTGCTGTTAAAAATGGCCGGAGACGGCGTAGCAGAAGCGCAAAACTGGTTGACGGAGTTCTTCAAAACCGCCGAGGGTGACTTTTTCGCCTGCACGCCCGAAGAAGGCAGTAAAGCGTTCCTGCACCGTTTTGCCGCGGCAGGCGCGGCCATTCGTTATCAGGCAGTTCATGCTGATGAGGTAGAGGATATTCTGGCGCTCGACATTGCCCTGCGCCGCAACGATACCGAATGGTATGAGCACCTGCCGCCAGAAATCAGCAATCAACTGGTGCATAAACTCTATTACGGTCATTTTATGTGCTACGTCTTCCACCAGGATTACATCGTGAAGAAAGGCGTCGATGCGCATGCGTTAAAAGAGCACATGCTGGAACTCCTCCGCCAGCGCGGGGCGCAATACCCGGCGGAACATAACGTTGGGCATCTGTATAAAGCGCCAGAAACGCTCACCCGTTTTTATCGGGAAAATGACCCGACGAATAGCATGAATCCGGGTATCGGTAAGACAAGTAAACAGAAGTACTGGAAGTGATGCGGTAGCCCGAGAGCGTAACGCTCTCGGGTATTCTGAAACGCATTAATCGTTTTGCGCTGTTTGCTCACCCTTACTGGTGCCCGCAGCGGCCATCTGCGCGGCTTTTTGCTTCTTATAACTCAGCGCTGCTGGCGGAACCGGCATGACTTTGCCGGTTTCAATCCACGTCCGTAAACGGCTGGCATCGGCAAAGTGCGTGTATTTGCCGAAGGCATCCATCACCACCAGCGCCACCGGTTTGTTATTAATGACGGTGCGCATCACCAGACAGTGCCCCGCCGCATTGGTAAAGCCCGTCTTGGTCAACTGAATATTCCAGTTATCGCGATACACCAGATGGTTAGTGTTACGGAATGGCAGCGTGTAAGCCGGGTTGGAAAACGTGGCCATGTCTTCGCGGGTCGTGCTCAACTGACCCAGCAGCGGATACTGTTTGCTGGCAATCAGCAGTTTTGTTAAGTCGCGCGCCGTCGAGACGTTATGAATGGATAACCCCGTCGGTTCCACAAACCGCGTGTGGGTCATGCCCAACGCTTTGGCTTTGGCATTCATCGCTTTGATAAACGCGTTGTAGCCGCCCGGATAATGGTGCGCAAGGCTTGCTGCCGCGCGGTTTTCCGAGGACATCAACGCCAGCAGCAGCATATCTTTACGACTAATTTCACTGTTCAGACGCACGCGGGAGTAGATCCCTTTCATTTCTGGCGTCTGACTGATATCCACTTTCAGTTTTTCGTTCAGCGGCAGTCGCGCATCAAGCACCACCATCGCCGTCATTAATTTGGTGATCGACGCAATCGGACGCACAAGGTCAGGATGGTTCGAATAGATAACTTTGTTGGTATTTAAATCAACAATCATCGCGCTACCAGACGCTATCTCAGGTTGAGACGCTGTTGCGGTAGCCGTCGTTTTCGCCACTGCCTGCGGCGCAAAAGGGACAGCCAGCATCAGGGCAAGGCTTAGTATTGAAACTCGGAATTTCAGCATGATGAGATTTCTGATAATGGTTCACGCACGTCACAACGCGCACCGCCTAAGTTAAGCATAAACTCAAGCTAGCTCAGGCATCATAGCGATCGGGCAGGTTTGCCGCCACAGAAGAATCGTCAACAAATGCTCCGTTGCTGACTTTTACGCCAGCAACGCCCTTGAAGAGGATTAAATCAGAATAAGCGATACCCGTAGCCCCACAGGATCACCGTGATAGCTAACAGCACTTCCAGCACCAACACGCCGATGGCCAGCGTCGAACTGGAAAAGCTCAGCCCTTCCTCTTTGTTAATGTTCAGAAATGTCGGGACACCGAGATACAACAAATAACCGGTGTAGAACAGCGCGATGGTACCGACCAGCGCACACAGCCATACCAGCGGATAGAGCGCCACAAAACCGCTCAGGAAAAGCGGCGTGGCGACATAGCCGGCAAAGACCATGCAGTGCGC
This sequence comes from Citrobacter sp. NCU1, assembly GCF_010231475.1. Lineage (GTDB taxonomy): Bacteria > Pseudomonadota > Gammaproteobacteria > Enterobacterales > Enterobacteriaceae > Citrobacter_D. The sequence continues at coordinate 105,050 of NZ_NRDO01000005.1, read as the reverse complement.
CAGAGAAGGTCGTTGCGGATAGTTTCGCGCCATCCACCAGATGACCCGACCCATGACCGCCACACCTGCCAGCATGACCGCGTAGAAAACAATGGCCAGTGCAAAACCGGTGAACAGTGAAAGCTGAAATACATTGCCATCGCCAAAATTCCAGCCAATTTGCGTCGTGCCAATAAATGCGCAAATCACCGGGATTGCCGCCATCATCAGTACATGGTGGGTGTAGTGGTGAGAAATGGTTTCGTTTTCACTCTTGATCACGTGCATTTCACGATCGGGATGGGAAAACAGCCCCCAGACATGGTTCATACCGCCCCCCTTCTTGTCAGCTCCGGACCTCAACACTTCAAGTATAATTCAGCTTTCGATTATTTTATGTACAGCCCGCAAAATACCGGTTCGCTGAACGGGCGCTTTTCCGGCCATAAAGATTCATAAGGTGTATGCTAAAGATTGTGGAGGTCATACAGACGTATGGATATAAACAGTCTTATCACGCACTACGGCTATGCCGCGCTGGTCATTGGCAGTCTGGCCGAAGGCGAAACCATCACCCTGTTAGGGGGTGTCGCTGCACATCAGGGGTTACTCAAATTTCCGTTGGTCGTCGTCTCCGTTGCGCTCGGCGGCATGATCGGCGATCAGGTCCTTTATTTAGTGGGGCGTCGCTTTGGCGGGAAAATTCTGCGCCGCTTCTCGCGTCATCGCAGCAAAATTCATTACGCGCAAAAGATGATCCAACGCCGCCCTTATCTGTTTGTGATCGGGACACGTTTCATGTACGGATTCCGCGTCATTGGCCCGCTTCTGATTGGCGCCAGCCACTTGCCGCCAAAGATCTTTCTGCCGCTGAATGTTTTAGGTGCCCTGATTTGGGCGCTGCTGTTTACGGCCCTGGGTTATCTCGGCGGTGAAGTGGTTGCGCCCTGGTTGCACCATCTCGATCAACACATCAAACATGGCGTCTGGCTGGTTCTGATTGTCGGGCTGGTGGTGGGGACACGCTGGTGGCTGAAACGGCGCAGCAGGCAAAAAGCGCAATAAAGGCAGCCGACAGCGAGCGCTGCCAGCTACTGACTGTCAGCTTGTGTGGTAGCCCCCGCCTAATGCGCTGGTCAGTTGAACAGAAGCATCAAGCCACTGACCTTGCAAAATCAAGCCGTTGCAATACTCGCGTAGCGCCGGGATCTTCGCCTGACTGACCCGGGAACCGGCAATGATACCGGCATTGAAACGCGCCTGCGCCAGTCCAACAACACGTTGAGCATCCTGTTCAATCTGCCGCTGGTGCTGATTTTTTGCCGCTATCGTTTCAACCTGGCTTGCCGCGCGCGTCACGTCATTCACCGCGTCAACCACCGCTTTGTTGTAATTCGCGATTGAGAGGTTACTCTGCGCCTTCGCGATATCGAGATCAGCATTTAGCCTGCCACTGTCGAAGATCGGCAGCGTCAGTCCGGCAGTCACGCCCATTTGTTGCGCTGAACTGCGGAACAGATCGCTCATGTGCAGCGCATCCTGCTGCAAAAAAGCCATCAGGTTGATGTCAGGATAAAAAGCCGCTTTCGCCGCCTCAACGCTGCCCAGCGATGACTCAATGTACCAGTGCTCAGCCTGCAAATCTGCCCGACGAGCCAGTAATGAATACCCTAACTGCGCAGGTAACGCGCTTTCCACTTTTGGCAGCGCAACCACATGCAGCGTAAGCGGTGTGGATTGCCGTTGGGTTAGCGCCGCCAGCCTTGCCTCAATGATTTTCATTTTACCGGCGACATCATTGAGTTGCTGCTGCGTTTTGCTGTCGTCGATGTCCGTCTCCACGCCTTCCACGGAGGAGGTAATGCCGTTTTGATACAGTTGGCGGTCCACCGTAATGATATTTTTTTGCTCTTGTTCAATCTCAGTTAACACGTTGCTCAGCGCCGCCTGGGTTTGCCACTCCCTGTATAAACGCGTCACACCGCTCGCCAGCAGTTGACGGGTCTGTTCCTGCTCGGCTTCACGCGCTTTGACAACGCCAATCCGCGCAGTCACTTCCGCCCGGTTCTTACCCCACAAATCCAGGTTCCAGCCCGCCGTTAGCCCAAATGTACCGTTGGTGTACCACGGGCCGGTCGTGCCCGCGGCAGGATCGGTAATGGCAAAAGGTCCCATCAACCCTTCGGCTGACATTTTCTGCCGTTCTGCATTTGCCGAGAAATCGACCTGCGGCCCGTCCTGCGCTTCAATCGCTTTAGCCTGCGCCTCTGCTAATTGAATACGCTGTTCTGCCACCTGCATATCTGGCGCATGTGCCAGCGCACTCTCAATCAGCGCGTTCAACTGAGGATCCTGATAGGCCCGCCACCACTGGCTGTCCGGCCAACCGTTTTTCAATGCCACCGGTAATGCAGATTCGACGTGTGACGCGGGCGTCTGCTGCGCCAACGCCTGGCGGTTGTCGTGCATCGGGGCGCATCCCGCAAGAGCAACCAATAGCGGTAAACACGCGGTCGCGACAAAAGGAGAATAACGATTCATTAAGATATTCTGGTAAGAAAAGGTGTGCAGAGATTACGTGGTGTCGCGTCTGTTTTTTTAGTTACGCGTGGCAATACATCTTTGGAAAATAAAAGAAATAATCAGAAAAATATATTCCATTTAAATGAATATTTATAAATTATTTAAATGATAAATAAATACAAACCCCATTTTGCTCCCCTGGTTCGCCCAGTCCACCACTGCGTCATCGGCCATGTCTCATGGCCGCAGTGACGCAATATCAATGGTCTGAATCGCGCGGGCAATATCCGGTGAATTATTGAGTGAACGAATTTCCTGAAAAAGCGTGGTCGCTTCTGAATACTCTTTACGTAAATACCCCAGCCACTGTTTGATGCGCGCCACGTGATAAAGCCCGGTATCGCCTTGCTTTTCCAGCCGGGTATATTTCTGCAACAACGCCACCACATCAGGCCATGACATACGCGGTTCGTTATATTTCACTACACGACTCAGGTTGGGGATATTTAATGCCCCTCTCCCGATCATCACAGCGTCGCAACCGCTTATCGCCATACACGCCTGCGCACTTTGCCAGTCCCAGATCTCACCATTGGCGATAACCGGAATCGTTAAACGCTGTCGGATTTCGCCAATCGCCTGCCAGTCAATGTGCTCCGCTTTATAACCTTGCTCTTTCGTACGACCGTGTACCGCCAGTTCGCTCGCGCCAGCCTGCTGTACTGCATCGGCAATTTCAAATTTTCTGTCGCCGCTGTCCCAGCCAAGACGCACTTTAACCGTCACGGGCAGATGAGCAGGTACCGCCTCACGCATCGCCTTTGCCCCCTGATAGATAAGCTCAGGATCTTTGAGCAAGGTTGCGCCACCGCCGCTGCCATTGACCAGCTTCGACGGACAGCCGCAGTTAAGATCGACGCCATACGATCCTAACTCCACCGCACGCGCGGCATTTTCCGCCAGCCATTGCGGATATTGCCCCAGCAGTTGAATACGCACCAGCGTGCCCGAGGGTGTCCGGCTGGCATTGAGCAATTCCGGGCAAATACGGTGGAATACTTTCGCCGGTAGCAGTTGATCTACCACGCGCACAAATTCCGTGATGCACAGATCGTAGTCATTCACATCGGTCAGGAGCTCGCGCACCAGAGAATCGAGCACGCCTTCCATCGGCGCCAGCAAAACACGCATATCATTATCCGCAAAAAAAGAGGCGCTATGGTAGCGTCTCTCCAGGGCGGTTTAAAGTCTCTCCGCTATGATCTTTATGACGTAACGTTCCCGTTGTCTATCTCCACTATGCTCAGAATTCATGATGTGATCGGTAGCACATTTTAAAGTTTAATTGTATGATGAATCCCTCTCTTCAAGGGCGTTTGCTATGAGTAAATCACTGAATATCGTCTGGCAATATTTACGCGCATTTGTGCTGATCTATGCCTGCTTATATGCAGGTATTTTTATTGCGTCGCTGCTTCCGATCACCATTCCCGGCAGCATCATCGGCATGCTGATCCTCTTCGTTTTACTGGCACTGCAAATTCTGCCCGCCAAATGGGTCAATCCAGGTTGCTACGTGCTTATTCGCTATATGGCGTTACTTTTCGTTCCCATTGGCGTTGGCGTGATGCAGTACTTTGACTTGCTGCGCGCGCAGTTTGGACCCGTCGTTGTCTCTTGCGCGATAAGTACGCTGGTTGTCTTTCTGGTGGTTAGCTGGAGCTCGCATATTGTGCACGGCGAACGAAAAGTGGTTGGGCATAAAGGATCAAAACAATGATGTCGTACATCTGGTGGTCATTACCTCTGACACTGGCGGTATTTTTCGCAGCGCGTAAGCTGGCGGTGCGTTTTAAGATGCCATTGCTGAACCCGCTGCTGGTCGCAATGGTGGTTATCATTCCTTTGCTTATCCTCACCGGTACGCCTTACGATCACTATTTTCAGGGCAGTAAAGTGCTGAACGACCTGCTGCAACCTGCCGTGGTGGCGCTGGCCTATCCGCTCTATGAGCAATTGCACCAGATCCGAGCCCGTTGGAAATCCATCATCACTATCTGTTTCTGTGGCAGTGTCGTCGCGATGGTGACGGGCACGTCGGTCGCCTTGCTGATGGGCGCCACGCCGGAAATCGCTGCGTCGGTATTGCCCAAATCGGTCACCACACCTATCGCGATGGCGGTTGGGGGGAGTCTGGGCGGCATTCCGGCGATCAGCGCGGTATGCGTAATATTTGTCGGGATCCTCGGGGCAGTGTTTGGTCATACGCTGTTAAACGCCATGCGGATCCGTACCAAAGCCGCGCGCGGGCTGGCAATGGGAACAGCATCACATGCTCTCGGCACGGCACGTTGCGCTGAGCTGGATTACCAGGAAGGCGCCTTTAGTTCGCTGGCGCTGGTGATTTGCGGGATTATCACCTCGCTTTTGGCTCCTTTTTTGTTTCCTGTCATTTTGGCGGTTGTGGGTTAAAATTTGCGATGCGTCGCGCATTTTCAATTTAAGTTTCATAAGTTGCACAATTAATGAGATATGAGTCACATATAAAGCCGTAACAGGCCCGTACACTACGATTCCATTACATTGTTATGAGGCAACGCCATGCATCCACGTTTTCAAACTGCTTTTGCCCAACTCGCGGATAACTTGCAATCAGCGCTGGCACCACTTCTGGCGGATAAGCATTTCCCCGCCATGCTGAGTGCAGAGCAGGTCTCGACGCTTAAAAGTGAATCGGGGCTGGACGAAGACGCGCTGGCTTTCGCACTCCTGCCGCTGGCTGCCGCCTGCGCGCGTACCGACCTTTCCCATTTTAACGTTGGCGCTGTGGCGCGTGGCGTCAGTGGGACATGGTTTTTCGGTGGGAACATGGAGTTCCTGGGAGCCACTATGCAGCAAACCGTTCACGCCGAACAAAGCGCCATCAGCCACGCCTGGTTACGCGGCGAAAAAGCCCTTGCCGCCATTACCGTCAACTACACCCCTTGTGGTCACTGTCGTCAGTTTATGAACGAACTGAACAGCGGGCTGGATCTGCGCATTCACTTGCCAGGACGCGAACCGCACACGCTGCGTGACTATTTGCCAGACGCTTTCGGTCCGAAAGATCTGGCAATCAAAACGCTGCTGATGGACGAACAAGATCACGGTTTCGCCCTGAAAGGCGACGCGCTGACTCAAGAAGCCATTCGCGCAGCCAACCGATGCCATATGCCGTACAGCAACTCCCCAAGTGGCGTGGCGCTGGAGTGTAAAGACGGGCGTATTTTCACCGGCAGCTATGCTGAAAACGCCGCGTTTAACCCAACGTTGCCGCCTCTGCAAGGCGCGTTAAACTTGCTGAATCTGAACGGTTACGACTATCCGGATATCCAGCGTGCCATTCTGGCGGAAAAAGCAGATGCGCCATTGATTCAATGGGATGCTACCGCCGCGACGCTGAAAGCGCTGGGCTGCGACAACATCGACCGCGTACAGCTGGCGTAAATCGTTGTGCCCGGTGGCGCAAGCTTACCGGGCCTAAAACGGCAATCCCCTTCCTGCAACGTTGAGGTATGTCGAAAATCCCCGCAATCAGACTCCCGATTCTTGCGCTACGCTGCCGGGTAAAGTAGCCTGATTGAAATTTCTTCCTTTTATCGAGTTCTTCGCAATGTTAAAGCGTCTGTTTTACAGCCTGTCAGTCCTGGTCGGCTTGCTGCTGTTAACTGCGCTTGGCCTCGACAGATGGATGAGCTGGAAAACGGCCCCGTACATCTACGACGAATTGCAGGACTTGCCCTATCGCCAGGTCGGCGTGGTCTTAGGCACCGCCAAATACTATCGTACCGGTGTGATTAATCAGTATTACCGCTACCGTATTCAGGGCGCGCTTAACGCCTACAACAGCGGTAAGGTTAACTACCTTTTGCTTAGCGGCGACAATGCGCTGCAAAGCTATAACGAGCCGATGACAATGCGTAAAGATCTGATCGCGGCAGGCGTTGATCCTGCGGATATCGTGCTCGATTACGCAGGCTTTCGCACTCTGGACTCGATTGTGCGCACCCGTAAGGTCTTTGATACCAACGATTTCATCATCATCACTCAGCGCTTCCACTGCGAACGCGCATTATTCATTGCGCTGCATATGGGAATTCAGGCTCAGTGCTATGCAGTTCCTTCGCCAAAGGATATGCTCACCGTCCGGGTGCGCGAATTCGGCGCGCGTTTTGGCGCGCTGGCCGATCTCTATCTCTTCAAACGTGAACCGCGCTTTTTAGGCCCGCTGGTACCCATTCCCGCCATGCATCAGGTCCCAGACGATGCGCAGGGTTATCCGGCGGTGACACCTGAGCAACTGCTGGAATTACAAAAGAAACAAGGAAAATAAGCGTGGAAGACAAAACCCTTTTTATCGTGATTGGCGTGCTGATGGTCGTTGTCTGGACCTTCCGACAAGGGCTAAAGGGGATACGCACTGGCGTCATCGAGAAAACGGTCAAAGGCTCGCAAGAGCCACTCTTAATTCAGCGTTGTGCTGAACCCACGACGTACTGGATCTATATCGGTGTCTACTTTGGGCTTTCGCTGGGCGCACTGCTCGTGGGAATTTGGTTAGTCTTTATCAAATAAATAAAAAACCGGTGCAGAACGTCTCTGCACCGGTTTTTTGCGTTGATAAATTACTTCTTACGGGCGTACTTCAGGGAATCCAGCGCGACCGCGAAGATAATGATGCCGCCCTTAATGATGTACTGCCAGTAGGGGTTCACACCGATATAGGTCAAACCGTAGTTGATGACGGTGAAGATAATCACACCGGTCACCACGCCGAAGACGGTCCCTACACCACCGCTGAACGACACGCCGCCAACCACGCACGCCGCAATCGCATCCAGTTCGTACATAAAGCCGAGGTTGTTGGTGGCAGAACCGATACGACCGGCCTCCAGCAAACCACCAAAGGCATAGAACACACCAGACAATGCGTAGATCATCAGCAGGTTCAGCGCGACGTTTACCCCAGAAACTTTTGCCGCTTCCGGGTTACCGCCGATAGCAAAAATGTTTTTGCCAAAACGGGTTTTGTTCCACAGTACCCACACGAACGCCACGGCAATCAGCGCATAGAAAGTAATGTAAGAGAGTCGGAAGCTACCCAGCGCAATGAAGCCCTGCGCAAAGGTCGAGAAGCCGCTATCAAAGCCAGAGATTGGCGATGCCCCCACGAAGTCGTAGTAGAGGGAGTTGATACCGTAAACGATAATCATCGTGCCAAGGGTGGTGATAAACGGCGTCACGTTGAGGTAGGCAATGATAATGCCGTTCACCAGACCGATAATGGCCCCCACCGCACAGACAATCAGGATCACCAGCGCAATCGGCATGGTCGCCATTTCAGGGAAGACTTTATTCGCGTTTTCCATCGATTGCAGCAGCGTCGCCGCGACTACCGCCGCCAGCCCGACCTGACGACCTGCTGACAGGTCAGTCCCCTGGGTGACAATCAGTCCGGCAACACCCAATGCGATAATGATACGTACGGAAGACTGCGTCAGGATGTTACTCAAGTTCAGCAGACTTAAGAATGTGGGGTCCTGGAAAATAATAATAGCCAGTAAGACTAAAAGAACGACGTAAATTCCGCCTTCTTTTAGATAAGTAAGAAAACTTTTCTTATTTAACGCACTCATGAGGAGCCCCTGATCTTAAAGGTGCAAAGACGCAAGACGCAGAATTTCGTTTTGCGTAGTCGTTTTGGTGTCAACAATTCCAGCAACGAGACCGTTACTCATTACCAGAATACGATCTGTAATCCCTAACAATTCCGGCATTTCAGAAGAGATGATAATGATGCCCTTCTCTTTCTTCGCCAGCTCCGCGATCAACTGATAAATTTCAAATTTCGCGCCAACATCAATGCCGCGCGTAGGTTCGTCCAGCATTAATATTTCTGGTTGGGTTAATAACCAACGGCCAATAATAACCTTTTGCTGATTCCCCCCCGAGAGAGAACCAATTTGTGTACGATGGCCCGGTGTTTTTACCCGCATAGAGTCAATGACCCATTGGGTATCACTCTTCATTCGGGAATTGTCCAACAGACCGACTTTATTTTTGTAATTATGTATATTGGAAATCAACGAGTTGAAGCCAATATCCAGATAAGCATAAATCCCGGTCGAACGACGCTCTTCCGTGACCAGCGCAAAACCATGGTTAATGGCTTCGTTTGCGTTGTGGTTGTTAATCTTCTTGCCGTGCAACGTAATGGTGCCGGACGATTTTTCACGGATACCAAACAACGTTTCAACGATGTCCGTCCGTTTTGCCCCGACCAGACCAGCAATCCCCAGGATCTCCCCTTTATGCAAATCAAAAGAGATGTCACGGATTGATGGCTGACGTAAAGAGGTCAGATTGCGCACTTCCAGAATCACTTCGCCAGGCTTGTTCTCTTTGTCCGGGAAGCGCTGGTTCAGCGAGCGCCCGACCATCATGGCGATGATTTTGTCCATATTCAGTCCTTCCAGCGGCTGCGTCGCAATCCACTGGCCGTCGCGCAGGACAGTAATCTCATCGCATAACTGGAAAATTTCTTCCATTTTATGAGAGATATAGACAATACCGCAACCACGCTCTTTCAGCTTACGGATAATGGTAAACAGATGATTAACCTCTTTCTCAGTTAATGAAGAGGTGGGTTCATCCATAATTACGATTTTCGCGTTATACGAGAACGCTTTCGCAATTTCGATCATCTGCATTTGTGAAACGGATAACGTCCCCACTCGCGCCCGCGGGTCGATATCAATATCCAGTTCATCAAATATCGCTTTGGTATCGCGATACATTTTGTCCTGATCAACAAACATGCCTTTCGTGGGATAACGCCCCAACCACATGTTGTCCATCACGGAGCGCTGCAACACCAGGTTTAATTCCTGGTGAACCATCGAAATGCCATTCTCCAGTGCTTCTTTGGCGGAATGAAAATCGATTTCTTTACCCTGAAATAAAATGCTACCAGAATCTTTTTGATAGATTCCAAAAAGACATTTTAATAATGTTGATTTCCCTGCACCATTTTCTCCCATTAATGCATGAATAGAATGGGGGCGGACTTTTAAATTGACATTATCAAGTGCCTTAACGCCGGGGAAAGACTTGTTGATGCCGCTCATTTCTAACAAGAATTCGCCTGACGGCTGAGTAGTAGTGCTGACCATAATTATACCTTGTTGGCCTCGCAGAGTGCGTTATTAAAGGGCGCAAGAGATATGCGCCCGAGAAAACGGATAACAACGATTATTTTTTGGTGAACTCAGCCAGATTATCTTTATCAACACCTACGTACGGAACGCGAACAATTTTGTTCTCAATTTTCCAGTTGGTACCTTCAGCCGCGGCTTTACCATCCGCCAGGTTTTTCGCCAGATCGAAGGTCGCTTTCGCCTGGTTGTTGGCGTCGTTCAGCACGGTACCTGCCAGCGCGCCGGATTTCACCAGCGCCAGTGCTTCTGGTAATGCATCCACACCAAATACCGGTACGCTGGTCTTGTTGTGCGCTTTCAGGGCTTCTACGGCCCCCATTGCCATGGCATCGTTGTTCGCGATAACCACTTCAATTTTGTTGGCGTTCGGGCCGGACAACCAGGCATCCATTTTATCTTTCGCCTGAGCGGTATCCCACATTGCGGTATCTAACTGCAGTTGCTCGGTTTTGATACCTTTGTCGTTCAGCTCTTTGATAACGTAGGTGGTACGGGCTTCAGCATCCGGGTGACCCGGTTCGCCTTTCAGCAGAACGAACTGAATTTGGCCATCTTTGTTCAGATCCCAACCCTGATTCGCTTGCCAGTGTTTCGCAATCAGGTCGCCCTGAATAATTCCGGATTCTTTAGAGTCAGTGCCGACGTAATAGGCTTTGTCATAGCTGTCCAGCGCCTTACGGGAAGGTTCTTTGTTGAAGAAGACAACCGGGACATTTTGACCGCGCGCTTTCTCAATCACTGTACCTGCCGCTGCCGGGTCAACCAGGTTGATTGCCAGCGCTTTCACGCCTTTCGCCAGCAGAACGTCGATCTGGTCGTTTTGTTTAGACTGATCGTTCTGAGAGTCATTCATCAGCAGTTGTACGTCAGGTGCCGCTTTGGCATCTTGTTCGATAGCCTTACGTACCACGGACATAAAGTTATCGTCATATTTGTAAATCGTCACACCAATGCGGGTATCAGCAGCGTGCGCAGCCGCGCCGAATAACATGCTTGCCATCACAGCAGACAGAGTCAACACCTTCTTATTCATGGTATCTCCGGTTTTATTATGCAGGGTAGTACTTGAGAAAAATGCTCGGCAGGGCAGAACGTTAAATAAGTGTTACTGAATGCCGAAGCTCACTTTTTAAAAATCTTTCTTCCGTGCCCAGTAACGCTCCAAAACCAGGCTGTACTTTTGGTTTAAGGCGCTAACGCAGCGGTAAAACTGATTGCTCACCGTTACATAATAGTTACAGCGTTTCAAACGGTGCCATCATAGCCATCACATTGTTAAGATACTGTGAATTTACTCACACATTGAAAGCGGTTACATACAACGACATTTTTAGTTAGTGATCAGGGCCGCATTCTGCCGCAATGCCACGGAGTGCCTACGCACCAGCGTCGGCATAAAACAGTGCGTTGCCGACACATCTAACGTGCCTGCGGCGCCCTGTAACGCCAGCTCTGTTGCCATTTTGGCCATTGAAGCAATGGGATAACGCACCGTCGTCAGTTGCGGGTCGGTGTAACGTGCGATAGGAATATCATCAAAACCAATAATCGACAGATGCAGCGGGATAGCAATACCGTTGTCTTTCAACGCGGTGAGCGCGCCGGCGGCCATGTTGTCATTGTAAGCAAACACAGCAGTGAGTTGCAGGTTACGCCCCAAAAGCTCAACCATGGCTGATTCGCCCCCCGGCATGTCAGGCGATCCTGTGCCAACCCAGCTCTCAGGCGGGGTGATCCCCTGCTCGCTCAGTGCGGCTAACCACCCTTCTTTACGCATTGCATCATCTTCGATACGGTGGCTGGAAGCCAGATAGCCAATGCGTTGATGACCATTATTAAGCAGCATCCGCGTGGCCATTTTTGCGCCGCTGACATTATCCAGACAGACGCAACGATGGGCGTAGCCGGGAATAAGGCGGTTGATCAACACCATGCCGGGGATCTGATCCATAAATTCGCTCAGTTCCCGATCGCTTAGCGCTTTGGAGTGGACAATCAGAGCGTTGCAGCGTTGGCGGATCAACACCTCAATGGCATGTCGTTCTTTTTCAGCCTCGTGGTAACTGTTACCAATCAGCACATATTTCTGATGCTGTTGAGCAACCAGATCCACCGCTTTTACCAGTGCGCCAAAAAAGGCATCTGAAACATCCATCACCACAACACCAATGGTGTCGCTCACCTGCGTTGCCAACGCCTGCGCATTCGCATTAGGGCGATAACCCAGTGAGGTGACCGCTTTCATGACGGCGTCACGTGTATCAGGACTCACTAACGTACTGTTATTCAGTACACGAGAAACGGTCGCTACAGAAACGCCAGCCTGACGTGCCACATCACGAATGGTTATCATATTCACTACCCTGTTTGAAATTGCCGTTGCTCACAGACCCCCCTTTGCAGGCGGCTATTTTGTCAGCGACGCGCGGAGGACTGCGTGAGTAAGGTCACAGGGTTGGAAACGGTTACATGGATTTTGTTAATGAATGTGATCCAGATCGTTATCTGGATGTTCGAGATAATGATGCCCCTGACGCACGTAGGGTCAATTGCCGCCACAGCCATTCCACTGGCCCCTGACGCCAGAAATGCAGCCAAACGACGGAGAAAAGCAGGTTCGCCAGCCACACGGGAACCACAAACAGCAACAGCTCCAGCCGGTCGAATTTCATAAACAAATCGAAATGATAAAACAGCGTGGTGCAGAAAAGCGTCTGCAAGAGGTAATTACTCAGCGCCATTCTTCCTACGCAGGCTATGGCGATAACCAGTTTGCTGCGGCTTAATTGAGGCCAGAAGCCAAACATCAGCGCCGCGTACCCCAGCGCCTGAAACGGTGCGCTCAGCTCGCGCGGAGCCTGCAACAAAAATCCGCACCAACGCCATGCCCAATCCAGTTGCCATTGCGCGACTATCGCGGGCAGATTAATCAAGACTCCGGCAACAATCAGCATGGCGCCTGTTCGGCGGTAATGATGCAGGCTGTACTGACCTTTCAACCAGCCGCTACGCATTAACGCCGCCCCCAGCAGCATCATCCCCGCCAGTTGCCAACCATATTGAGCCCCCAGCGCCAGCAAACTGTTCGACAACGCGTCGACGCGATTACTGATGGCTTCCACTCCCCCGTTCAGCTTCCAGTATTTTTCATACAACAGCGAGGAAGCATCCGGGGTCCAGGCCCGGCTGATGTCATTGCCTGAAATTGTTCCCAGCAGCAGCAAAACACCAATCCCTGCCAGATAAAGCACGATGCCGGTGTTGAACAAGCTCTTCACGGATGGCGCGTCACGCACCAGTCGCCAACAAATCAGCCCAACAAGACCGTAAGCCAGCAAAATATCGCCATCCCAGAATAACAAGGCGTGAATAAATCCCAGCAACACCAGCAGCGTCAGACGTGACTGGATCCAACGCTTGCCGCGCGGCAGCAACATTTGCAACCCTGCGCCGAACAACAAGGCAAAGAGTGTGAGAAATTTGGCCTGTGCAAAGAGATCGAGGATTGCCCACGTCCAGGCATCGGAAGCGGTAATATCGCCGTACCAGGCGGGATTGAGATACGCGGCCTTTGGCAAACCAAAGGCGCTGATATTGAGTAGCAGAATACCCAGGATGGCAACGCCACGAACAAAATCCAGCGTGACATTACGCTCCATATCCTGGGCCTTAATCAGTTGTGGTGACGAACAGCGCGCAGAAACTCCTGGCGGGTATTCTGGCTGGATTTAAACAACCCGCCGAGCGAGGTCGTTGTCGTTGCGCTGGTCGCATCGCGAATTCCGCGCGCTTTCACGCAGTAATGCACTGCGTCAATTGATACCGCCACATTGTTAGTACCCAGTAATGTTTGCAGCGCCGTCAGAATTTGCTGAGTCAAACGCTCCTGAACCTGCGGACGTTGGGCAAAAAACTGCACAATGCGGTTAATTTTCGAGAGGCCAATCACCGACTCTTTCGGGATATAGGCCACTGTCGCCTTCCCATCAATGGTCACGAAATGGTGTTCACAGGTACTGGTCAGAGTGATGTCACGCACCGTGACCATTTCATCGACCTTCATTTTATTTTCAATGACGGTGATTTTAGGGAAGTTTGCGTAATCAAGACCGGAGAATATCTCATCGACATACATCTTAGCGATGCGGTGAGGCGTCTCCATCAAACTGTCATCGCTCAAATCAAGATTCAATAACTGCATGATCTCAGTCATGTGGCCTGAGATAAGACGTTTGCGCGTTTCGTTATCCATCTCATGCACGGGCGGGCGCAGCGGGGTTTCCAGACCACGCGCAACCAGCGCTTCATGAACCAGGGCCGCTTCTTTACTGAGTGATGACATTTCTTTTTCTCCTGCAGGTGTGGCGCCTCTGCCCTACGTGGGACAAAGTTTTTAAGCTGTACGACAGCCCAAACATTGTGCGTGAGGCCGCGCACATAATCCAGTATTCACAGTGATAATTATTGAAATTGACGCTGCCTTTCATCACCTGGATTCCACACGCCTCCCCTGACCGGTAAACCTGATGACTCACGGTGCCTGAGTGTTAATGTAAAGTTGTGTAGATGATGAAGCATGTTAGCTAAATGCGGAAGTGAAAGTTACTCACAGCACAATGAATAATCTGTATTATGGGGAGTTCACAACGCACAACACAACAGGAGCCACGCATGGAAATGCTCGAAGAGCACCGCTGTTTTGAAGGCTGGCAGCAACGCTGGCGGCACGACGCCAGTACGCTGAATTGCGCGATGACATTCAGTATTTTTCTTCCCCCTCCCCGTGATACCTCGCCACCTCCCGTGCTGTATTGGCTGTCAGGATTGACCTGCAATGATGAAAACTTCACCACCAAAGCCGGCGCGCAGCGCATTGCGGCTGAACTGGGGATTGTTCTGGTCATGCCAGATACCAGCCCGCGCGGTGAACAGGTCGCCGATGATGAACATTACGATTTAGGCAAAGGTGCGGGATTCTACCTGAATGCGACCCAGCAGCCCTGGGCCACGCATTTTCGCATGTATGATTATCTGCGCGATGAACTTCCGGCGCTGATCCAGTCACAATTTAATGTTAGCAGCCGTTGCGCTATCAGCGGACATTCGATGGGCGGACATGGCGCGCTCGTTATGGCGTTGAAAAATCCCGGTAAATACACCAGCGTTTCCGCGTTTGCGCCGATTGTGAATCCGTGTCGTGTGCCGTGGGGAGAAAAAGCCTTTACCGCGTATTTGGGTGAAGAAAGGGAGCGGTGGGCAGAATGGGATAGCTGTGCGTTGATGTTGTCCAGCAAACCCGAACACGCTATTCCAACTCTCGTGGATCAGGGCGATAACGATCAATTCCTCGCCGACCAGCTTCAGCCTGCGGTACTGGCGGAAGCGGCTCGCCAGACGTCATGGCCAATGACATTGCGCATTCAACCCGGCTACGATCACAGCTATTACTTCATTGCCTCTTTTATTGAGGATCATCTGCGGTTTCACGCGCAGCATTTGCTGAAGTAATTTGGGAGGGCGCCGGCCCTCCTCCTTCTCTTCCCACAAACCTTCATTTTTCTTCACATTCCCGCCATATTTACATTTACTTATCTTATTGATTTAAAACTATTTCAACTTAAATTCACATAAACGCAAATAATTCCAATTATCATTTATGTTTACAAAAAATCATTCTTTTGTACAATTCCCCCGCCTCATCTACGTAAAGAATACTTAAAAGACAAATACATACAGTCGTCGTGGCTTTACACATGACACGCAGTTTTTTTATTCATTTAAATGGAATGATACAAATGACCATACCTCACGTTAAGGCCGTTGCTATCGCAGTAAGCGTAGCCAGCCTCCCATCACTCGCCCATGCTACTGACCAGGACACCGTCGTTGTTACCGCTACGGGATTTGAGCAGAAGATTCAGAACGCCCCCGCCTCCATTTCTGTGATTACCAAACAACAGATTGAGGATAAAGCCTACCGCGATGTCACTGATGCGCTAAAAGATGTCCCTGGCGTGGTAGTGACCGGCGGCGGGAGCAGTAGCGACATCAGTATTCGCGGCATGGCCTCGCAATACACGCTTTTCCTGGTCAACGGTAAACGCATCAGTACCCGTGGCACGCGACCGAACAGCGATAACGCCGGGATTGAACAAGGCTGGCTGCCCCCACTGGAATCTATTGAGCGGATTGAGGTGATTCGTGGGCCGATGTCCTCCCTTTACGGTTCAGACGCGATGGGTGGCGTGATCAACGTGATCACCAAGAAAGTCTCCAATACCAAAGGCTGGACCGGTTCTCTGCATGGCGATGCCACCTTCCAGGAAAACAGTGATTCCGGCGATCTCTTCCAGACAAACGCCTATGCCTCTGGTCCATTAATTGACGGATTACTGGGCGCTAAAGTGACAGGGCTATTGTCACGCCGCGCCGAGGATCAGATCGTCAATGGCTTTAATGAACAGCGCCTGCGCAACGGTGGATTGACACTTAACTTCACGCCAGATGAAAAAAACGATGTTGATTTCGACATTGCGCGCGAACTGCAGGACCGCGACAGCACGCCAGGCATGTCAATGGCGGAGACCACCTGCCGAGGCACCACCTGTAAACCCAATACCAAAAGTGAAAACCGCTACGAGCACACCACCTACTCATTAACGCACAGCGGTTATTACGATGACTTCAACAGCACCAGCTACGTTCAGCAGGAAGAGACCAATAACCCGGGTCGCGAGATGAAGTCTTACAATACGATTTTCAACAACCAGAACCAGATTTTCCTCGGCGCACATACTCTGACGCTGGGTGGGCAATATCGTTATGAAAAACTCCGCGATAACGGTAACCAGTTGCAGGCGGCTGATGGTCTGAACAAACTGACGCGCTGGAGCTGGGCGCTGTTTGCCGAAGATGAGTGGGCGATCACCGACACTTTCACCCTGACCGGCGGCCTGCGAATGGATAAAGATGAAAACTACGGCGACAACTGGACGCCACGCGGCTACGGTGTCTGGCATCTGGCGGAGCAGTGGACAGTGAAAGGCGGTGTCTCTGCGGGCTACCGCGCCCCTGACCTGCGCCAGTCTTCAGCAAGCTGGGGACAGGTCACTGGCGGCGGTCGTCTGAATGGCATCATTGTAGGCAACCCGGATCTGAAACCCGAAAAAAGCCTGAGCGAAGAAATTGCCCTGCTGTGGGATAACGGTGACAACCTCAACGCCGGCGTTACGCTGTTCAACACCGATTTTAAAGATAAGATCACCGAAGTTCGCCGCTGCAACAGCAGTGCCGATCCCGCCTGCACGATCGGCGATGAAACCTACGACTTCGTCAGCGATCGCGTCAACGTTGATGAAGCAAACATGCGCGGCGTCGAATCGACATTTGGCTGGAAGGTCACTTCCGATCTGAACTGGACGGCGAACTACACCTGGACCGAATCTGAGCAGAAAAGCGGCCAGTTCTCAGGCAAGCCATTGAACAAAATGCCGAAACACATGTTCAACACGACGCTGGACTGGCAGGCAACGCAGGACATTGGTTTCTGGAGCCGCCTGAACTTTCGCGGTAAAACGTCTGAATACCTGAGCCGGACATCAATGTCGCAGGGGACGCCCTCTTATACTCAGGTTGATGTGGGCATGCGCTACAACGCCAACAAGAATCTGCTGGTGACCGCAGGGGTCTACAACGCGCTGGATAAGCAGATTGATTACGATACCTATGACACGATCCTGGACGGTCGTCGTTATACGGTAGGTTTAACGTACAACTTCTGAGTGCACTAAAGCAAAAACCCCGGCATCTCTGCCGGGGTTTTTCTTTTTCATCGTTGTCGGATGGCAGCGCAAAGACTAAATCCTGCCGACAACTGACTCACATTATTTCTTGGTGCGTTTCGGGAATTGCATTTCGCTGTAACGAACGAAGCGCGTACCCCGGGTCAGTTTGTAGCCGAACCAGATGATCAAGAACAGCGGAATACCGATGTAGGTCGCCATCACGCCGCCCCAGTCAATGGTGTCTTGCAGGAAGGCTTCGTAGTTCTGGCCCAGCGTAATGGTCAGACACAACACGAACGCAAAGATCGGTCCCAGCGGGAAGAAGCCTGAACGATACGGTAAATCCTTAATATCATGCCCCTGCATCACATAGCCGCGACGGAAGCGGTAGTGACTGATGGCGATCCCCAGCCAGGCGATGAACCCGGTCATCCCGGACGTGTTCAGCAGCCACAGGTAGACGGTCTGGTTGCCAAACATAGAGGTCAGGAAGCACAGACCCGCAATCACGGTGGTGGCATACAGGGCATTACGCGGCACACCGCCACGAGACAGCTTCGCAAAGATACGCGGCGCCTTGCCATCACAGGCCAGGGTATACAGCATACGGGTAGAGGCATACATCCCGGAGTTACCCGCAGACAGTACCGCCGTCAGGATAACTGCGTTCATTACCGCTGCGGCAGAGAGCAGACCCGCGTGCTGGAATACCAGCGTGAACGGACTAACGGAGATATCTTTTACGTCATTACGCAGCAGACTCGGGTCAGTGTACGGAATGATCAGGCTGATGATCAGGATGGCGAACACATAGAACAGCAGGATACGCCAGAACACCTGACGCACCGCGCGAGGGATGTTCTTCTCCGGATCTTCTGACTCACCCGCAGCAATACCAATCAGCTCGGTGCCCTGGAAAGAGAAACCGACGATCATCGCTACACCTATCATCGCCGCGAAACCACCGGCAAACGGTGCGTCGCCCGTCGTCCAGTTACTCCAGCCTACCGGCTGCGCGCCTTTGAAGATGCCGAAGATCATCATCACGCCAACCACGATAAAGATAATCACGGTGGTAACTTTGATAAGCGAGAACCAATATTCCGCCTCACCAAATCCGCGCACGGAAATGTAGTTCAGCAAGAAAATAACGCCCAGGAACAGGGCACTCCAGATCCAGCCTGGGGTGTCCGGGAACCACCAGCTCATCACCAGTTGCGCCGCCACGAGGTCAACCGCGATGGTTACGGCCCAGTTGTACCAATAGTTCCAGCCCAGCGCGAAGCCAAAGCCTTCTTCTACATAGTTCTGACCGTAGGTTGCAAACGAACCGGAAACCGGCATATAGGCAGCCAGTTCACCGAGACTGGTCATCAGGAAATACACCATCAGGCCAATCAGAATGTAGGAAAACAGCGCGCCCCCTGGGCCTGCTGCAGAAATCGTTGCACCAGATGCAACAAACAAACCTGTACCGATGGAACCACCAATGGCGATCATCGTCAGGTGGCGCGCCTTAAGTTCGCGACGTAACGCGGGCGCTTCTGTGGTTTTAATTTCGGAAACCATGTGAAAATGCTATCCATCCAAAAAATGAGGGGCGATTGTAGCAGACGAATGCCATTCCTTCCGGCACAAATACGCTGTTATAAGAGACCTTCATGACTGGCCGTGGATTATAAGTAAAGCAGAGAATTCAGGATGTGCAGGCGCAGGACAGAAAGGATCGCGCCTCCCGGATAACACGGTTAGTTTAAGGTTGAGATATACGGGGAAACACCGGGTTTGGCGTCCCTCCGGGGACAGAATCCCGGAGGGCATCTCGCCTTATCAGATTGACTCGCTGTAATGCAAAAAGCGCAGTAAGGCGTTGGAGAGGTGTTTTTGACGATGATGGATGCGCCAAAGCGTGCGCACCAGGCTGGGCAGCGGTACGGAAACTTCGCTCAGCGTCCCTGCCTGCAACTGTTCTTCAATCACCCTACGTGAAAGACAACTGATCCCTAACCCGTGGCGCACGGCATGCTTGATTGCCTCGGAATTGCCCAACTCCATCGCCATCTGGAATCTCGGTAAATGTGACAACAGCAAGTAATCGACAATTTCGCGCGTACCCGAACCGCGCTCACGCAGGATCCAGGGCGCCGCCGCCAGTTGCGCCAGCGTCACCGGCCCCTGAGCCAACGGAGAGGTTGGCGCGGCAAACACCACCAGCTCATCCTCCAGCCACGGTTCAGAGATAATTTCCGTACTGTGGCAAGGCCCCTCAATGAGGCCAATGTCCACGCGAAAATCCAGTACCGCATTGATAACGTCCTGGCTATTGCCGACGCTCAGCTCCAGCGGCAAATCAGGATAATCCTGCCGATAGCGGGCAATCACCGCCGGTAAAATGTAGTTGCCTATGGTGCTGCTGGCGTACACACGGATGGCGCCATTGTCTTCGCGAAACAGTTGCTCGATTTCGACGGTCTGCTCGAGCAACGCCAACGCACGCGGGTATAACAGACGCCCGTGCTCGTTAACCACCAGCCGCTTTCCGACCCGGTCAAAGAGCTGAACGCCAAGCTGGCCTTCCAGATCGGTAAGCGCTGCGCTCACGGCAGACTGCGACAACGACAACATCACGGATGCCTGGGTTGTCGATCCGCTTTTCAGTACTTCGGTAAAGACTTCAAGTTGTCGCAGCGTGATGTGCATCGTTGTTTTCCACCCGGGCAGCGCCTGCTTACCACTTATAAAGATTAATTATAAATATATAATCAATTTTATTTTTAAACCAGTTCGCCATACACTTTTCTCCAACTAAAGGAGAAGGTTATGACAGAACTCACCTTACAGAATCATCGTCGTACAGTGTGGCATTTTCTTCCAGGGCTTGCCCTGAGCGCAGTAATCACTGGGGCTGCCCTGTGGGGGGGGTCCATTCCCGCCATCGGGGGCGCCGGTTTTAGCGCCCTTACGCTGGCCATTTTGCTGGGGATGGTGATCGGTAATACGGTCTACCCGAAGATCTGGAGGCAATGCGACGGCGGCGTACTGTTCGCCAAACAACATTTATTGCGTCTTGGGATCATTCTCTACGGCTTTCGCCTGACCTTTTCGCAGATTGCTGATGTCGGCGTCAGCGGCATTGTGATTGATGTTTTGACGCTCTCCAGCACCTTTATGCTGGCGTGTTTTCTGGGGCAGAAAGTCTTTGGATTGGATCGCCATACCAGTTGGCTGATTGGCGCCGGGAGCAGCATTTGCGGTGCCGCCGCTGTACTGGCGACCGAACCGGTCGTGAAAGCCGAAGCCAGTAAAGTCACCGTTGCCGTTGCAACTGTCGTTATCTTCGGCACGCTGGCAATCTTTCTCTATCCGGCGATGTATCCGCTGCTGGCGCACTGGTTCAGCCCCGAGACGTACGGTATCTATATTGGTTCCACCATGCATGAAGTTGCGCAGGTGGTTGCGGCAGGACATGCGATCAACCCGGATGCTGAAAACGCGGCAGTGATTGCGAAAATGCTGCGTGTGATGATGCTGGCACCCTTCCTGATTCTGCTGGCTGCCCGTGTGAAACAGTTGTCACCGGCCAGCGGTGCGGAAAAAAGTAAAATCACCATTCCGTGGTTTGCCGTGCTGTTCATTGTGGTTGCCATCTTTAACTCATTCCACCTGTTACCGCAGGCAGTAGTGAGTGCGCTGGTGACGCTTGACACCATTCTGCTGGCGATGGCGATGGCGGCACTGGGGCTGACCACCCACGTCAGCGCATTGAAGAAAGCAGGTGCGAAACCGTTACTGATGGCGCTGGTGCTTTTCATCTGGTTAATTGTCGGCGGTGGCATGATAAACGTCGTGATTCATAGCCTGATGGCATAAACCACTACATCCTTCCCCTGTTAACCCGCTATCATTGGGACATGCTTTTTCTCCCATGTGGGGTTAACAGGAGTCTTTCATGAAATATATTGGAGCGCACGTCAGCGCTGCTGGCGGTCTGGCAAATGCCGCGATTCGCGCCGCTGAAATCGAGGCAACGGCATTTGCGCTTTTCACAAAAAATCAGCGTCAATGGCGCGCTGCACCGCTCACGACTGAAACCATTGATGACTTTAAAGCCGCCTGCGAGAAATACCATTTTTCCTCTGCGCAAATCCTCCCGCACGACAGTTATCTGATCAACCTCGGTCACCCGGTCAGCGAAGCGCTGGAAAAATCACGTGATGCTTTTCTCGATGAAATGCAACGTTGCGAGTTGCTTGGACTCTCACTCCTGAACTTCCACCCTGGCAGCCACCTGATGCAGATCCCGGAAGAGGAGTGTCTGGCTCGCATTGCAGAATCCATCAACATTACCCTGTCGCAAACAGAGGGTGTCACCGCAGTCATTGAGAATACGGCAGGCCAGGGCAGCAATCTTGGCTTTAAGTTTGAACATCTTGCCGCCATCATCGATGGCGTGGAAGACAAGTCGCGCGTTGGTGTTTGTATTGATACCTGCCACGCGTTCGCCGCAGGCTACGATCTGCGCAGCGCCGCCGAGTGCGAAAAAACGTTTGCGGAGTTTGAACGCATTGTCGGGTTTAAATACCTGCGCGGAATGCATCTGAATGATGCCAAAAGCACCTTCGGCAGCCGCGTCGACCGCCACCACAGTTTAGGCGAAGGCAACATTGGCCACGATGCTTTCCGTTGGATCATGCAGGACAATCGTTTTGATGGTATTCCACTGGTTCTCGAGACCATCAATCCTGACATCTGGGCAGAAGAGATTGCCTGGCTGAAAGCACAACAGACTGAAAAGGCGGTGGCATAAGTCACACGTTGTGCGAAACAACGACGTTCGGTTATACGCATAAAGCGGGCGTAATGAAACTAACCGACCTCTGATCATGTAAAATACGCCAGGCATGTCCTGGCTGTTTTACTCAGGAAAGAACCTATGCTGCCAAATATATAAGCCTGAACAGGTGCTCCCCAAATGCTTAATTCACTGATTGCATACTGGTTGGGTGATATAACATCATCAGCCGTCGTAAAAATGATGACAGACTGCTGACGTCAAAAAATCACATCATTATTTCATCTCAATACTTCCATGTTACCCGCACCGTCTTTTTTCATTCGGCATCATAAAAATAACGCGCAATAAAGTTCTGAGAAACCATTGACCACCACACATTGGTGATTCTTTTTTTGCATACCCCCTTCGTTTCCAGTATTAGTATTGTACTCATCCCTCGTAATACCACACATTGTTCTAGCGTAATCCGGCCTGTTTTTCACCCATGAACACCAACAGAGCAGGCCATCACCGTATGACTATGCACTTTTTGCATCAAAGCAAACATACTTGCATTTCTCATTTCCCTCAGCAGCTGTTAATAAATTATCAAAAGATATTTATCGCCAACACAATGGGAATACAACACCCCGCAGAGGAAAGGAAAAATAAAAACCAGCGTTCAGGCAGTCCGGAAATTAATTAACGAAAAGAGGCATCAATCGTGAAAGGTTTAATTGGCGTACTCGGTGGCATGGGGCCAGCGGCCACTGTTGATTTTTTTAATAAATTTGTCAACTTCACAGCGGCACAATGTGATCAGGAACATATTCCATTAATTATTTCATCTATTCCTGATATTCCCGACCGAACAGATGCACTGATGCGTCACGGAAACTCTCCCCTCCCTGCCATGCGGGACTATTTACAAAAACTAGAAAATGCTGGCGCGGAATGTATCGTTATTCCCTGTAATACGGCCCACTATTGGCTGAAAGAATTAAAAGACGCTTGCCACATTGACATCTTAAGCATTGTGGAAGCCACAATGAGCGAAGTCAAAGACTCGGGGAAATCAAATATTGGGCTATTAGCGACCAATGCCACCCTTTACATGGGATTGTATCAAAAAGGAATTGAATCTTTGGGATTCAACTGCATTAGCCCCGACAATTCCAGCCAAAAAAAAGTAATGGAAAGCATATATTCATTAAAAGCTGGCGATCTAAAAAGCGCTCAAAAATTGATGAGTGAACAGGCAGAAACATTGTTTTTACGTGGTGCAGAAATCATTGTTCTTGGCTGTACAGAAGTCCCCATCATTCTGGCTCAGGCGGTTAAAGAGTTGCCTGATAAATATATAGATTCAACGGCATCGCTGGTTCGCGCTGGAATTAGATGGTACGAAAACAGAGTAGGAAAGCATCAGTTATTAACAGAATATCAATAGGTATAAATCGTGCATTAATAATTCCCATAAATAACCATTCACTCTTTTACGGATAATAACTATCCATCGGAGGCAATCATGATTTGGCTCGAAATTATAGTGGTGTTAGGCGCAATATTTTTTGGTATTCGCCTGGGTGGAATAGGTATCGGTTTGTGTGGTGGCCTCGGGCTCGCCATTCTCACTCTGGGGCTTGGCCTTCCCATCGGCTCTCCTCCGGTAGACGTTATTCTGATTATCATGACTGTTGTCGTCGCCGCATCTGCGCTACAGGCCGCAGGCGGGATGGATTATCTGGTTCGCGTTGCAGGGAATTTTATGCGACGTAATCCTAAATATATCAACATCATTGCACCGATAATTACCTGGTCTATGACCATCATGGCGGGCACAGGATTTATCGTTTTCTCGACGCTTCCCGTGATTGCTGAAGTGGCGAAGGAATCTGGCATCAGGCCTTCTCGCACACTCGCGGGTTCCGTTGTCGCATCGCAAATCGCCATTTCTGGTTCACCAATCAGTGCCGCGATGGCCGCGATGCTCACCATAATGGAAGGTAATAGCATCAGTTTTATTCAGGTGATGTCAGTATGCCTCCCCGCTTCTTTTGTTGCTGCAATGGTGGCTGCTTTCATCGCCTCACGTCAGGGATGTGAATTACAGGATGACGAAGTTTATCTGGAACGTCTTCAGAAAGGACTGGTGAGAAAGTATGAAAACAAAGCGAACACAACGCCTGGCGCCAAACTTTCTGTCGCGCTGTTCCTGTTTGCTACCGTTGCCATCGTCATTCTCGCCGCTTTCCCCCAGTTGCGCCCAGGATTTGATCTCGGCAAACCGATGGCCACGCGAGATATCATCATTATTTGCATGCTATCTGCCGCTTGCCTGATGGTCGTATTGTGCAAAGCATCGACCGATGCCATTGTAATGACATCAACATTTCGCTCTGGTATGAGTTCACTGGCGGTAATCCTTGGGATTGTGACGCTGGGGACGACATTGATAGACGCACATATAACTGAAATAAAAGAAATCGCTGGCGATATTTTGCAGGCATATCCGATGCTACTGGCACTGGTGTTATTCGGTACCTGCGCCCTTCTTTATTCCCAGGGAGCAACCACTCCGCTGATTATCCCGCTTGCTGTGGCGCTCGATGTCCCGACCTGGGCCATTCTGGCCTCCTATGTCGCCGTTACTGGGGTTTTCGTGCTTCCAACGTATCCCACCTCACTGGCAGCGATGGAGTTTGATACCACAGGGACAACACGTGTAGGGAAATATGTGTTAAATCATCCATTTATGTTACCCGGTTTGGGCGGCATTATTGCCGGTGTGGCCTTTGGCTTCGTTATTGCCCCAATGCTGGCCTAATCAGTCGCTTACGCACACAAAAAAGGGCAGAGAAATCTCTGCCCTTTTTCTGCGAGTTTTATGGAAAATCAGGCGGCTTTTTCGACAGCCTCTGTTTCCGGACGCTTCAGGAAAGCATATCCCAGCCCCGCCACCAGCGTACCGGCAACGATAGCCATCAGGTATCCCAGCACCGGCGTAATTGCGCCAGGAATCAGCAGAACAAACAGGCCGCCGTGGGGTGCCATCAGTTTCGCGCCTATTGCCATAGAGAAAGCGCCCGTCAATGCACCACCGACGATACAGCACGGCAGAACACGCATCGGATCCCGCGCAGCGAAGGGAATTGCCCCCTCAGTGATGAAGCACAACCCCAACACTAACGCGGCTTTCCCCCCTTCACGCTGCGCTATATCGAACTTACTGCGCGCAACCAGCGTCGCCAGTCCCAATGCCAGCGGTGGAACCATACCTGCCGCCATAATCGCCGCCATCGGCGCATAGGTTTGTGTACTGAGCAGGCCAACACCAAACGCATAGGCCGCTTTGTTGACCGGACCGCCCATGTCGGTACACATCATGCCACCCAAAATAGCGCCGAGCAGCACTGCGTTCGCTGTCCCCATCGTTTGTAGCCAGTGAGTCAGCCCTTCCAGAATACCGGCAACGGGTTTACCGATGAGGTAGATCATCGCCAGACCGACAACCAAACTGGAAATTAACGGAATGATCAGGATAGGTTTCAGCGCTTCCATGCTCTGCGGAAGTTTCAGCCTGGTGCTAATCAGTTTCGCAATATAACCCGCCAGGAAGCCGGCAATGATCCCACCAATAAAGCCGGAACCGGTACTCACGGCCAGCATACCGCCGATAAGACCTGGCGTCAGACCCGGACGATCCGCAATTGAGAAGGCGATGTACCCGGCCAGAACCGGCACCATCAGCGCGAAGGCCGAACCACCGCCAATCTGCATTAGCGCCGCGGCCAGCGTTCCTTGCTCTTTAAATGCCTCAATACCAAATGCGAAGGACAACGCAATACACAATCCCCCCGCAACAACCATTGGCAACATATAAGACACGCCAGTCAGCAGGTGACGATAGGCCCCCGCCCCCTCTTTTTTGCCTTCCGATCCTGCCGCCTGTGTGTTCCCTGCGGGCTGATACGGCACGGCCTCAACGACCGCTTTATCCAGTTCTTGCGCTGTTTTTTTCAACGCCAGCCCCGTCGACGTACGGTACATCGGTTTTCCCGCAAACTTCGCCAGGTCAACTTCAATATCCGCTGCCACAATCACCAGATCCGCCTGCGCCACCTCTTCCGGGGTGATAGCGTTTCCGGCGCCGACAGAACCACGAGTTTCAACCTTAACCCACCACCCGCGTTTTTTCGCTTCAGTTTCAATAGCTTCCGCCGCCATAAACGTATGAGCGACGCCCGTCGGACACGCCGTTACCGCCACAACCCGTTTCGGTCCGCTGGCGACAAGCGCAGGAGCCGCCGTTACCGGCGCGCTGTAGGGTTTGGCATGACCTTTCGCTTCGCTCAGAAACAGTTCCGGATGCGAGACAGCGCGTGCGATATCACCCAGCCAGACTTTTTTACCGTTTAGCGAACTGTCATTTGGAACGGTTTCTCCTAAGATGATGGCCAGTTCGGCGTCATTCGGATTGTCGATAATTTCCAGTTTTGCTTTACGTGCCGCTGCTCCGAGCAGGGTTTTCGCCATATAAGCGCGAGCCTGGCCAAGATTAGCGTCAATAATCAGCAGCGTTTTCATTCTGCTTCTCCTGCTGTCAATTAAACGGTTGTAAATCGACCCTCGCCATCATTGCGGCCAACTGAGGACGATCGGTGATGCCCACATTGCTTTGACTTACGGCCAGGGCAGCAACCGCTGTCGCCAGACGCAACGTATGTTCACTGGACTCGCGCATCAGCAGGCCATAAATCAGACCGCCAACCATCGAATCCCCCGCGCCAACGGTACTCACCACCTCAACAGACGGCGGTTTGGCGATCCACTCACCTGACGCATTTACCCACAACGCACCTTCCGCCCCCAACGAAATCACCACATGGGCGATCCCTTGTTCGCGCAGAGCGTGTGCTGCATCGATAACATCTTTCATCTCTGGCAGCTTACGGCCAGCCCAGATCTCCAGCTCACGACGGTTGGGTTTTACCAACCAGGGAGCCGCTTTCAGCCCGGCGACTAAGGCTTCACGACTACTATCAAAGATAATGCATGGACACTGACTACGCAGGCGCTTCATCCAGTCAGTGAATGCTTCAGGGCTAACACCTGATGGCAGGCTGCCGCTGACGCAGACCATGTCAAACTGACCCAACCAACTTAGCGAATCGTTAACGAAACGTTCCCAGTCCGTTGGCGTCACTTCAAAACCGGAGAAGTTGAAGTCGGTCACTTCACCGTCTTTCTCGGTCAGTTTGACGTTAATGCGGGTACGGCCCTGCACGACCTGAAAACGGTTGGCAATGCCCAGTTCGCTGAACAATTGCTGAAAGCCATCCTGGTTATCTTTGCCCAGGAAACCGCCGACCGTGACATCGATACCTAAATCTTTCAACACTTTGGCGACATTGATGCCTTTGCCTGCCGCATGCAGGCCAGTGGTCTTCACGAGGTTAACTTCACTCCGTTCAATTTCCGGGCAAAAACCCACCAGGTCATAAGCCGGATTCAGGGTGATGGTAGCAACACGTCTGCTCATTATGCGCCCTCCCCAAGACCCGCCGCGATGGCATCGCCAATCGCTTTCAGCGCCTGTTCAGCATCTGCCCCCTGAGCGGTGAAACGCAGGCGGTGGCCTTTTTTCACGCCTAACGCAACCACTTTCATCAAACTGCGTCCATTCGCCGGTTTTCCGGTTCCATCAAGATTTGTCACTGTAATTTCACTATTAAATTGTTTAATGGTATTGACTAACAGGGTTCCAGGACGGGCATGTAAGCCATGCTCATTGCGCACGACAAACTCAGCGCTCTGTACATCATCAGTCAATGTTTCATCGCTGGTCAGCAGTGCCAGCACAGTTGCGGCATCTGCTTTCAGCAATCGGTCAGCTTTGTTGTCCAACAGCAGATCGCCAAGACGCTTAAGGATTGCGACAGGCTGATCGTCATTCATCGCGACAGTCACCAACATGGCGGCCGATTCGCCTTGCACCGCAAATTCGCGGATTGCACGGCTGACGGCGATAGCGCTACGCACATTGCCGGTCGCGCTGTCATTCAGCCAGATCCCCTGGCCCAGATTCATGGGGTGCTCGTTAATCGCGTTGGCGACAAATTCCGCATCCACCGCTCCGGCTTCTTTCAGACGCGCCGCATTAAGTGCCTGTAGCGTCAACAGATCGCGAGCCTCGACGTCCAGCATCAGGGTTTCGTTATCAAGCTTTAGCTGTTCACTCTGCTTTTCTCCCATCAGCAATGCGCGAAGCTCATCAGCCGTCGTGGCTGATTTCAGCTGTTCAGCTACAGAATCATCACTGAGAACATGCGTCAGTTGACGCAGCAGCCCAAGATGTTCATCGGAGCTGGCGGCAATACCTATCGCCACATAAGCAACCTGTCCCTCTCCCCAGGTCACGCCATCTGGAAACTGAAACACCTGAACGCCAGTTTTCAATACCTGATCGCGTGTGTCCGTGGTGCCGTGCGGAATGGCGATCCCATTGCCGAGGAAGGTGGATGTCTGTTGCTCACGCGCCAGCATGCCGGCAACGTAACCCTCCGCCACATTGCCCGCCTGCCCTAATGCCGCAGCAACCTGACGAATGGCCTCTTCTTTGTTTCCGGCCTGCTTGCCCGGATGAATATCCTGAACAGATAACTGGAACATGGTTCTCCTCTCCTGCTGAATTGAAACGATTCAGCCACTATGAGAAAAAAGACGCTGATCTGGTTTATCATTACGAACAAGACAGCGCTGAAACGTTTCAATAAGTCTTACTCTTTCTGCGTCAGTACGCAAGTAAAGCGACACTTTTGATGAAAAAATTTAGATACAAACCACATTTTTTTAGTCTTGCCATACGTTTTGCTGACGCAAAATCCGCAGAGACGCCCCCTATTTCAGCAACGTCAGCATCGGGGATAAAAAGAGTGAAATGACATTTTGATTTTTCGTGGCGATTTTGATTTAGGTATCTGTTTATTTTTTAACGAGCAGCGTAAACTCCGCGTCTCATCACATTATTGATCTAAAAACATGCATAACACCCCCGTTGCCGCCACGCCGAAAACGTTTGATCTGACGTCGTGGGCGTTTCTGCTCGTCGCTTTTCTCACCGGTATCGCCGGAGCGTTACAGACACCAACGCTGAGCCTCTTTCTCACTGACGAAGTTCATGCCCGTCCGGCAATGGTCGGTTTCTTTTTTACCGGAAGTGCGGTGATCGGCATTCTGGTCAGTCAGTTTCTGGCGGGGCGTTCGGATAAGAAAGGCGATCGCAAAAGTTTGATCGTTTTTTGCTGCGCACTGGGGATGCTGGCCTGCGTGTTGTTCGCCTGGAACCGTAACTACTTTATTCTGCTGTTTGTCGGCGTTTTCCTCAGCAGTTTTGGTTCAACGGCCAACCCGCAAATGTTCGCTCTCGCCCGCGAACATGCCGACAGGACTGGCCGCGAAGCCGTGATGTTCAGCTCCATATTACGCGCACAGGTTTCGCTGGCGTGGGTGATCGGTCCGCCGCTGGCCTATGCGCTGGCGATGGGATTCAGCTTCACTGTCATGTACCTGAGCGCGGCGGTGGCGTTTGTCGTCTGCGGCGTAATGGTATGGCTGTTTTTACCGTCCATGCGCAAAGAGACGCCTCTGGCGACCGGCACCCTGCAAGCCCCCCGGCGCAATCGTCGCGATACATTGCTGCTTTTTATTATCTGCACACTCATGTGGGGCACCAACAGCCTCTATATCATTAATATGCCGCTGTTTATCATCAATGAATTACATCTGCCTGAGAAGCTGGCAGGTATCATGATGGGCACGGCTGCAGGGTTAGAAATCCCGACGATGCTGATTGCTGGGTATTTTGCGAAACGGCTGGGCAAACGTCTCCTGATGCGTATTGCTATCGTTGCGGGGTTCTGCTTTTACGCAGGAATGTTGCTGGCACACTCCCCTGCGGTGTTGCTGGGCTTACAATTGCTGAACGCCATTTATATCGGGATATTGGGTGGGATCGGCATGCTCTATTTTCAGGATTTAATGCCGGGTCAGGCAGGGTCAGCCACAACGCTCTACACCAATACGATTCGTGTTGGCTGGATTATTGCCGGTTCTCTGGCTGGCATTGCAACAGAGATCTGGAGTTTTCATTCCGTCTTTTGGTTCGCCCTGGTGATGATCGTCGTCACAATGGGTTGTCTGATGCGGATTAAAGATGTTTAAGGCGCCGTAAGCGCTTCCAGCGCGATCAGAAACGTCATCGCCTGTTGCGCAGATTGCCCACACATTTCTGTACTGGGTTGTAATCCCGCGCAGACTTTTGGCCGCAGCGGAGAAGCAAAAATCTTACAGCGCAGACGGTCGTCAAGCTGGATACAAGGGGTGTTCGCTGGCTTGCCGTCAGGCATACCAGGGATGGGACTGGAAATTGAAGGGGCCGTGCAACATGCCCCACAATCCGGACGGCATTCCATACTGTTTTCTCTTTTATTAACCACCGGATCGAAGGCAGCGAACAGTATCACCTTTTTTGCACCAGCAAAAGTGAGAATTCTGCTTGCCTGAATGACCGGCCGCGAGTAGTTTGACGCGATATTTTTGACATTCTTCACTACAGGATTTTTTCGATGCCAAGAGCGAACGAAATTAAAAAAGGTATGGTACTGAATTACAATGGCAAGCTGCTGATTGTAAAAGATATTGATATTCAGTCACCTTCCGCCCGCGGTGCTGCAACACTGTACAAGATGCGTTTTTCTGATGTGCGGACTGGCTTGAAAGTCGAAGAACGTTTCAAGGGCGACGACATTGTGGATACCGTGACCCTGAGCCGTCGCGGCGTTGATTTCTCCTACGTCGATGGCAACGAATACGTGTTCATGGACAAAGAAGACTATACCCCATATACCTTCACCAAAGATCAGATTGAAGAAGAACTGCTGTTCATCCCGGAAGGCGGCATGCCTGATATGCAGGTTCTGATTTGGGATGGACAACTGCTGGCGCTTGAACTGCCGCAGACGGTTGATCTGGAAATTGTTGAAACAGCACCTGGCATCAAAGGCGCTTCCGCAAGTGCTCGCAACAAGCCTGCGACGCTGAGTACCGGTCTGGTGATTCAGGTTCCTGAATACCTGAGCGCCGGAGAAAAAATCCGCATCCATATTGAAGAACGCCGCTATATGGGTCGTGCTGACTGAGCCAGCGGCACTCTAAATGTAAAAAAGGACGGCGCATCAGCCCCGTCCTTTTTTATTGTTGATTTACAGCAGATCGCGGAACTGCGTTTGTTTCAACGCCAGTTCGACCCCGCGAACCTCAGCCAGCCCTTTCAGGCGACCAATCGCGGAATAACCCGGATTGGTTTTCTTGTGCAGATCGTCAAGCATCTGATGACCATGATCCGGGCGCATCGGAATGGGACGCAGATCGCCTGCTTTCTTACGACGCTGTTCTTCCGTCAGGATCGCCGTGACCACGGCCACCATATCGACATCACCCTGCAGGTGTGCGCCTTCATGGAAGGTTTTTGGATTATCTTCACGGCACGTGGAACGCAGGTGGGTAAAATGAATACGATCGCCGAAGGTTTCAATCATTTTCACCAGATCGTTGTCAGCACGCACACCGTAAGAGCCAGTACACATCGTAAAGCCGTTGTGAATGCTGTCGACGGTCTCTTTCAACCACTGCATGTCTTCAATGGTAGAGACGATACGCGGCAACCCCAGGATCGGGCGCGGCGGATCGTCCGGATGCACCGCCAGACGGACTCCCGCCTCTTCCGCGACCGGTACGATTGCGCGCAGAAATACCGCCATATTGTCACGCAGATCGTCTTTACTGATGCCATCATATTCCGTCAGGCGTGCGCGGAACTGGTCCAGCGTGTAACCCTCTTCAGCGCCCGGTAAACCGGCGATAATATTACGCGTCAGCTTCTCAATATCGGCTGCGGTCATGGCATTGAAGTACACCAGCGCCTGGCGCTGCTCTTCTTCTGTGTAATCGGCCTGCGCGCCTTCACGTTTCAGAATGTGCAGTTCAAACGCCGCAAAAGCAATCTGGTCGAAGCGCAGCGCTTTAGAGCCGTCCGGCAATGCATACTCAAGATCGGTACGCGTCCAGTCGAGGATCGGCATGAAGTTGTAGCATACGGTATCAATCCCGCATGTCGCCAGGTTACGGATACTCTGCTGATAGTTTGCAATCCACGTCTGGTACTGCCCGGAGCGGGTTTTGATGTCTTCGTGCACCGGAATACTTTCCACCACAGACCATGTCAACCCTTTCTCCGCCAGAATCGCCTGACGTTTTTGAATTTCTTCGACTGGCCACACTTCACCATTCGGAATGTGGTGCAATGCGGTCACAACGCCCGTTGCGCCAGCCTGACGCACATCATCAAGAGATACCGGATCGTTAGGTCCGTACCAACGCCAGGTTTGTTCCATTGCTTCACCTCACAAGTTGTTATACCAAATTAAATTACCCGAATGACGACTACCATACATGTCTCTCACTAATGATCAATACAACACCCATGTTTGATTGATCCAGCTCACATTCCACGGACAAATACGGCATACCAATTTAATTTGTTGTCATATAACTTTACACTGGTGTTGTTAATTTATGGTTAATCAGGTGTGTGCTTAATGAATACTATTGCTTCCGTTCAACTTCCGGAAAATGTGCTGTTGCCACAATACGATCGCCGACAGTTGCAAACACGGATCGTCCATTTTGGCTTTGGCGCTTTTCACCGAGCCCATCAGGCGTTACTGACGGACAGGGTGCTGAATTCACACGGCGGTGACTGGGGTATTTGTGAGATCAGCCTGTTTAGCGGCGAACAATTGATGAGCGACCTACGCGCGCAAGATCATCTCTATACCGTGCTGGAGAAAGGCGCGCACGGCAACCAGGCCATTATTATCGGTGCCGTTAATGAGTGTTTGAACGCAAAGCTGGATTCACTCGCCGCGATTATCGAAAAATTTTGTGAACCGCAGGTGGCGATCGTTTCTCTGACAATCACTGAAAAAGGGTATTGCATTGATCCGGCGACCGGTTCACTTGACGAAACAAACCCCCGTATCCTCCACGATATACAAAACCCATCAGAACCTCACTCTGCACCGGGTATTCTCGTTGAAGCCCTGCATCGCAGACGTGAACGTGGTTTGAAGCCTTTTACCGTGCTTTCGTGCGATAACATCCCGGACAACGGCCATGTCGTGAAAAACGCCGTGCTGGGAATGGCGGCAAAACGTTCAGCAGAATTGGCGAAATGGATTGCGGAACAGGTCAGTTTTCCTGGCACGATGGTGGACAGAATTGTTCCTGCCGCCACAGCAGAATCTCTGGCCGAAATTACCGGCGAACTGGGCGTGTCAGACCCCTGCGCGATCAGTTGTGAACCCTTCATTCAGTGGGTAATCGAAGATAACTTTGTCGCCGGTCGCCCGCAGTGGGAAGCCGCTGGCGTGCAGATGGTGACGGATGTGTTGCCGTGGGAACAAATGAAATTACGTATGCTAAATGGCAGCCACTCGTTTCTGGCCTATCTCGGGTATCTGGCGGGGTTCCGGCATATCAGCGACTGCATGGAGGACAGCGCATTTCGCGAGGCAGCATACCGTTTGATGATAGAGGAACAGGCACCGACATTGCGCATCACCGAGGTTGATCTTGCTCAGTACGCCAACAGCCTGCTCGAGCGCTTTGCTAATCCGGCGCTGAAACACAAAACCTGGCAGATTGCGATGGACGGTAGCCAAAAGTTACCGCAGCGTATGCTGGACGGTATTCGCGTACATTTGGCGCGTCAAAGTGACTGGCCGTTACTGGCGCTGGGCATCGCTGGCTGGATGCGTTACGTCAGCGGGGTGGATGATGCAGGAGCGCCAATTGATGTTCGCGACCCACTAAGCGAAAAAATCCGCGCCCTTGTTGAAAACAGTTGCGAGACGCGAAGAGTGTCCGCGTTGCTTTCATTACACGACATTTTCGCGACCGACCTCGTGGAAAACCGGCAATTTGTACAAGCGATTGAACACGCCTGGCAACGTATTGCGCAACAAGGGGCGCATCAGGCCATCATCGACACGTTAAAAAATTAACAATTTCTGCCATTAACGCGGGTGATGAGTTTCTTCATCCGCTCCCCCCCTTCTCTTTTCCTCTTTTTTTCGCCAGGATGACGGGAAACCGTTAGGGTATCGAATCATTCTGGAGCAGATGTGACCAAAACCAACCTCATTACCGGTTTTCTCGGTAGCGGAAAAACCACTTCCATTCTTCATCTATTAGCGAATAAAGACCCGGCGGAAAAATGGGCTGTGCTGGTCAATGAGTTTGGCGAAGTCGGCATTGATGGCGCCCTGCTCGCTGACAGCGGTGCGCTGCTAAAAGAGATCCCTGGTGGTTGCATGTGTTGCGTTAACGGCCTACCCATGCAGGTCGGGTTGAATACCCTTCTACGTCAGGGGAAACCCGATCGATTACTGATTGAACCCACAGGGCTTGGACATCCCAAACAGATTCTGGATCTGCTCACTGCCCCCGTTTACGAACCGTGGATCGATCTTCGCGCCACGCTTTGCGTACTTGATCCGCGTCTTTTACTGGATGAAAAAAGCGTGGCCAACGAGAACTTCCGCGATCAGTTGGCGGCCGCTGATATCATTGTGGCGAACAAGTCCGA
Organism: Citrobacter sp. NCU1; assembly: GCF_010231475.1. Classification (GTDB taxonomy): domain Bacteria; phylum Pseudomonadota; class Gammaproteobacteria; order Enterobacterales; family Enterobacteriaceae; genus Citrobacter_D. Next base: position 70,025 of record NZ_NRDO01000005.1, on the reverse strand, counting down.
TCGCGCCACACCCGAGAGTCAGGCTGCGCTGCACGCCTGGTGGCAGCAATATGGCGGCCATCGTCAGCTGATCCATACCGAACAGGGGAAAATAGAAGGCCACTGGCTGGACTTGCCCCGCCTAAACCTGGCAGAACTGCCCTCCAGTGCCGCGCACGCCCACCAGCACGCAGACAAAAAAGGGCTTGCGGCGCTGAGTTTACCGGCGCAACAGCGCTGGCGTCGTAGCCTGAACAGTGGTCAGGGTTACCAGGCCTGCGGCTGGATTTTCGATGCAGAAACCGTGTTCGACACCATCGGCCTGCTGGAATGGGCGCGCCTGGCACCGGTTGCGCGAGTCAAAGGAGTGCTGCGTATAAAAGAAGGATTAGTGCGTATTAACCGCCAGGGGGATGACCTGCATATTGAGACACAAAATGTCGCGCCGCCAGACAGTCGCATCGAACTGATCACTAACTCGGATACCGACTGGAATGCACTACAGACGGCATTGTTGAAGCTTCGTTTAGCTGAAAACGCGTAAGGTTTCCTCCGATTTTTTGAACGGCGAAACGATGATGAAAACCCGGTATCCCCTCATATTTCTGCTGAATCTCCTGGGACTGACGTTGTTTTTGTCATGGTATCTGCCTGCTAATCACGGCATCTGGTCCTTCCTCGACGTCGAGGTCTTTCGTTTTTTCAATCACAAGCTGGGTGAAAACCGCGCATTCCTGTGGGCGGTCGCCATTACCAATAATCGGGCGTTTGACGGTTGTTCGCTGCTGGCAATGGGTTGTCTGATGTTGAGCTTTTGGCTTAAAGAGACGCCCACAGGCCGTCGACATATTGTCATTATGGGCCTGGTAATGCTGTTGACCGCCGTCGTGCTAAATCAACTGGGCCAGGCGCTGATTCCGGTTACACGCGCGAGTCCGACGCTCACGCTTGATAATATCTCTCGCGTAAGCGAACTGCTGCATATTCCCACCAAGGATGCCTCCAGAGACAGTTTTCCCGGCGATCACGGAATGATGCTGCTTATTTTTTCAGCATTCATGATGCGATATTTCGGAAAAATCGCCGGCATTACCGCCCTTATTATATTTGTGGTTTTTGCGTTTCCCCGCGTGATGATTGGTGCCCACTGGCTGACGGATATCGTCGTGGGTTCGCTAACGGTGGTACTGATTGGATTACCCTGGTGGTTAATGACACCATTAAGCGATCGTGTTATTTACTTATTTGATCACCACCTTCCCGGCGAAAACAAACAACTTTTAAACAAATAACTCACAGCAATTAACATTATCATCAGGGATTGTTCTTATCTCCTGATGGCAAATCTGGATAATTCATCACTGAAACTATCACACAACGGGTCATCACATTCCCGTTATAAATTAATAAATTGCCTATTTTTCATCCCGTGTGTACTTAATTTGTACAATGCTGTTTTTTCAATTTCCGTATCACTTTTTCTTATAAAAAATCACGTAAAATCGCTCGCAATAGCAGGAGCGATCGGGTAATCTCGAACACGTTTTGCCTCGCCTGGTCATTATTTTCGTTATGAATTAAATTGTGCGTTCCGCCACAGTTTTGACCTTAAGGAATTGTTTCATCATGCGTAGGTAATTAGTCTCGTCACGTTTGGCATTTTTTATAACGATATTTATCGTTAAGGACTTCAAGGGAAAACAAACAAAATGGTCAGATCTCAACCGATTTTGAGATATATCTTGCGGGGAATTCCCGCGATAGCAGTGGCAATTCTGCTCTCTGCATGTACGACAACGAACACCGCGAAGAATATGCATTCTGAGACGCATGCTGTGGGTAATGGAGAAAACTCTTCACTGCAAGCCTCTCAGGATGAATTTGAAAATATGGTTCGTAACCTCGATGTGAAATCGCGGATTATGGATCAGTATGCTGACTGGAAAGGTGTGCGTTACCGCCTTGGCGGCAGCACCAAAAAAGGTATTGATTGTTCCAGCTTTGTACAACGTACATTCCGCGAACAATTTGGCTTAGAGCTTCCACGCTCAACCTACGAGCAACAGGAAACGGGCAAATCCGTTTCGCGCAGCAATCTGCGTACCGGTGATCTGGTGTTGTTCCGCGCAGGTTCAACAGGTCGTCATGTCGGTATTTACATCGGCAACAACCAGTTTGTTCATGCTTCAACCAGCAGTGGCGTGATTATCTCCAGTATGAACGAGCCTTACTGGAAGAAACGCTACAACGAAGCGCGACGGGTTTTGAGCCGCAGTTAACCGTTCGTTTGAAAGCTATCCCTTGGCTATCCTGACGAGACACATAAAAAAAGCACTGCAGACGCAGTGCTTTTTTTTCGCGGTAAAAATACCCAGCAGAAAAGTATGACTATGAAAGGTGTTCCAGGCTATAGTCTTGTAAATCAATCAGTTTAATACTAAGCGGCACGATCAGGTAAACCAGGAAATATGTTCACAAGCAGCGCCTCGTCCGGTAGAAAAATCCTGCTCACCTGTGTAGCCACAGGGCTTGTTGTCGCATTGCTCATCAGCAGTCTGCAGTTTTTAATGTCATGGCACAAACGTGAAGCCAAATACGACACCCTGATTTCAGATGTACAACACTACCTGGTGAGTTACTTTTCCGACCTCAAAGCAACCACCGATCAGCTCCAGCCGCTGACGTTAAATACCTGTCAGCAAGTCGCCCCTGAACTGACCTCCCGCGCGGCATTTAGCCTTAACGTGCGCGCTTTTCTGCTCATCAAAGATAAAAAAGCATTCTGTTCCTCCGCCACCGGGACGATGGATATGGCGCTTAAAGAACTGGTGCCGGTCCTCGACACGCGAAAAAAAATCGACATGGCTATACTGCCCGGTACCCCGATGATGCCGGACAAACCCGCAATGGTCATTTGGTATCAGAATCCTTTGTTACCGGAAAGCGGAGTATTCACCTCACTCAATATCAATCTGACGCCTTATCTGTTGTACACCTCCCGACAAGAAGATTTTGACGGAATCGCGCTGATTGTGGGTAATACCGTCCTCTCAACGTTTTCCACCCATCTAATGACATTAAACGAGCTGACGGAAACGCCAATACGTGAGGCTGCGGTGGAAGGCGTCACCCTGAAAATTCGCCTGTATGCGAACACCTGGACTTATACCGACTTGTGGTATGCCCTGATGCTTGGATGTATGGGGGGAATCGTTGCGGGTTTGCTTTGCTACTACATCAATTCTATCCGGACGCGCCCTGGAAAAGAGATTCTCGCGGCGATCAAACGCAATCAGTTTTATGTGGTTTACCAACCCGTCGTAGAGATTAAAACTCTGAAGGTTACCGGTCTGGAAGTCCTCTTACGCTGGCGCCATCCGACAGCCGGTGAAATTCCGCCCGACGTCTTCATCCATTATGCCGAAACGCAACAACTGATTGTGCCGCTGACAAAACACCTGTTCGCGTTAATTGCCCGCGACGCGCCTGCATTGCAAAAAGTCCTCCCCGTCGGTACAAAGTTTGGCATCAATATTGCGCCGGACCATCTGCACAGCGAGAGCTTTAAAGACGATATTCGCCGCCTGGATGCCTCTTTACCGCCGCATCATTTTCAGATAGTCCTGGAAATGACTGAACGCGACATGCTCAAACACCAGGAAGCCACGAAACTGTTTGAATGGCTGCATTGTGCAGGATTCGAAATTGCTATTGATGATTTCGGGACGGGCCATAGCGCGCTGATTTATCTGGAACGCTTCACGCTGGACTACCTAAAAATCGATCGGGGCTTCATTAATGCCATTGGTATGGAAACCGTCACCTCTCCGGTGCTCGACGCCGTACTTACGCTGTCCAAACGCCTGAATATGCTTACCGTTGCAGAAGGCGTTGAAACCCCTGAGCAGGCAAAATGGCTACGTGACCACGGTGTTAATTTCCTCCAGGGATACTGGATAAGCCGACCTTTACCGCTAAGCGATTTCTTACTCTGGCTTGCCGTTTCCCATACGCCCAAATGGTAACGACAACCTGCTGCGTCGAATGGATTCACAATGCGCGCTACGTCACTTATTATTCAGTCATGAGGCTTGCCGGGCAGTGGCAGGTACTGAAAAGAGGAAAGCACGCCTAAATGATGACTCGCATAATCGTGTTGTTTGTCGCCCTGTTGAGTTTCGGTGTTCAGGCTCAGGCCATCAAAGAAAGTTACGCCTTTGCCGTTTTAGGTGAACCCAAATACGCCATCAACTTTGAACACTTTGATTATGTGAATCCTGCCGCCCCGAAAGGCGGCCAAATGACGCTCTCTGCCATTGGCACATTTGATAACTTCAATCGTTATTCCCTGCGGGGAAACCCAGGCGTTCGTACCGACTCTCTCTATGACACACTGTTTACCACCTCTGACGACGAACCCGGAAGCTACTACCCGCTGATTGCCGAAAAAGCACGCTACGCGGACGATTATTCCTGGGTAGAAATCGCCATTAATCCGCGCGCACGTTTTCATGATGGTTCTCCGGTCACTGCCAGCGATGTTGCATTCACCTTCCACAAATTTATGACCGAAGGCGTACCGCAATTCCGCCTGGTTTACAAAGGCACGACCGTTAAAGCCATAGCGCCCCTCACCGTGCGCATTGAGCTCGCAAAACCCGGCAAAGAAGACATGCTCAGTCTGTTTTCGTTACCCGTCATGCCGGAAAAGTTCTGGAAAAATCATAAACTCAGCGACCCGCTGTCCTCCCCTCCGCTCGCCAGCGGTCCCTACCGCATCACCCAGTGGAAAATGGGTCAGTACATTGTCTATTCGCGGGTTAAAGATTACTGGGCGGCCAGTCTGCCGGTAAACCGCGGACGCTGGAATCTCGATACCCTACGCTATGACTACTACCTTGATGACAATGTGGCGTTCGAAGCGTTTAAAGCCGGAGCGTTTGATCTGCGGCTTGAAAACGATGCTAAAAACTGGGCGACCCGTTACACCGGTAAAAATTTCGCCAATCATTACATCGTCAAAGAAGAACAGAAAAATGAATCCGCTCAGGACACGCGCTGGCTGGCATTTAACATTCAGCGCCCGGTGTTTCAGGAAAGGCGGGTACGTGAGGCTATCACCCTCGCCTTTGATTTTGAATGGATGAATAAAGCCCTGTTTTATAATGCCTGGAGCCGCACAAGCAGCTATTTCCAGAATACCGAATATGCCGCCAGCCAGTATCCTGATGCCGATGAGCTAGTCCTGCTTGCCCCGATGAAAAACGATCTTCCGCCGGAAGTCTTCAACCAGATTTACCATCCTCCGGTATCACGTGGAGATGGCTACAATCGTGAAAATCTGCTGAAAGCCGGAGAACTGCTCACTCAGGCAGGTTGGATTCTCAAAGGACAACAGCGAATCAGCAGTACGACGGGTAAACCGCTGACGTTTGAACTGCTGCTTCCGGCAGGAGGAAACAGCCAATGGGTTCTGCCCTTCCAGCATAATTTACAGCGCCTGGGAATTACGATGGAAATCCGCCAGGTGGACAACTCGCAGATAACCAACCGCATGCGCAGCCGCGACTATGACATGATGCCGAGATTGTGGCGCGCCATGCCGTGGCCCAGTTCCGATCTGCAAATCTCCTGGGCCTCTGAGTATATTGATTCAAGCTATAACTCCCCCGGCGTGCAAAGCCCGGTGATTGATAAGCTGATTGCACAAATCATTGCCGCTCAGGGCAATAAAGCCAAACTGGTTCCGCTGGGGCGGGCGCTGGATCGGGTGCTGACATGGAATTACTACATGTTGCCCATGTGGTATATGGCAGAAGACAGGCTGGCCTGGTGGGATAAATTCTCCCATCCGGCCATTCGTCCCATTTACACCATCGGGCTGGACACCTGGTGGTATGACGTCAATAGAGCCGCGAAACTTCCGGCGGCCAGACGACAAGGAGAATAAATGGGCACCTATCTGATTCGCCGCTTGTTGCTGGTGATCCCAACACTCTGGGCCATCATTACTATCAACTTCTTTATCGTGCAGATTGCGCCGGGAGGGCCGGTTGATCAGGCCATTGCCGCGATTGAATTTGGTCAGTCAGGCACGTTGCCCGGCACCGGAGGCGAAGGTTTACGCGCCAGTCACGCGCAGACGGGGGTTGGCAATATCAGCGACAGCCAATACCGGGGCGGTCGCGGACTTGACCCTGAGGTGATTGCCGAAATTACACGGCGTTACGGTTTTGATAAACCGCTTCACGAACGTTACTTCACCATGTTGTGGAACTACATTCGCTTTGATTTTGGCGACAGCCTGTTTCGCAGCGCATCTGTGTTGACACTGATTAAAGACAGTCTGCCCGTTTCCATCACGTTGGGTCTGTGGAGTACGCTCATCATCTATCTGGTGTCGATACCGCTGGGTATCCGTAAAGCAGTTCATAACGGCAGCCGATTTGATGTGTGGAGCAGCGCCTTTATCATCATCGGTTACGCCATCCCCGCATTCCTGTTCGCGATTCTGTTGATTGTTTTCTTTGCCGGCGGCAGCTACTACGACCTCTTTCCGCTGCGGGGTTTGGTCTCCGCCAATTTTGACGCGTTGCCCTGGTATCAGAAAATCACCGATTATCTTTGGCATATCGCGTTACCGGTACTGGCGACAGTGATTGGCGGTTTTGCCGCCCTGACCATGCTCACAAAGAACTCGTTTCTCGATGAGGTTCGCAAACAGTATGTGGTCACGGCGCGCGCCAAAGGTGTCAGCGAAAAAAACATTTTGTGGAAGCACGTTTTTCGTAACGCCATGCTGCTGGTCATTGCCGGATTTCCGGCCACCGTTATCAGCATGTTTTTCACCGGCTCATTGCTGATTGAGGTGATGTTCTCATTAAATGGCCTGGGATTACTGGGCTACGAAGCGACCGTGTCCCGTGACTATCCGGTGATGTTTGGCACGTTATATATTTTCACCTTAATAGGATTACTGCTGAACATCCTCAGCGATATCAGCTATACGCTGGTTGATCCACGTATTGATTTTGAGGGACGCTAATGCCGCGATTAAGCCCTGTAAACCAGGCCCGCTGGGCGCGTTTCCGCCACAATCGTCGGGGCTACTGGTCACTGTGGATTTTTCTTGTGCTCTTCAGCCTGAGCCTGTGCTCTGAGCTGATCGCCAATGATAAGCCTCTGCTGATTCGCTATGACGAGAGCTGGTACTTCCCTCTGGTGAAAAATTACAGTGAAAGCGATTTTGGCGGACCGTTTGCGACCCAGGCGGACTATCAGGACCCCTGGCTGCAACAACAGCTTGAGCAGCGAGGTTGGGTGCTGTGGGCGCCCGTCAGATTCGGCGCCAACAGCATTAACTTTGCGACCAAACAACCCTTCCCGTCGCCACCGTCTACGCAAAACTGGCTGGGAACCGACGCCAACGGCGGCGATGTGTTGGCGCGGATCCTCTATGGCACGCGTATTTCCATCTTGTTCGGGCTGATGCTCACCCTTTGCTCCAGCATCATGGGGGTTCTGGCCGGAGCCTTACAGGGATATTACGGTGGAAAAGTCGATTTGTGGGGACAGCGTTTAATCGAAGTCTGGTCTGGAATGCCCACGCTGTTTTTGATTATTCTCCTCTCAAGCGTTGTACAGCCCAATTTCTGGTGGTTGTTGGCGATAACGGTGATCTTTGGCTGGATGAGCCTTGTCGGGGTGGTGCGCGCAGAGTTTTTGCGCACCCGCAATTTCGATTACATTCGCGCGGCACAGGCGTTAGGTGTCAGCGATCGCAGCATCATTCTGCGTCATATGCTGCCCAACGCGATGGTCGCCACGCTGACCTTTATCCCTTTCATCTTGTGTAGCTCAATTACAACATTGACATCGCTCGATTTTCTGGGGTTTGGTTTACCGCTGGGATCCCCCTCTCTCGGTGAATTACTCCTGCAAGGCAAAAATAACTTACAGGCGCCGTGGCTCGGGATCACTGCATTCTTGTCCGTGGCAGTGCTGCTGTCGCTGCTGATTTTTATTGGCGAAGCCGTGCGCGACGCGTTTGATCCCAACAAGGCGGTATAGCATGACGCAACCTCTGTTAGCGATAGAGCGTTTATCGGTTGGTTTTAGCCAGCAAGGGATCGTGCGCACGGTCGTCAACGATGTCTCCCTAAGTGTTGAGGCAGGCGAAACGCTGGCGCTGGTTGGCGAGTCGGGATCGGGGAAAAGCGTGACAGCGCTTTCTATTTTGCGCCTGCTGCCTTCGCCACCCGCCGTGTACCTTGCTGGCGATATCCGTTTTCATGGCGAGTCGTTGCTGCATGCCAGCGAGCAAACCCTGCGCGGCGTGCGCGGGAATAAAATCGCCATGATTTTCCAGGAACCCATGGTGTCGCTCAATCCGCTGCACTCCCTGGAAAAGCAACTCTATGAGGTGCTCTCTTTACACCGGGGTATGCGTCGGGAAGCGGCCAGAGGCGAAATCCTGAGTTGTCTGGATCGCGTCGGTATTCGTCATGCCGCGCAGCGACTGGGAGATTATCCGCATCAGTTTTCCGGCGGCGAACGTCAGCGCGTGATGATCGCCATGGCGTTGTTAACACGTCCGGAGCTATTGATTGCTGATGAGCCGACCACGGCGCTGGATGTCTCGGTACAGGCACAAATTCTGCAACTGTTACGAGAATTGCAGCGTGAGTTGAATATGGGAATGCTGTTTATTACCCATAATCTGAGCATTGTGAAGAAACTGGCCGACACCATCGCGGTCATGCAAAATGGTCAATGCGTGGAGCAAAACCGCGCGCAGCCGTTGCTCAATGCCCCCATCCATCCGTACACGCAAAAATTGTTAAACAGCGAGCCCTCTGGCGATCCGGTACCTTTATCCACTCCACAGGCACCTCTGCTCGAAGTCAGTCAACTCCGCGTCGCCTTCCCGATCCGTAAAGGCATCTTAAAGCGCATTGTCGATCATAACGAAGTGGTGAAAAACGTCAGTTTCAGTCTGCAACCCGGCGAAACGCTGGGACTGGTCGGTGAATCCGGTTCAGGTAAAAGCACCACCGGCCTGGCGCTTTTACGGCTAATCACCTCGCAAGGCCGTATTATATTTGATGGTCAGCCGCTGCATAACTTAAGCCGTCGCCAACTTTTACCGGTACGTCACCGTATTCAGGTGGTTTTTCAGGATCCGAACTCTTCCCTGAATCCACGGCTAAGCGTTTTGCAAATTATCGAAGAAGGGTTACGCGTCCACCAGCCCGCACTTTCAGCACAACAACGCGAACAGCAGGTAAAATCGGTGATGGCGGAGGTCGGTCTGGATGCCGAGACCCGTCATCGCTACCCCGCTGAGTTTTCCGGCGGCCAACGTCAGCGAATTGCTATTGCCAGGGCGTTAATTTTAAAACCCTCGCTGATCATTCTGGACGAACCCACCTCTTCACTGGATAAAACGGTCCAGGCGCAAATCCTGGCGCTATTGAAGTCGCTGCAGCAAAAGCATCGCCTGGCCTATATTTTTATTAGCCACGACCTGCACGTTGTGCGCGCATTGTGCCATCAGGTTATTGTGCTGCGACAAGGAGAAGTTGTAGAGCAAGGGCAATGCGAGCGGGTATTTACCGCACCGCAGCAAGCGTATACGCGTCAGTTACTCGCGCTAAGTTGATGCTCAAAATGGATTGTTGTTTGAAAAAGGCTCCGCAATGGCAACACCAAAATTTTTCAGACGACAAGTCGCAGCGAACTCATCCTGACGGTTTACGAACAGGCACGGTTCGCCTTCGCATTCCAGTACGGAACAAGGGACTTCGATATCGCTCAGTGCCTGACTGAGTTTATGCATCACCGGCCACGCGCTGTCGCCATCCGGGCTCAGCAATTTAAGCGCCACCAGGCTGTTTTCCATGCTCTGGCCATTCTGCGGAATCGGTTCAACTTTTGAACCTGCAAAACCGGCTGACCAACGATAGTTCTGTGGTAAGCGATGAACGATTGAGAGCTGTAATGTATTCACTTTTATTCCCCGGAAGCACAATAACTTCACAATTTATTTACATCTATCTTAACACATCATTGACAACCCGTCCTTAAACAGATCGAAAACGTCGGTATCCACGATTCATGCGGCTTATACTGCCGATTGTTAAAATATTATTGACCGGTGCGGACAGATTTGCGGGCTATATGTACCCGTTTCTGCGATCTAACTCAACCTTTTTAACTACAATGATGTGACTATTTACATAAATTGATTTTACATAAAATAAACATCTTTGGCTTGAATGAGCGATTTGAGGTTGATGTACATCAACAAAGGGAGCCTTACTGCTCCCATGTTGTGCGTTTTATCACCTTTTTTTCGGGCGACTCGCGTAGAGGTAGAAGAGGATAGAGCCGGTGGCACAAAATGCAATCGACCAGATCATCGGCCAGGCCGAGTTAAATGTCGCGAGCGACAGCAGTGCGCCAACGATGGCGCCGATGCCGAAACGGAAAGTCCCCGCCAGCGAAGAGGCAGTCCCCGCCATGTGAGGGAATTCATCCAGAATGACGGCCATCGCATTGGATGAAACCATCGATACACATCCTACAAACGCCGCAACCCCCACGACCAGCGCCCAGAAACCGATACCAAACAGCGCGCTCAATACCAGCCAGCCCGCCATGACAAACTGGATCCATAACCCCGTACGGAACATGTTTAATGCCCCGACCCGGCGCACAAATCGGCTATTAATGATCGTCATCACAAATAAGAACACGATGTTCAGCGCGAAGTAATAACCAAAATGTTGTGGAGAGACGTGATTCACCTCGATGTAGACAAACGGCCCGGCGCTGAGGAAGGAGAACATCCCTGCGAAACTAAAGCCGCTGGCCAGCATGTAACTCAGCACGCGTTTATGACGAAACAGCGAAGCAAAGTTCCCCATCGTCGTGCGTAGACGAAAAGGCTGACGGCGCTCAACGGGAAGCGTCTCTTTAATCAGTGTGAAGATCATGACTGATGCCAGAATCGCCGCCACCGCCAGGATCCAAAAGATGTAATGCCAGCTCAGCCACACCAGCACCCACCCGCCGACAATTGGTGCCATCAACGGCGCAATCGTCGTAACCAGCATGACAAACGACATCATGCGTGAGAACTCTTCTTTCGGGTAGATGTCGCGCATCAGGGCATTGATCACCACGCTCGCCGCTGCCGCCGCCAGGCCGTGGAAGAAACGCATGATAATCAGTTGATCAATGGTTTGCGCCAGCGCGCAGGCCACTGCTGCTGCTGCAAAGATCAGTGTCCCTCCGAGGATCACCGGCTTACGCCCCAGGCTGTCCGCCATTGGGCCGTAGATCAACTGCCCCACCGCGAATCCCAAAATATAGGTACTGAGCGTCATCTGCGCACTACCCGCTGGCACGCCAAACTGTTCGGAGATCACTGGCAGCGCGGGGAGATACATATCAATCGACAATGGCATCAGCATGGCCAACAGGCCAAGGATAAAGACAATGGCAAATGAAGAGTGCTGCCGATTGGTCACAAAGAGACTCCTGAATTTAGTTAGCTGGGGTTACAAAGCTGGCCCATCAGGTGCAATTGTTGCAGCAAGTTTGAACACGAACAGCGCATAACAGCCAGAGCGTACTTCCAGTACGTAAGGATTGTGAGCACTGTCCAGGTTCAAAATAGCAAATAAAATAGCCTGATGGGTCGTTAGCCTACGCTGGCAATTTCTGCTTCTGTCAGAGGACGGTATTCACCCGGTTCCAGGTCAGCATCCAGGACGATCGCGCCGATACGTTCACGGTGCAGTTCCACAACGCGGTTTCCAACGGCGGCAAACATGCGTTTTACCTGATGATAACGCCCCTCACTGATCGTCAAACGCACCTGCGTTGGCGTGATCACCTCAAGCATCGCAGGTTTAGTGAGATCTTTCTCGTTATGTAGCTGAACACCTTGTGCAAATTGTGCGGCAGTCTCCTCCGCCACCGGTGATTCCAGCGTCACCAGGTAGGTTTTTTCGCAATGGTGACGCGGAGACGTTATCCGATGAGACCACTGTCCGTCATCCGTCATCAGCACCAGCCCGGTGGTGTCAATATCCAGACGCCCAGCCGCATGCAATTTATACGCAACAGGCTCATCAAGAAAATAGAGCACGGTCGGGTGATCCGGATCGTCCGTCGAACACACATACCCCTGGGGTTTATTCAGCATGAAGTAGCGCGGTCCATTTTGCTGAACCAGCGAATTGCCGTCATATTCTACGGCATGTTCTGGCAGCAGTTTAAACGCGGTATTTCTGATGATTTCGCCATCCACGGTAACGCGGTGAGCACGGATTTCGCGCCCGGCAATAGCACGGCTGACGCCGAGTTGCTGAGCGATAAATTTATCGAGTCGCATGAGAGTGATTTTGCCTGTAATAATACGGAAATCGAGCGTTTCGCCCGAAAATTGAAGCCGTTATCCGCTCAGTATAACGGGCTCTATACTTCGCTCAAGGGAAATGATTCATGGCATACTAAACGCGGGATTCATTATCGCAGCGAGACCATGATTTTTACACTTCGTCCTTACCAGAAAGAAGCCGTGGATGCCACGCTCAACCATTTTCGCCACCATCGTTCCCCAGCGGTCATTGTCTTACCAACCGGCGCAGGAAAAAGCCTGGTGATCGCCGAACTGGCGCGCGTAGCGCGTGGGCGAGTGCTGGTACTGGCGCATGTAAAGGAACTGGTCGCGCAGAACCATGCAAAATATTGTGCGCTGGGTCTGGATGCCGATATCTTCGCCGCTGGATTAAAACGTAAAGAAAGCCACGGCAAAGTCGTCTTTGGCAGCGTACAGTCGGTCGCCCGCAATCTGGAACATTTTCAGGGTGAATTTTCCCTGTTGATCGTTGATGAATGCCATCGTATTGGCGATGACGAAGAGAGCCAGTATCAGCAAATCCTCACTCACCTGAGTCAGGTTAATCCTCATCTTCGTTTGCTCGGTTTAACCGCCACGCCATTTCGCCTGGGCAAAGGCTGGATTTACCGTTTCCATTATCACGGTATGGTACGCGGCAACGAAAACGCGATTTTTCGCGACTGTATTTACGAACTGCCGCTACGCTACATGATCAAGCACGGCTATCTGACGCCGCCGGAGCGCCTGGACATGCCGGTCGTCCAGTATGATTTTAGTCGTTTGCAGCCACAGAGTAATGGCCTCTTTAGCGAAGCCGACCTCAATCACGAGCTGAAAAAACAGCAGCGAATTACGCCGCATATCATCAGTCAGATAGTTGAGTTTGCCCAGACACGTAAAGGGGTGATGATTTTCGCTGCCACCGTTGAACATGCAAAAGAAATTGTTGGTTTGCTGCCCCGCGATGACGCGGCCCTGATCATTGGCGATACGCCGGGTGCTGAACGCGACACGCTGATTGAAGACTTCAAAGCACAGCGCTTTCGGTTTCTGGTCAACGTTGCGGTGTTGACGACCGGTTTTGACGCCCCGCATGTCGATCTCATCGCTATTTTACGCCCCACGGAGTCCGTCAGCCTTTACCAGCAAATCGTAGGACGCGGCCTGCGCCTGTCACCAGGGAAAACCGACTGCCTGATCCTCGATTATGCCGGTAACCCTCATGACTTATACGCGCCGGAAGTTGGCGCGCCGAAAGGGAAAAGCGACAACGTGCCCGTTCAGGTCTTCTGCCCTGCCTGTGGCTTTGCCAACACATTCTGGGGAAAAACCACCGCCGACGGCACGCTGATTGAGCACTTTGGCCGTCGCTGCCAGGGATGGTTTGAAGACGATGAGGGTCATCGTGAACAGTGCGATTTTCGCTTCCGCTTTAAAAACTGCCCGCAATGTAACGCGGAAAACGACATTGCGGCACGTCGCTGTCGCGAGTGCGATACCGTACTTGTCGACCCGGACGATATGCTGAAAGCGGCGCTAAAACTCAAAGACGCGCTGGTTCTCCGCTGCAGCGGCATGGCGATGCAACACGGTCAGGATGAAAAAGGCGAGTGGCTGAAAATCACCTATTACGATGAGGACGGCGCCGACGTCAGCGAACGATTTCGCCTGCAGACACCCGCTCAGCGCACCGCGTTTGAGCAGTTGTTTATTCGCCCCCACACCCGCACGCCTGGCGTTCCGTTACGCTGGATAACCGCCGCAGATATTCTCGTGCAACAGCCGCTGTTACGGCATCCCGATTTTGTTGTTGCACGCATGAAAGGCCAGTACTGGCAGGTACGTGAAAAAGTCTTCGATTATGAAGGCCGCTTCCGCCGGGCACATGAATTACGCGGATAATCGTACTTTTGATTGATGTGACGGGCATTTGAGTATAGAATTCCGCCCGCTTTTGCATACGCAAAGCAGATCACTTACCTGTTGCTGGGTCGCCTGTAGCAGGAATTATTTAAGAGAGATTTAAATGTTTACTATCAATGCTGAAGTACGTAAAGAGCAGGGTAAGGGTGCGAGCCGCCGCCTGCGTGCCGCTAACAAGTTCCCGGCAATCATCTACGGTGGCGCAGAAGCCCCGATTGCTATCGAACTGGATCACGACTCTGTGATGAACATGCAAGCTAAAGCTGAATTTTACAGCGAAGTTCTGACCATCGTTGTTGACGGTAAAGAAGTTAAAGTAAAAGCTCAGGCTGTACAGCGTCACGCTTACAAGCCGAAGCTGTCTCACATCGACTTCGTTCGCGCGTAATCGCCAATAAGTTGAAGAAAAACCCCGCTCCGGCGGGGTTTTTTTATGGCTCCTGGTCGGATAAGACTCGCTAGCATTACCATCCGACTGTGCGTTATTGCCTGATGACGCTACGCGTATCAGGCCTGTGACGGTATTCTCCAGCTTGTTAATTTCCGCCTGACGTCCGGCGTTGTAGCTGATCGCGCAGATTCGGCGGCGTGCCTTTGATGGTTAAGGTGTCGGTCGCTGGATCCCAGAAAATACGCTCACCTAACAGCATGGCGTCAAAGTTAATGGTTAACCCACCGCCGCTACCGGCGTATTTGGTCAACTGGCGTAATGTACTGCGATCGGCCGGGAAACTCTCTTCCAGCTCATAGCCTTTATCCGCCGTAAACTCACTGAAGCTGACCTCACTCACGCCAGAAAGCTCTTTTGACAGCGACTCGAGTTCAATCTCTTCACCCGCCTGAAGCTGTTCATTACAGTAGCTGTACACTTGCTGACGCACATTTTGGCGTTCTGCTTTCCCCAGTTGTGCTTCTGCCGTGAAGTCATCCACCGCCTGCAGCAGACCCCGGTTCTGCGCTTTCGCGTTAAGCCCTTCGCTCGCGCCGAGGAAATCCATAAAGAAATCAGCAACCTTACGCCCTACCCGACCTTTCAGGAAGGTCAGATATCGCGTGGATTCCGGATTGGTCTCCCACTCGGTTAAATCAATACGTGCAACAATATCTGCATGATTGATGTCCAGGTAGTGCGTCGGGTTAATGTCCAGATTCTCATTCACACGCATACTGCTTAAGTTGTTCAGCACCGCGACCAGCAGATATTCTACAGCCAGATAACGGTAGTGGCAGAACAGAACAATACCGCCGTCAGCAAACGGATACTTCGCCAGTTCATCACGTAAACGACCGGTTGCCGCACGGCTAAAAGCAAGAAAATCTTCCTCGCCCTGACGCTGTAACCGCAGCGTTTGCGCCAGTTCGCTCTCTTCGCTGAACAGGCCATACGCTTTGTTTTTCGCGCTATAAACCCGATGTAGTTCAGCCACCATCTCGACAACAGTGGTTGTCGGTTCCAGTAATGAATCGCGCAGGACCAGCTCAAGGTTTTGCTCATCACGCTTGATAAGCTGGTGCAGGGCAATCTGGTTGATATCCAGACTCATGATAAACTCTCCTTTAAGACCGGGCGGTATTCAACCACCAGCTGGTCAGTGACGCAATAGAAGATAAAAAAGCAGAAAAAAAACTGTTGCTACGGTAATATGTTGCCCTTTCATGAACAAACTGATTTCGATTTATGCCACAACACTCCCGCTACAGTGACGAACACGTTGAACAATTACTGAGTGAACTGCTCAACGTACTGGAAAAACATAAGGCGCCGACCGATCTTTCCCTGATGGTATTGGGAAACATGGTGACGAACCTGATAAACACCAGCATCGCTCCGGCCCAGCGCCAGGCGATTGCAGATTCTTTTGCCCGTGCCCTGAAGTCCTCGGTTAACGAAGACAAAGCGCACTAAGAACCGGTTCCGGGGAAAATAACGACAGTTTATGGTAACTCATCGTCAGCGCTACCGTGAAAAAGTCTCTCAGATGGTTAGTTGGGGGCACTGGTTTGCTCTGTTCAACATTCTGTTGGCCATGGTGCTTGGCAGTCGTTATCTTTTTGTCGCAGACTGGCCGACAACGCTTGCGGGTCGTATCTACTCCTACCTGAGCATTGTCGGGCATTTCAGTTTTCTGGTGTTTGCCACCTATCTGCTGATTCTGTTTCCCCTGACGTTTATTGTCATGTCCCAGCGGCTGATGCGCTTCTTATCAGCCATACTGGCGACAGCGGGCATGACGCTGCTGTTGATCGACAGCGAAGTCTTCACCCGCTTCCACCTGCATCTTAATCCCATTGTCTGGGAGCTGGTCATTAACCCAGACCAAAACGAGATGGCGCGTGACTGGCAGCTGATGTTTATCAGCGTGCCCATTATTTTGCTCATAGAAATGCTGTTTGCGACCTGGAGCTGGCAGAAGCTACGCAGCCTGACGCGACGTCGCCATTTTGCCAGACCGCTTGCCGCCTTCCTTTTTGTCTCGTTTATTGCTTCGCACATGGTGTACATCTGGGCTGATGCTAACTTTTATCGCCCGATCACCATGCAACGCGCAAACCTACCGCTCTCTTATCCGATGACTGCACGCCGCTTTCTTGAGAAACACGGTTTGCTGGATGCGCAAGAATATCAGCGACGTTTGGTGGAACAAGGGAATCCGGAAGCGGTATCCGTACAGTATCCATTGAGCGATCTGCAATACCGTGACATGGGAACAGGGCAAAACGTTCTGTTGATTACCGTGGATGGTCTGAACTATTCCCGTTATGAAAAACAGATGCCCGCGCTTGCCCGTTTTGCGGAACAGAGTATTTCGTTCACCCGTCATATGAGCTCGGGCAACACCTCGGACAACGGTATTTTTGGTCTGTTCTATGGCGTCTCCCCCAGCTATATGGACGGCATTTTGTCGACCAGAACGCCAGCAGCCTTGATTTCAGCACTGAATCAGCAAGGCTATCAGTTAGGCTTATTCTCGTCTGACGGATTCACCAGCCCGCTCTATCGCCAGGCGCTACTGTCAGACTTCTCGATGCCGACGATTCAGACTCAGTCTGATGCGCAAACGGCGAGTCAGTGGATTAACTGGCTGAGCCGCTACGCCCAGGAAGATAATCGCTGGTTCTCGTGGGTCTCCTTCAACGGCACTAACATTGACGACAGCAACCAGAAGAATTTTGCAAAACGGTATGCCCGCGCCGCGGAAGACGTCGATGCGCAAATTAACCGTGTGCTTACCGCGCTACAAGACGCCGGTAAACTGAACAACACGGTTGTGATCATTACTGCGGGTCGAGGTGTGCCGCTGACTCAGGAAGAGAACAATTTTGACTGGTCCCGCGGACATCTGCAGGTGCCGTTGATCATCCATTGGCCAGGAACACCAGCGCAGCGTATTAACAGCCTGACTGACCATACCGACCTGATGACGACATTGATGCAACGGTTACTGCATGTGAGCACGCCGGCTAACGAGTACTCTCAGGGGCAGGATCTTTTCAATGCGAAGCGCCGCCATTACTGGGTGACGGCAGCCGACGGCAGCACAATGGCGGTGACCACTCCGGAAATGACGCTGGTGCTGAATAATAACGGCAACTATCAGACGTATGATCTGCATGGTGAGAAGATAAAAGACCAGAAGCCGCAACTGAGTCTGCTGTTGCAGGTGCTGACGGATGAGAAACGGTTCATTGCTAACTGATTAATTATAAATCAGTTAGCAAGACATCCCCTTGCATTCGTGGTGGAAAACGGTAGTATTAGCACCCACGAGTCGGCACGTAGCGCAGCCTGGTAGCGCACTGTCATGGGGTGTCAGGGGTCGGAGGTTCAAATCCTCTCGTGCCGACCAAAATTCCCCAGGAAAACCAGCCTTTTATGGCTGGTTTTTTTATGCATGTAATTTTTTCCTATGACACCATTATGAAAGCTCAATTACTGGAAACTATTTTTTGAGTTGATCACGACTCAGCCGCTCATATTGAACCGACCAAAATGGAACATCACACTCAGTCTGAAGCGCTCCCTGTTCCGGTATCTTCTGGATTTTATTCTTAGTAACCTGATCTTTCTGTTCAGTGCTTCGGCATTCCCCTTTTAGGCATTGTGCCGCATTTCGTTCAGTATTCTGTATAACCTTCGAGTGACAGTTCCGGCCATGTATCTCATCACCAGTACATAGCAACTTCTCGCCAACGCGATCTACTGCTGCCCACTCTGAATGGTGTTTATCGCTCCACAGAATATTTTACCCATAGACGTGCTTAGCTCTTTTAGGGTTACGTGAGGCGCCAGTAAGGATTAATAAGTCGCATTGTCGCACCTAACGGCTCAAGCTGGCTTTCCGCTATCAGGCAGTGCCACGAAACGGGTTACACAGAAAAAAACAAGTTGTAGAAACACTTAAACCACTTCCCACCTTTGCTTAAACATTCCTAACTTTCAGAATTCACCCTGAATATTTCTTTCATCTCGTCCTTTTCTTAGGAGTACGATATGTAATCAGTAACAATGGATTTTATTGTGAGGGATTGAGAGATTTCAACAATCACTTACCGCACCCTACGAGACTACAACACCATAGCGAGAGGAAACGATAAGTTATGGTAGATAGCATTGAAGAGCGGGTATATGAGTTTGTCCGTCCCTATGCTGGAACGTACCTCTTTAACTGGAAGCCAGTAGAACTCTTATCAGAAACAGACCTCGACACTGATTTACAGATTGATGATGCTGAAATCGAAGATTTTATGAATGATTTCTTCAAAAAATTCAATGTTGAACGCGGTAACTTCAATATCGAAACCTATTACCCCAATGTGCCTTTTTCATGGAATCCTTTCAAAAAAACAGAACCCGTCCCCGTCCCTGATTTCACAGTAGGAATGTTGATCGAATCAGCAAAGGCCGGGAGGTGGTTGTACGACTAAATGCAGGAAAAATGGCGTATGACGAATGGGTCATTCTTATTTTCTGGCCCTAATTTCAATCTCAACTTTCGTATCACAGGTTGCAGTTTTTTTTAGGAAGCCCTTCCCCCACACAGGTTTTACTACGTACCCATAGATAAATTAGGGTAAAATTTACTATCTCATCAGCGTGACGAATCTGAACGTATGACACGCTGAAAACAATACGGATTCTAATAATCGCAGGAGAACAGCATGCCTGAAGCAACCCCTTTTCAGGTGCTCATTGTGGATGATCATCCGCTTATGCGGCGAGGTATTCGTCAATTACTGGAGCTGGATAACGCATTTAACGTTGTTGCCGAAGCCGGTGATGGCGCGAGTGCTATCGATCTGGCAAACCGTCTTGATATCGATTTGATCCTGCTTGATCTGAATATGAAAGGCATGAGTGGACTGGATACCCTGAATGCGTTGCGTCGGGATGGCATCACCGCGCAAATCATTATTCTCACTGTCTCTGACTCTGCCAGTGACGTTTATGCATTGATCGACGCAGGTGCTGATGGTTATTTGCTGAAAGACAGCGACCCTGAAGTTCTGCTGGACGCTATTCGCAAAGGCGCGAACGGCGGCAGCGTCTTCAGCGATCGCGTCAGTGAATACCTGCGCGAACGGGAAATGTTTGGCGCTGAAGAAGACCCCTTCAGCATGCTGACCGAGCGTGAACTGGATGTTCTGCATGAACTTGCTCAGGGACTGTCTAACAAGCAGATTGCCGCTGTGCTGAACATCTCAGAACAAACCGTCAAGGTGCATATCCGCAATCTGTTGCGTAAGCTCAATGTGCGTTCACGCGTTGCTGCGACGATTCTGTTTCTGCAAACACGCGGCCTGCATTAAAGAACAGCATGCCGGATAAGGCTGCTTATCCGGCAATTAGTCGATTACTCAGCCTGGGGCGACAGTTGCTGCATCGCCTGTTTAATACTGCGCTCAAGCACCGCCCTGCGCGTATCGTTGGCAGGCAGCATTTTCAGCATCATCTCCCAGGCCGCCACCGCCTCACCATACCGCTGCTGTTCAAAGGCATTAAACGCATACATGCTCAGCACCCGGACGTTCGCATGATCGCTTCTCACCAACTGGCGCAGTAACTCTCCTCCCTGTCGATTATCATCAGGATCGGAAGAGCGCGTTAACGCTTCTGCATAACCCAGCGCCGCGTCACTGTTTTTAGGATCCAGCCGGTAGGCATTGGCATAGGCTTGCGTCGCCGTGCTGGCATTTCCCAGCACCATACCGATACGCCCAAGCATAATCCAGCCTTCGGTATTACCTTCATCACTTTGCAGGCGAGTACGTAAACCCAGCGCCAGGCGCGTCATCTCTTCTTCATTGAGCGGTTGAGCCTTCGGATCCAGCGCGCGTTCAAGCAGAGCTGGCGTCTGTGCGGTGGCCTGTTGCCAGATTTTCACCTGCGCATAATTGCCGGTCTGATAATAACTGACCGCCCCCACGACAAGGGCAATCACAACCCCTGGAATATAGATACCCAACCCGGCACGTTTCTCCCCGGTGGGGAGTTCGTCAGGAAACGCTTCCCGTTTCAATCGTACACGGCGACGCGAACGGGCAAAAATAATCCAGCCCCCCGCACCGATAGCGACCGCTGGCAGTACCCACAGCAGTAAGGTCAGCGGGGTTAACGGGGGATCGTAGGTGACGAAATTACCGTAACGCGCCACCATATAATCGACGACCTCTTGCTGGCTTTTTCCTTCCTGCATGAGCTCGTACACTTTTTGCCGCAGATCGGTGGCAATCATCGAGTTGGAATCGGCAATGCTGTTGTTCTGGCATTTCGGGCAACGCAATTGCTCGGTAAGCTGACGGAACTGTTGTTCCTGCGCCTCATCCTTAAACTGCATCACATCAATGGTGGCCAGCGCCGAACCGGAGATCACCAGCATCAGCACCCCCAATAAAAATCTCATTGCGCGGCCTCCTTGCTGTATTTCTCCCACAGCGGCTTGATTTCGCTTTCCCACACCCGCGCGTTAAGATCGCCCGCATGACGGTAGCGAATGATCCCCTTACCGTCGATCAGGAAGGTTTCTGGCGCACCATAGACCCCCAGATCGAGACCAAGCATGCCGTCACCATCAAACAGACTTAAGGCGTAAGGGTTGCCTAGCTCTTTCAGCCAGACAATCGCTTTCTGGCGATCATCTTTGTAGTTCAGCCCCACCACCCGGATCCCCTGCGCCGAAAGCTGATTCAGATACTGATGTTCCGCACGACAGGTCGGGCACCAGGTCGCCCAGACGTTAAGCAATACCGGTTTGCCCTGGGTTAAGACGTCCGCCTGATAATGTTGACCAGGATTTTCCAGCGATTCCAGCCGGAAAGTCGGTACCGGTTTGCCAATCAGCGCGGATTCCAGATTGGTCGGATCGTCCCCCTTCGCATTACGCGCCAACTGCCATAACAGCGCAGCGGCGATGACGAGGAAAATAACAAAAGGTATCAACAGTACGTTACGCTTCATGCAGCCTCCGGCGCGGTGTTACGCGAACAAGCACGCTTGCGATAACGTGGGTCAAACAGGCAGAAAAGCCCGCCCAGCGCCATCAGCAACCCACCCGCCCATATCCAACGAATAAACGGTTTGTAATACAACCGCACGGCCCATGCGCCGTTTTCCAGCTCTTCGCCCAGCGCGGCGTACAAATCACGGGTGATCCCGCCATCAATCGCGGCTTCCGTCATCATCGAACGGCTGCTGTTGTAAAAGCGTTTCTCCGCATGGAGCGTTGCCTCGGCTTTCCCCTCTCGCGCCACATCAATGATGGCCACACCACCGCGATAGTTGGGTCCGGTGACCTCTTTCACTTCACGGAACGTAAAGCGATATTCGTGAATATCCACGCTATCACCCGCCTTCATGCGCACATCACGTTCAACGCTGTAGTTCTGGCTAAAAGCAATTCCCACCAGCGTCACCGCCAACCCGACATGTCCGGCCACCATCCCCCAGTGGCTGAGGCTCATTTTTGTGCCACGCGAAATACGCAGCGCCACTTCCGCCATTGCCAGCACAAAAACCCAGCTTGCCATTGCCAGTCCGACCACCGTCATCGCGACAATTTTGTTCTCAAACAACCAGGGGAGTAACAGTGAGAGCACCAACGTGGTGACAAACGCGATAACCAGTAACATTTTGATTTTACGCGGTCTATCGCGGCCCCAGCGTACCAGCGGCCCAATCCCCAGCAGCAGGGCGAATGGCGCCATCAGCCAGGTAAACATGGTATTGAAGAACGGTTCGCCGATTGAAATGCTACCCAGTCCTAACTGCTTATGCACCAGCGGCAGCAGCGTACCCAGTAATACCACCAGCATGGCGGCAATGAGCAGAACATTGTTGCCCAACAGCAGGGACTCACGCGACCACAGGGCGTTATTCACCCGCGAGCGTACCTTGTGCCCGCGCGTGGCGAACAGCAGCAACGAGCCGCCAATTACCAGCACCATAAAGGCGAGAATGAACATCCCGCGGGAAGGATCAGAGGCAAACGCGTGCACAGAGACCAATACGCCTGAACGCACCAGGAAGGTCCCCAGCAGACAAAGCGAGAAAGCGCAGATCGACAGCAGCAACGTCCAGGCTTTAAAGCTGGCGCGCTGTTCTGTCACCGCCAGCGAATGCATCAGCGCGGTTCCCACCAGCCACGGCATAAATGAGGCGTTTTCCACCGGATCCCAGAACCACCACCCGCCCCAGCCCAGCTCATAATACGCCCAGGCAGAACCCAGCACGATTCCAAGCGTCAGGAAAACCCACGCCGCCAGCGTCCAGGGGCGGGAGAAGCGAGCAAACGTGCTGTCCAGACGCCCACTCATCAACGAGGCGATAGCAAAGGCAAACGCTACCGAGAAACCCACATAGCCCATATACAACAGCGGTGGATGGAAGATAAGGCCAGGATCCTGCAACAGCGGATTTAAATCGCGCCCTTCAATGGGGAAGTCCGGCAATGTACGGGCGAAAGGATTTGAGGTGAACAGAATAAACAGCAGAAAACCGACGCTCACCATGCCCATGACCGCCAGCACGCGAGCGACGATGTCCAGCGGCATCCGCTGGCTGAACAGCGCGACGGCAAACGTCCAGCCGCTCATCAGCAGCACCCACAACAGCAGTGAGCCTTCATGCGCCCCCCAGGTGGCCGCCACACGATACCAGACCGGCAGTTGCGTGTTGGAATTACTGGCCACGTAGGTCACGGTAAAATCGTTCACCACGAATGCATTCACCAGCACCATGAAGGCACCCACGACACAAATAAACAGCAGCCATGCGAAAGGTCGCGATGACGCCATCATTCGCACATCGCCGCGCGCCACGCCCCATAGCGGGTAAATCGAGAGCAATAACGCTACGCCAAGCGCCAGGCACAGCAGTGCGTTGCCAATCTCAGGCATCATGAGGCTTTATCCTTGTAGACGCTTTCCGGACGACGATGGTTTTCCTGCATCGCTTTTTCAACTTCGGGCGGCGTGTAGTTTTCATCATGTTTGGCCAGTACTTCTTTTGCCTGAACATGATTGCTCTCCCCGAGCACTCCCTGTACCACGACCCCCTGCCCTTCGCGGAACAGGTCTGGCAGAATGCCCTCGTAAGTGACATCCACCACGCCTTCAGCGTCATAAATACTGAAGTTAACTTTGAGCGAATCCGGGGAGCGTTTCACACTGCCTGGCATCACCATTCCACCGACACGCAAGCGTTGGCCGACTTCTGGCAACTGCTGCGTTTCGCGCTTGCCATAAATAATTTCGCCCGGCGTGTAAAACAGATCGATGTTGGAACGCAGCGCATACAGCACCAGCGTGATGGTCAGCGCAAGACCGCCCAGTACGGCAACGGCTATCCACAAGCGATTTTTACGTCGAATATTCACGCAACCTCCTGTTGCGTCTGCACCGCACGCATTCGGGCTTCGCGCGCGTTTTGTTGCGCCACGCCAAGTAAAATCGCCCGGTGCTGTAAGACGGTATGCGCCACCAGCCCCACCAGCGGGATCAGCGTCATCACGACCGCCAGCCAGACATAAAAGGCGTAACCGCCCATTGCGAAGAAATCACTCCAGGATGCAAATGCGCTGGTCATTGGCGGCCTCTTTTTAATATCAGTTCACCCACCCACGGGCGGCGTTTTTCCATCATCAGAATCAGGTTGCGCATACGCATCAACGCCAGGGTCATAAACAGCAACAAATACCCCACAATCGCCAGACGAAGCGGGGAACGCATCGCCGGATCAATGCTTTGTTGCATACGCGTCGAGCCTTGATGAAGCGTGTTCCACCACTCCACCGAGTAATGAATAATCGGTAAGTTAACCACGCCAATCAGCACCAAAATACCTGCCGCACGGCCCGCCAAACGGCGGTCGTCAAACGCATGCCACAGTGCAATGGCACCCACATAGAGAAACAGCAGCACCAGCTCTGAGGTGAGTCGGGCATCCCATACCCACCAGGTTCCCCACATCGGTTTGCCCCATGCGGAACCGGTTACCAGCGCAATAAAGGTAAACACAGCACCAATCGGCGCCATCGCCGCCACCGCCAGGTTGGCCATTTTCATCTGCCAGACCAGGCCGATAAACGCGGCAACCGCCATTGAGGCATAGATCCCCATCGACCAGATCGCCGCCGGCACATGCAGATAAATAATCCGGTAACTTTGTCCCTGTTGATAATCCGCAGGGGCGAAGCCGAATCCCCAGATCCAGCCCGTTGCCAACACCACCACGGTGGCGATAGCCAGCCACGGCACAAAATAACCACAGATCTGATAGAGCCGTGGCGGGATCGCAAGTTGATGAAGTGTTTTCCACATAATTCAGTCACCAGACTCAAACAAAACCAATAAAAACCACGTTACTGCAAACTGATGCGTAACGCTGCCGCCGTCGCAAAAGGACTTAACGTCGCACTGCCTGCCAGCAGCGCGCCGAGGATCGCCATGTATCCCTCAACAGGCAAATGCATGGATGCCGCATCCATTGCGGCGGTTGCAAAAATTAATAATGGGATCGTCAGCGGCAACACCAGCACGCTCAACAGCACACCACCGCGTTTGAGCCCGACTGTCAGCCCCACGCCCGGCGCACCAAGAAAGCTCAGCGTCGGCGTCCCCAGCAATAATGTCAGCGCCATTATCTTCCAGCCGTAGACGTCCATTCCCAGCAGCAACGCCACCAGAGGGGAGAGGATCAGCAACGGAAGCCCCGTCACCATCCAGTGCGCCATCACTTTGGCCAGCACCACCGCCGGTAACGGCAACGGCAACAGCATCAACTGCTCAAGACTGCCATCCTGTAAGTCGTCGCGGAATAAGCGCTCCAGCGCCAACAGCGATGAGAGCAGCGCAGCAACCCAGATAATGCCAGGCGCAATGCGTGCCAGCAGTTGCGGCTCCGGGCCAATACTTAGCGGGAACAGGGTGATAACGATCAGAAAGAACCATAATGGATTGGCGATCTCCGCACTATGACGGAACGCAACCCGCAGTTCGAGACGGAAAATTCGCCACATCATTGCCCTGCCCTCTCACTGGTCAATGCAATGCGGCGGATCCTGTCGGTGTCGACATTCATCGGCTGGTGGGTGGTCAAAATCACGATCCCGCCCTGGTCGGTATGATGCGCCATCCGCTGCGTCAGACGTTCCACGCCGTTGACATCGATGGCGGTAAACGGTTCGTCGAGGATCCAGAGCGTGGCTTGTGTGAGCCACAGACGCGCCAGCGCAACGCGGCGCTGCTGCCCGGCAGAGAGTTGGTTAACAGGAATGTCTTCGTAGCCGGCAAGCCCGGCCTGCGCCAGAGCCTCCAGACACTGCGCGACATCGCCGTCCTGATGGAAAAAACGCAGGTTCTCCAACGCCGAAAGCCGGGTTTTAATCCCCGGCTGATGTCCGATCCACAGAAGATCCTGATGATAGCTCTCCCGCACGTTGCGTAGCGGTTGTTCTTGCCAGTAGACCTCCCCGGCATCAGGGCGAGCCAGCCCGGTAAGCAAGCGCAGGAGCGTGGTTTTCCCTGCGCCGTTGCTTCCGGTAATTTGTACCCATTCCCCGGCCTTCACGCAAAACGACAGTCCGCTGAACAGTGTTCTGTCGTCTCGCTCGCAGAGGAGTTCTCTGGCTTCAAGTATTCCCACTCATCAACATCCTGTTAAAAGCCTGGTTTCACGTCGCGCATATCCGGGAGTTTATGCGCTATACCTTTGTGACAATCGATACAGGTTTGCCCTTCTTTCACCGCCTGATCGTGCATTTTCGCCGCGACGCCTTTCTGGGCCGTTAAATCCATAAATTCGAAGTTGTGGCAATTGCGACACTCTTGCGAATTGTTGTCTTTCATGCGCCGCCACTCATTTTGCGCCATGGTCAGTCGATGAGCTTCAAATTTCTGCGGTGTGTCTATGAGACCAAATGCCTTTGCATACAGCTCTTTACTGGCTTTGATCTTACGGATCATTTTCGGGCCCCACTCGTGTGGGACGTGACAATCGGGACACGTTGCCCGCACGCCGCTGCGGTTGTTGTAGTGTACGGTTTCCATATATTCCTGATATACCGTATTACGCATTTCGTGGCAGCTAATGCAGAACTCTTCGGTGTTGGCTTTTTCCATACCGGTGTTGAAACCGCCCCAGAAAATAATGCCGCCGACAAAACCGATTAACAGTAACGTCCCCAGCGCCAGACGGCTGGGTCGACGCCACCATTGCCAGACGCGCTTAATGACACCCGGTTTACGGTTAGAATTTTCCATGATGACCTCTTATTTCCCGTAACCTTTCGAGGGCGTAAACGTGTTTTCAACAATCGGCGCCGCGTCTGCCTGTGGTACGTGGCACTGCAAACAGAAATAGCGGCGTGGCGCGACGTCACTGGACACTTTGCCGTCGCTGTCCATAAAGTGCGTTGGGCTGATACGCGGTGCCCCCGTTGTGCGATAGCTTTCTACGCCGTGGCATTGCAGACAGCGGTTGGTATTGGTTGTTACCTGGTATCCATCTACGCTGTGCGGAACCATAGGGGGCTGATTGACATAGTTCAGCGGCAGGCGCTCCTGCTCTTTAGGCATATGAATTGCCCCTTCCTGCGTCCCAGACACTTCTGGCGACTGGCTCAGATCTACTCCGTTTGCTGCCCAAACCGCACTACTGACAACCAGGGCCAGCCCGGCCGTCCACTGACACAGTGCTTTAATCAGGTCATGGCTTTTCATGATTTCGCTCCCGAACTCCATCGTGTTGTTATTGTAAAAACGTCCTCAGAACAGACATCCACACAGCGACCGCAAGTTATGCAGTCGCGGCTGGTGACCTGCACCGGGCTTTGCTCATCCAGCACCGGCGCACGTAGCACATGCGGTTCCGGGCAAACATGAAAACAATCCATACAGCGGTTACATTTCTGTCTGTCTTTCGCCGTAACGGTCAGCGCGCCGTGACTTCCCAGCACGCCATACAGTGCGCCTAAAGGACAGAGATGCCCGCACCAGCCGTGTTCAACGACCAGTAGATCAAATAAAAACAGAGCGATAATCAGCAGTGCGCCGCTACCGAATCCCATCACCAGGCTTCGACCCAGCAGAGAAACCGGATTGATCCATTCCCACAGTAGCGTTCCAGTCAGGGCCGAGCCTACCAACACCACAACCAGAAGCACGTACCGTATATGACGAGGAAGGCTCGCGGACTGATTCAGGTCAAACCTTCTGCGTAGCCAGTTCGCAAAATCGGTAACGGGATTCAGAGGGCAGACCCAACTGCAAAATAATCGCTTTCCGGCAAGGGCATACAGCACCGTGATGATCACCGCCCCGCTCAGCGCAACCGTGGCGGGTAAATGCCCGCTGGCCAGGCTTTGCAAGACAATCAGTGGATCGGTCAACGGGATGGTGTCGAACAGCAAACTGCTGCTGTAGTTGCCGTGGAGGATCCACACACCCAGCCACGGGCCGCTAAGAAACATTCCCAGCACCATCAGTTGACTCACGCGACGAAAAACCAACCAGCGATGGCTACGCCACCACCCTTTTTTTACCCGGGCTTCACGCCCGGCATCACGTTTACGATTTGCCATCGTTTCCCTCCAGCCAGCCAAAACGGTAGTGGTGACCCAACTCCCCTTTCGCCAGCGACAGCGGCAATACTTTTATTGCCGGTTGTTCCAGTACACAGACTTTTTCGCACTTACCGCAGCCAGTGCAGGCGTCGCTGTGAACAGTAGGAAGGAAACGCGCATGCTTGCCTGTGCGCATATTGCGCTCCAGTTCCAGGGTGATCGCCTCATCGATTTTCGGGCATTCGCGGTAGCAGACGTCGCAACGCAATCCCTGAAAGTTGAGGCAATTCTCCTGATCCAGCAATACCGCCAGCCCCATGCGGGAATCATCAATTGAGCGAATCTCCCGGTCCAGCGCCCCACTCGGGCACACTTTGGCGCACGGAATGTCTTCACACATTTCGCAAGGGATGTCGCGGGCGATGAAATACGGCGTTCCGGCTGCCAGCCCGGAGGCCAGCGTCGCCAGTTTTAGTGTGTCATACGGGCATGCCTGAACGCACTGCCCGCACCGGACACAGGCGCTGGCAAACGCGTTTTCAGCGATGGCGCCTGGTGGTCGCAACCGCACACCCGTTGCGCGTGCGGTTTGCTGCTGTAACCCCAGCGCCACGCCAACAACAGCCAGCCCGCCTGCTGCGCGAACCATATCGCGCAGAAAGCGGCGGCGGCCATTTTGCGATTTCGCTGACCGGGACATACCGAATTACACCTTCGCCAGTTTCACTGCGCACTTCTTGAAATCCGTCTCTTTGGAGAGGGGATCCGTCGCATCCAGCGTCAGGTTATTCACCAGCTGTGCGGCATCGAAGAACGGCATATACACCAGCCCCTGCGGCGGACGGTTACGTCCACGCGTTTCGACAATCGAAATCACCTCGCCACGACGAGACACCACTTTCACTTTGTCGCCACGGCGCAGGTCACGGGCTTTCGCATCCAGCGGATGAATGAACAGCACCGACTCCGGAAACGCACGGTGCAGCTCAGGCACACGACGCGTCATACTGCCGGTGTGCCAGTGTTCCAGCACACGACCGGTAGAAAGCCACAGGTCGTATTCTTTATCCGGCGCTTCCGCCGCAGGTTCAAACGGCAGCGCGAAGATCACCGCTTTGCCATCCGGTTTGCCATAAAACTTGTAGCCTTCACCCGCTTTCACGTATGGATCGTGGCCTTCGCTGTAACGCCATAACGTTTCTTTCCCATCGACCACCGGCCAGCGTATACCACGCGTTTTGTGGTAATCATCGAACGGGGCGAGGTCATGACCGTGTCCGCGACCAAACCAGGCGTACTCTTCAAACAACCCTTTTTGCAGATAGAAACCCAACTCGCGGGATTCATCATTGAGTTGATCTTCCGCCAGTTCTGTCAGTGGGTATTTGCTTACCGCAGGGGTGGCGAATAGCACGTCATACAACGTTTTACCGCGCAGTTCCGGTTTCTGCGCCAGCAGCGCTTCCGGCCAGACCTCTTCGGTTTTGAAACGGCGTGAGAACTGGACCAGTTGCCACAGGTCAGATTTCGCTTCACCCGGCGCTTTAATCTGTTGGCGCCAGAACTGGGTACGGCGCTCGGCGTTGCCGTAAGCCCCTTCTTTTTCAACCCACATCGCCGTCGGCAGGATCAGGTCGGCGGCCAGCGCGCTGACGGTTGGGTAAGGATCAGAGACAATGATGAAGTTGCGCGGATCGCGCCAGCCCGGCATACGCTCCTGGTTGATGTTCGGTCCGGCCTGCATGTTGTTGGTACACATCGTCCAGTAAACGTTCAACTTACCGTCTTTCAGCGCACGGTCCTGCGCTACCGCGTGCAAACCGATTTTGGCTGGAATGGTGCCCGTTGGGATCTGCCAGTGTTTCTCGCAGATGTCACGGTGCTTCTCATTGGTCACCACCATATCCGCAGGCAGACGGTGGGCGAAAGTCCCCACTTCACGGGCGGTACCACAGGCGGAGGGCTGACCGGTCAGGGAGAACGGTCCGCAGCCAGGTTGCGAAATTTTACCGGTCAGCAGGTGCAGGTTGTAGACCAGATTGTTGGCCCACACGCCGCGCGTATGCTGGTTAAAGCCCATCGTCCAGTAAGAGATGACTTTCTTCTTCGGATCGGCATACAACTGCGCCAGCTGTTCCAGCTGATCTTTCGGTACGCCGGTCATTTCGGCGGTTTTCTCCAGCGTGTACTCCGCGACAAACGCTTTGTACTCGTCGAAGCTAATTGGCTCAGAGGCGTCAGAACCTGGGTTTTTCGCGGCTTTCTCCAGCGGGTGGGTCGGACGTAAGCCATAGCCGATGTCCGTCGCCCCTTTGCGCAGGTTGACGTGTTTACTGAAGAAATCCTGATTAACAGCGTCGTTCTGAATAATGTAATTCGCGATGTAGTTAAGGATCACCAGATCGGTTTGCGGTGTGAACACCATGCCGTTATCGGCCAGCTCAAAACTGCGATGCTGGAAGGTGGACAGCACAGCCACGTTCACATTGGGATCGGACAAACGGCGGTTGGTAATGCGCGACCACAGAATCGGGTGCATCTCCGCCATATTGGCGCCCCAAAGCACAAATGCATCGGCCTGTTCGATATCGTCGTAGCAGCCCATCGGCTCATCCATACCGAAGGTACGCATAAAGCCCACCACCGCCGATGCCATGCAGTGGCGCGCGTTCGGATCGATGTTGTTCGAACGGAAGCCGGCTTTGAACAGTTTCGCCGCCGCGTAACCTTCCCAGACCGTCCACTGACCGGAACCAAACATCCCAACCGATTCTGGCCCTTTCTCCTTCATAGAGGTTTTGAATTTCTCTTCCATGATGTCAAAGGCCTGGTCCCAGCTAATCGGGGTAAACTCGCCTTCTTTATTGAACTTGCCGTCTTTCATACGCAGCATCGGCTGCGTTAAACGGTCTTTTCCGTACATGATTTTCGGCAGAAAGTAACCCTTGATGCAGTTAAGCCCACGGTTAACGGGTGCATCAGGATCGCCCTGACACGCCACAACGCGCCCCTGCTGAGTCCCCACCAGCACGCCGCAGCCCGTTCCGCAAAAACGGCACGGCGCTTTGTCCCACTTGATGGCTTCCTGCTGACCGACCACGGCGCGGGCAACGCCCGGCACGCTGAGTCCGGCAGCCGCCGCAGCGGCCGCAACGGCGTTAGCTTTCATAAAGCTACGACGACTGATTTTCATGGTGTTTCCTCACCTTGCTCATCCTGCTGGTGATAAACCAGCGACACCGCCAGCACGCCTGCAACGTTGCGTACCGACTCAATTGTTTGCATCAGCGTTTCGCTGTGTTCTGCTTCTACCACCACGATCAACTGACCGCTTTCCACATCACTAAGGGCAACTTCGCAGCCAGAAAACTGCTGTAATTGCGCGCTGATGTCGGTGATATGCTGGCTTTTTGCCTGAACGACCAGGCTACAAACCTGCCAGTTAGTGTGCATGGTTGTACTCCGCATTTATGGCTGACACCGGGCAACTGGCGACACACGCCCCGCATCCCCTGCACGCCTGATTGTTAAGTTGCGGTTGATAAATACCCGACAGCGTGGGCCGAAAGGTAATAGCCATTGGTTCACAGCTGTCCTGGCAGCGATGGCACTCAACAGACTGATATGCCAGGCAATCTTGCCCAAGGGTAAAATTCAGATCCCAGGCCCTGGTGTGGCGCGGAAGAAAAAGAGATTCGGTACAGGCTTGCGCGCAGGCATAACAAAAGCTGCACTCGCCCTGTTTGAAATTTACGTTTGGGTAGCCGCCCTGGCCTCGCTGCAGGATGTTGTTCTCACATGCCTTAATGCAGGCGTCGCAACGGGTACAATTTGCCAGAAAGTGTGAGACTTCCCCGCTCCACGGCGGACAGATCCCCTCGCTGGCTTTGCGCCAGGCGCCTGTCAACATACCTCGACGGGATAGTTCAACCATGACATTGTCCTTCCATAACGACGTTCATTCAGGAGGGTGAACGACAATAAAAACCGCACTTTTTATGAGTTGTTATTTTAACGTGTACATTATTTCAGGATGTGATAGAGGTGCATACCCCGATAGGGGTAAATGCTGTTGCCGGATCAAAAGAGTGTAGGATTGCCGTGAGGTAATGTGCATTTGCTCACATTTCAGCAGGTTATCTTTAAACCATCACCCGCAAACCACAAAACAGAGAGTCATCCTATTTACATAATTATTATCAGCATATAAATCCAGTCAATTAAGTAAAACCCTCATTCATACACTTAAAATATAAGTAAATTTAGATTAATACGACTCATGAATGTGTTACGCTGCGCGAAATCGTTCATAAGCGAGAAAAGGAAATAGCGTGAACACTACACTGAAGACCCTTGTTCCTGCGGTACTACTGGCCGCTTTCGCCAGTACTTCAACCATGGCAGCCACTCAAGAGACCAATTCTCAGCCGCTGGAAAAAGTCGCGCCCTATCCGAAGGCAGAAAAAGGCATGAAACGTCAGGTTATCCAGCTCACACCTGAGCAGGATGAATCTACCCTCAAAGTAGAACTGCTGATTGGTCAAACACTGGAAGTCGATTGCAACCGTCATCGTCTTGGCGGACAGCTGGAAAGCAAAACGCTGGAAGGCTGGGGCTACAACTACTATGTCGTCGATAAAGTCTCGTCCCCTGTTTCAACCATGATGGCCTGCCCGGATGGCAAAAAAGAGAAAAAATTCGTCACGGCGTACCTGGGCGATGCCGGAATGCTGCGCTACAACAGTAAACTGCCAATCGTGGTATATGCCCCCGATAACGTAGAAGTGAAATATCGCATCTGGAAAGCTGACGAGAAAGTTCAGAACGCGGTAGAGCGTTAAGACGTTTATTTCAGAGATAAAAAAAACCTGCCGAGGCAGGTTTTTTTATTTTACAGCAAGATATCTGCTTACAGCGCGATATCTGCGACTGCTTTACGCTCGGGCTGAGCCTGAGGTTTCAGTTGCGGTGTCGGCGCAGCGTCCGCCACCTGAGGTTTGTCATATTTCAGACCCAGCACCTCGCTGGTGTACTGCAACTCTTGTTCCGTCGCCTCAACGTTGCCGTTCAGTTTTGTTCCGTATGACGGCACAATCGTTTTCAGCTTCGCCTGCCATTGCTCAGTGGCGACTTTATCTTTAAACACTTTTTCCATCAGATGCAGCATGATCGGTGCCGCGGTTGACGCACCCGGTGACGCGCCCAGCAACGCCGCAATGGTACCGTCTTTGTCGCTTACCACTTCGGTGCCCAGACGCAATACGCCGCCTTTGTCTGCATCACGCTTGATGATTTGCACACGCTGACCCGCCTGCCACAGACGCCAGTCTTCTTTCTTCGCCTGCGGATAGTACTCTTTCAGCGCCTCAAAACGGTCGTCATCGCTCAGCATGACCTGGCTCAGCAAGTATTTCACCAGATCAAAGTTGTCCAGCCCCACGTTTACCATCGGCATAAAGTTCGAGGTCGTGGTTGAACTCATCAGATCCCACAGCGAACCGTTTTTCAGGAATTTAGTGGAGAAGGTCGCAAATGGCCCAAACAGCACAACACGTTTACCGTCCAGAACGCGGGTGTCGATATGAGGGACCGACATCGGCGGTGCGCCGACAGAGGCCTGACCGTACACTTTCGCCAGGTGTCGATTCACGACATCCGGATTATCCGAAACAAGGAACTGACCGCCTACCGGGAATCCGGCATAGCCATCGGCTTCCGGAATTCCGGACTCCTGCATCAGTTTCAGCGCCGCACCACCTGCACCGATAAAGACAAACTTCGCTTTGATGTCGTGCTCTGCTTCACCGTTTTTCAGATCGGCAACCGTCACAGTCCAGGAGTTATCCGCGTTACGCTTAAAGCCACGCACTTCCGTGTTCAGTTGCAGCGCAAAGTTCGGTTTTTTCTGTAAAGAAGCGATCATCTGACGGGTAATTTCACCGTAGTTCACGTCAGTACCGATTTCAGTACGCGTGGCGGCCACTTTCTGTTTCGGATCGCGTCCTTCCATGACCAGCGGCGCCCACTCTTTGATCTGTGCGTGATCTTCGGAGTAACGCATACCACGGAACAAGGTGCTCTGCTGGAGCGCCGCATAACGGGCACGCAGGAAGTTCACGTTCTCATCGCCCCAGACAAAGCTCATGTGCGGAACGGTCGTGATAAAGGAACGCGGATCGTGAAGGACGCCGCTGTTAACCTGATGTGCCCAGAACTGGCGAGATATCTGGAAGGATTCATTGATGTCGACGGCTTTTTCAATGCTGATGGAGCCATCGGCTTTCTTCGGCGTATAGTTCAGCTCCATGAGCGCTGAGTGGCCTGTCCCGGCGTTATTCCAGCCGTTTGAGCTCTCCTGCGCAACCCCATCCAGCCGCTCGACCATGGTCATGGACCAGTCCGGTTCCAGCTCCTGTAGATACGTCCCCAGGGTGGCGCTCATAATACCGCCGCCAATCAACAGGACATCCGTCTCCTGCTCTTCGGTCGCTTTCGCTTTTGCTGCCATAGAAACAACATTCAGCCCCACGGCCAGGGTGAAGAGCATGGCCGTCGCTTTTTTCATCATGTTAATGCCTTACTTTGAGTATCGCTTTTTGCTTTTCGCAGGTGAAAATCAATCGGCATTAACGTTAACATTTAAGTCATAAAATTTAAATATTGTTTATAAATTATATTAAAATTTTAAAGTTATTGTTGCTTATTTGAATATTTATCAACCTACAGAAGAAAAATGGTCGCCAGTCCCAGAAAAATGAAGAAGCCGCCGGTATCCGTCAGCGCCGTGATCATCACGCTTGAGCCCACCGCCGGGTCGCGCCCAAACTTCAGCATCGCCATAGGAATGATGACCCCCATCAACGCGGCGACCAACAGATTGAGCACCATTGCCAGCGTCATCACGGCCCCCAGCGCCATGTCGTCATACAGCCACCAGGTCACGCCCCCCATGATCCCGCCCCAAACCAGGCCATTGATCAACGCGACGCCCATCTCGCGCAGGATCAGGAAGGTTAAATTCCCCGGCTGAAT
Organism: Citrobacter sp. NCU1; assembly: GCF_010231475.1. Classification (GTDB taxonomy): domain Bacteria; phylum Pseudomonadota; class Gammaproteobacteria; order Enterobacterales; family Enterobacteriaceae; genus Citrobacter_D. The sequence continues at coordinate 34,622 of NZ_NRDO01000005.1, read as the reverse complement.
ATGTTGCAATGCCAGCGCCCGCACGATCATGGTGATGGTTTGATTCCCGGTATTCCCCCCGATCCCGGCGACGATCGGCATCAGAGAGGCCAGCGCGACCAGTTGTGAAATGGTGTGTTCAAATCCATCAATCACCCGGGAGGCGATAAACGCAGTACACAGATTGATCGCCAGCCACGCCCAGCGGGTTTTTACGGCTTTCGTGACCGGGGCGAAGACGTCTTCCTCCGCACTTAACCCCCCCATGCGCCGCAGATCGGTATCCGTTTCTTCATAGACCACATCGACAATTTCATCGATGGTTAAGCGGCCCATCAACTTACCGGATGTATCCACCACCGCCGCGCTAACCAGGTTTTCACGTTCGAAGGTTCGCGCCGCGTTTTCGGCTTTGTCTTCCGGGGCGAAGGTCATCGGGTCATCATCCATGACCTCACTCACCTTTTTCTGCGTATCGTTGAGCAAAATACAGGTTAACGTCAGCTCACCGACGAGCGTTTTTTTCCGATTGATAACAAAGAGTTTATCGGTGTTTTCCGGCATTTTTCCCAGTCGGCGTAAATAGCGCTGTACCGCTTCTAAGGTCACATCCGGGCGCACCGTAATGACTTCGAATTCCATGATCGCGCCAACGCGATTTTTCTCGTAGTGCATGACCTGACGCACGCGGGCACGCTCTTCCGGCGGCAATGTCGCCAGCAGTCGCCCAGTGAGATTACGCGGCAAATGCTGCACCAGATAAATCTGTTCATCGATGTCGAGATACTGCAATGCATCCAGCAACGCACGGTCGGTCATTTCGTCAATCAAATCGTCCCAGACGTTTTCTGAGGCTTCAATCAACACTTTGCCGCGTTTTTCACTGTCAACCAGTCGCCACAGGGCGTGACGCTCTTCGGAAGGTAACGCTTCCAGGGTGTCGGCGAGATCGGCAGGCGGCAGGCGGGCGACCAATGCCCCTACCTCAGCAATATCGTCGGATAACGTACCGACGTCATATTGCTCAGCCAGGGTAAGTTTGCCTAACAGGGTAGAAATAATGGCTTTGTCGGTGGTCAGCAACCAGATGAGGCGGGCACGCTCTTCATCACGTTGCCTGGCGGTATTTTTCGTTGTTACGGTCATGAGTTATAAATCCAAATTATGGAATGCCAATAAGGATGGTCTCCAAAAATGTAAATAACAATAAACGGTTAACGTGGTTGGAGAAAAAAACGGCGAATGCCCGGCCTGTGGGCCGGGCTCCAGATGATGGCGGTGTTTTATTCAGTGAATAAACGGTTACGCAGTACGGGCTACCGCGTCACGCGAGGCGGCATCGCGCTCATCACCCACCAGTTCGCTGAGCTGCCCATTGCGCATTTCGAGCAGACGGTCGGCGTGGATGAAATAGTGATCATCGTGGCTGATGGCAAAAATGGTTTTTCCCATTTCCTGCATCAACGGCAATAACACCTGGTAGAATTCGCGACGGAAATGCGGGTCCTGATCGGCTGCCCACTCATCCAGCAGGATGATGTCACGCTCTTCCGCCAGCGCCAGCAGCAGCGCCACGCGTTTTTTCTGCCCCTTCGACAGCTTCAGGTTGAGAATACGCCCATCGCTTAACTCGAGTTTGTGCGCCATTTTCAGGTGTTCAAGCCATTTATCTACCAGTGCAGAATCGGCGGGTTTTCCTTCCGGTCCCAACAGCTGATCAAACAACCAGACATCGGTAAATACCGCGGAAAAAAGCTTACGATAGTCTTCGGCGTTATCCGCCGGGATCGCTTCGCCATCCAGCAAAATCTCGCCGGATTGCGGCTGGTATAATCCGGTCAACAGCATCGCCAGCGTCGATTTTCCACTCCCGTTGCCGCCAATCAGGAACAGCAACTCTCCCCGATGGATGGTCAAATTGACCGGCCCCACCGAAAACGCATTGTCCTGGTAGTGGAACATGACATTGCGCAATTCCAGCGTTTTCCAGTTTGGGAATGCTTTGGGGCGTGGAAATTCCGCTTTAAAAGGTGCCAGAGAAAATTTATTGAGCTTATTAAACGCCACCTGCGCGGTGAGCAATGTCGGTAACGCCCCCACCGCAGATAACAGCGGCGTACGCAGGAAAAGCAGCGTCAGAGAGTAGGTCGCGGCCACGTTAGTGTCTGCCCAACCGAGACTATTTGCCATCCAGAAGACCAGACCAATAGCCCCTAACATCATGATATTCGACCAGTTGACGGCACTGAGATGGAAGGTGTCCGCGCGAATAATGTGGTGGCGATACTCTTTCGCATCCGGCAGATACAACTGGTTAAAAATATGTTCCGCACGCTCACGGTTCAGCGTCAGCTCTTTACGCCCTTCCAGCACGGTCTGATAGTCGTTATACAGTTTGTCTTCCGTTTCGCGCAGTGTCGCCATATGTCTGTACACCCGCGCGACCAGCACGAAGCCCCCCCAGATAGTTACCGCCACCCAAATTGCAGTGACCAGCAACATCTTGGTTGAGAGCATGGCGAGATAGGCCGCAGATCCGAGGGTCAGGATGATACCCTGCACCAGTTCAGGCAAGCGCACAAACGCAATGGTGATATTGCGGATGTCGCTGGTTAAGCCTGCGAGTAACGAAGCACTGCCCAGTTGTTCGATACGTTCAACACGGGTATCCAGAATACGTTTGATGAACTCGCTGCGCAGACGGTAGACAAAATGGTGTCCCAACGTCGTCAGCGCCAGCTGGGATCCAAGCGTCACCGCCATCAACAACAGCAGCAATCCGAGAAATTCCGGTAATACCCTCAGCGAGATGTCGACCGTTTCGATCAAGCGTTGATTGATAAACGCAATCAGCCCGATTCCCAGCGCAGCGCTGGCGAGGCTGAGCGCCATGACGCTGATAAATGGCCAGCGATACTGCCGCCAGACAAGAAGAAGAAGTTCCATTCAGACAACCCGGACAAGTAATAACAGCCCGCAGTTTAAACATCTCAACGCCGACAGCAATAATAATTCTTATTTTTATTCCCTTTTACCCGCCTGACGAAATGTCAGATTGTAGCGATAGTCGGCGGTCAAAGGATGAAAGCCCGATTTAATCGGTTGTATACCATGATAAAACAATCGCGATTCACCGCCCCAGACCACAACATCGCCATGCTCCAGCAACAGCCGTTTTAACGGGTCATTGCGATGTAAACCACCAAACAGGAAGACAGCCGGTAGCCCAAGGGAAACCGAGACGATAGGCGCTCGCAGATCCGGTTCATCTTTATCCTGATGCAGCGACAACTTCGCCCCTGGCGCATAGCGGTTGATAAGACAGGCGTCTGGCGTAAAGTCAGGATAACCTGCTGCGGTTGCTGCCTGTTGGCACAGGCTGGCGAAAGCCTCAGGCAATGGCGGCCAGCGTTCGCCTGTCAACGGGTCGATCGGCGAGTACAGATAACCGTGCTGATCGGTGGTCCAGCCCAGCGGACCGCAGTTGGTCATCGCCACTGACATGGTGTACCCGCCGGGTGTGATCATATGGCGAAACGGTGACTGGCGGGTAATGGTTAAAATGTCCTGCAACAGTCTCTGCGCCGCGCTGAAAGCAAAACGACGCAGGATAACCGCGCCTGGTGCCAGCGGCTCTTGCCAGGGCTCAGCGTCCGCAAACAGATCCAGCATCATGACTCCTCAGATTGCGTCTCGCGCTTGAGCAATTGCGCCTTACGCGCCACGCCCCAGCGATAGCCAGAAAGCGAGCCATCTCTCCGCACCACGCGATGACAAGGGATCACTATCGCCAGTTTATTTGCCCCACAAGCGCTGGCGACGGCACGGACCGCTTTCGGTTTTCCGATGGCGTTGGCGAGCTGCTGATAGCTGACCGTTTCGCCGCAAGGAATGGTGCGCAATGCCTGCCAGACCTGTTGCTGAAACGCCGTCCCCTGGATGTCCAGCGGTAACGCCAGCGGGGTGTTGCGGGCGTTGATACTGGTAATCACCTGTTGTACCCGTTGCTGAAAATCCGCATCGGCAGGTTCATCACGTGCGGCGGGAAACAGTTCGTGCAGTCCGGCGATAAGCCCGGCATCGTCGTCACCTAACAGGATCGCACAGATCCCGCGTTCGCTTTCCGCCACCAGGCAGCGACCCAATGTACAGTCCGCCATGGCATAGCGAACGGTAACGTTGTCGCCGCCTTTACGAAACTGCTTCGCCGTCATGCCTAATGTTTCATCAGCTTTACGATAATAACTGCTGCTATCAGGATAACCCGCGTTGAGAACCGCCTGCGTCACCGACTCCCCTTTTACCAGCGCGTCACGCAAACGGCGGGCACGCCAGGACTGCTGCCACGCTTTCGGGGTCATTCCCGTCGTCGCTTTAAACAAACGGTGTAAATGAAACGGGCTCATGGCAACGTTCTGCGCCAGAGCCTCCAGTGTGATGGGCGTATCCTGTTCCAGCAAATGGCACGCGCGGGTGATTTTATCCAGCCGCTGTTGATGAGCATTTTCTTTGTCTGGCTGGCAACGTTTGCAGGGACGGAACCCGGCGGTCAGCGCATCACGGGCATCGACGAAAAAACGGACGTTTTTACGCAGGGCATGCTTCGCCCGACAGGAGGGCCTGCAGAAGATCCCCGTCGTCGTCACCGCAAAGACAAACTGGCCGTCAGCAGCAGGATCACGATCCATTACCGACTGCCAGCGTTGATCATCGTTTACTCGTAAGACATTTTTCATCATGGACTCCTTCGGTAAGCATAGTGCTTAGTGTGTCCACAAACCATCGAACGAAAACCCGCAATCTTGCTTTTTAATTTTTCTCGCTGATGAGGAAACCCTTAAACTGCGGCGACATCCAGGTTTTAAACCCGTCGTCTTCTTTGACGATCATGTAAACAGCCAGCCCTTCACGGCGAACCACTTCTTTCGCTTTTTCCGTGCCGAGCACCATCAGCCCGGTATCCCAGCTATCGGCTTCCAGCGCCGTCGGGGCGATCACCGTCACCGACACCAGATTATGCTCAATAGGACGTCCAGTTTGCGGATCAATAACATGAGATACGCGTTTACCGTCCAGTTCATAATAGTTGCGATAGCTTCCGGAAGTGCTGATGCCATGCCCATTGATATCGACAATCGCCTGTACCGCATTCTCCTGATCGGTCGGTTTCTGGATAGCCACCCGCCACGGATGCCCTTCGGCATTCATTCCCCGACTGCTCAGCGCACCGCCAACAGAAACCAGATAGCGGGAGATACCTTCCTGCTCCATAAGATGCGCCAGGTGATCCGCCGCATATCCCTCGCCAACGGTGGAGAGATCAACGTACAAGCCCGCGATATCTTTTTGCAGATACTGTTGCCGCGCCTGCTCAATAACCGTCAGATGCTCCAGCCCGGTTTTAGCTTTTGCGACACGAATCTGTTCCTCCGTTGGGATCGTCACCGGCTGTTGTTCTGGGCCAAAGCCCCACAGATTGACCAGCGGACCGACGGTAATGTCCATCGCCCCATCCGTTTTCGCGCCAATACGCAACGCGGTGGTGATAATATCGGCCATCGCTTCACTGACGGGCCAGGGTGAGAGACTTTGCGACTGGTTAAAGCGCATTAATGCGGAGTCATTTTTATAGGTGGAGAGCAGTTGGTCATCAGCATCAAGCTGGGTCTGAATCCGAACCTTTAGTTCCTGGAAGCGTTTAGCGTCGACACCCACCACACTGACGCGCCAGAAGGTTCCCATCGTTTTACCTTCCAGCACCTGCGCCTCGGGAACCGGCTTAACCGGTTTTGGAGTGTTATCGCACCCCACAAAAAAGATCGTGACAGTCAACAGGACTGTTCGAAAAAAAGTCATTTCCATACGTGATTATCCTCATGCGAACGCGCGCAAGAGTACACCAAAAACCGTTGTTTGTACGCCGGAATAAAGGCATTAAAAAAGGGCCCGCAGGCCCTTTGGTCGACAAAACCGACAATTAGAACTGGTAAACCAGGCCCAGAGCGACGATGTCATCGGTGCTGATACCAGCATCGCGAGTGAAGTTGTTGTCATCCAGCAGGTTGATTTTGTAATCAACATAGGTGGACATGTTTTTGTTGAAGTAGTAAGTCGCGCCAACATCAACATATTTCAGGATATCTTCATCGTCGTAGTTACGACCGTTGATAGTCCCCAGGTCTTTACCTTTGGACTGCAGATAAGCCACGGACGGACGCAGACCGAAGTCGAACTGGTACTGTGCAACCACTTCGAAGTTCTGTGCTTTGTTTGCCCAACCTTCACCGCTCACACGCGTCGCGTTGTAAGTCTGGGTGTATTGCGCAGCCAGGTAAACGTTGTTGGCGTCATATTTCAGACCACCGGTATAGGTTTCAGCACGAGAGCCGGTACCGATATAAGTGCCATCGTTCTGATCATGGGTACGGTTAGAACCAGAAACCGCCGCACCGATACCGAAGCCTTCACCGATATCATAAGTGATAGAACCGCCTACCCCTTCGTCATTCTGGCGCAGAGCTTCACGGCTGTTGTTAGTTTGGTCTTCACCGCTCGGACCACCGTTTTTACCCTGATACTGAATAGCGAAGTTCAGGCCATCAACCATGCCGAAGAAGTCAGAGTTACGGTAGGTCGCAAAGCCGTTACCACGCTGTTGCATGAAGTTGTCAGAACCGTAGGTGTCGCCGCCGAATTCCGGCAGAACGTCGGTCCAGGAGGTCACGTCGTAAACCACACCGTAGTTACGACCATAGTCGAATGAACCTGCATCACCGAATTTCAGACCCGCAAACGCCAGACGGGTCCAGGAATCATTTTGGTTTTCAGAGGTGTTACCCTGAATCTGGTATTCCCACTGGCCGTAACCGGTCAGTTGATCATTGACCTGGGTTTCGCCTTTGAAGCCAAGACGCATGTAGGTCTGATCGCCATCAACGCTGTCATCATCGGAGAAATAGTGCAGACCGTCGACTTTACCGTACAGATCTAATTTGTTGCCGTCTTTGTTATAAATTTCAGCCGCATTCGCGGTACCCGCTACCAGCAGAGCCGGTACCAGGAGGGACAGTACTTTAACTTTCATTTTGTAAACCCTCTGTTATATGCCTTTATTTGCTTTTTTTATTGCCACTGCATACTGGTTAACCCTCATTAACCAGTCGGCAACTTCATTCTCCTCAAAATGACAAAATAATCCAACACGAATATGATACTAAAACTTTTAAAATGTTTCATTTATCCATACAGATGTTTCAAAATGTTAATTTCATGGAACTTTTTTAAAATAGGAAAATGATAAAAATAAGCACAAACTAACAAGATGATTTATTTTTTACTTTAAATTCAGGACATTACCCAACAAAACCCCATAGCACTGAATGATAAAACAAAATACTCGCTGGCCATTAAAATAAACACGCTATCATCATTAACTTTATTTATTACCGTCATTCATTTCTGAATGTCTGTTTACCCCTATTTCAGCCGAATGCACTGCATTCGGTTTTTTTTTACCCTTCTTTACACTACATCCCTCTACATTGTGCTATCGGATAAAAAGAATTATTGAAATTCAGCACTTACTTCCACATTCGCGCGGAATTAACGTCAAAAATATTTTCTTGCTATTTAATGCTACATTTTTCAGTATTTTCCTAAATATGTGTACCTCATTTCATGCGATGTACATATTTATGCGGTAAGAAGGGATCCCCCTCAGGTAGACAGAAATGCGGCGTTTGTAAGAGGCGAGAGTCTGGAAATTCACACATTACCCTTTATACTGCCCTATCCCCTTTCGCCTTGTTAACAGGTCATAAACACGAATGCGTCAGACTGACACAACGGTTTCTACCCGATTCTCCCTGCTGCCGGGAAGCATTACCCGTTTCTTCTTATTACTGATCATTGTGTTGCTGGTGACGATGGGTGTTATGGTGCAAAGCGCTGTGAATGCCTGGTTGAAAGATAAGAGCTATCAGATTGTCGACATTACTCATGCACTGCATAAGAGGGTTGATACCTGGCGCTACGTAACGTGGCAGATTTATGACAACATCGCCGCAACAGCGAACCCTTCAACGGGGGAAGGTCTGCAAGAAACGCGGCTGAAACAAGACGTCTACTATCTGGAGAAACCGCGTCGTAAGACCGAGGCCCTTATTTTTGGCTCCCATGACAGCTCAACGCTGGAAATGACCCAACGTATTTCAACCTATCTGGATACGTTGTGGGGTGCCGAGACAGTACCGTGGTCCATGTATTACCTGAACGGGCAGGACAATAGCTTAATCCTCATCTCTACGTTACCGCTTAAAGATCTCGCGTCCGGCTTTAAAGAGTCGACCATTGGCAATATCGTCGACTCACGACGCGCGGAAATGTTGCAGCAGGCAAACGCGCTTGATGAAAGAGAAAGCTTCTCTTCTCTGCGTCATCTGACATGGCAAAATGGCCATTACTTTACGTTACGCACCACCTTTAACCAACCCGGGCATCTGGCGACCGTAGTCGCATTCGATCTGCCCATTAACGATCTGATCCCGCCCGGCATGCCGCTGGATAGCTTCCGTCTTGAGCCCGACGCAACGCCAACGACGGTACATAATAATGAAAAAGAGTCGCCAGATAGCGTCAGCATCAGTTTCAACAGCGCAAAAATTGAGATTTCATCCGCCCTGAACTCAACGGACATGCGTCTGGTGTGGCTGGTACCTTTCGGGACGCTGTTGCTTGATACGCTGCAAAATATCCTGCTGCCGTTGCTGCTCAATATTGGCCTGCTCGCGCTGGCGTTATTTGGTTACACAACCTTCCGCCATCAGCCCGGCCGCTCGACGGACGTTGCACCCAATACAGCGGCCAATAATGAACTGCGTATTCTGCGTGCAATAAATGAAGAGATCGTCTCCCTGTTACCGCTCGGTCTGTTGGTTCATGACCAGGAAGCCAATCGGACGGTGATCAGCAATAAAATTGCCGATCATCTGCTGCCGCACTTAAATTTGCAGAACATCACCAGCATGGCGGAACAGCATCAGGGGGTCATTCAGGCCACCATCAATAACGAGCTGTATGAAATTCGCCTGTTTCGTAGCCAAATTGCGCCTCGAACACAGATCTTTATCATTCGTGATCAGGATCGCGAGGTGCTGGTTAATAAGAAACTTAAGCAGGCGCAGCGGTTGTATGAGAAAAACCAACAGGGCCGTGCCACATTTATGCAGAATATCGGCGCGGCCTTGAAAGAACCGGTACGTATGCTGGCGGTTAATGCCGCCGCATTGAATACACCTGACAGCCAAAAACTGGCTAATCAGGCTGATGTGCTGGTACGTATGGTGGACGAAATTCAACTCGCGAACATTCTGGAGAATGATAGCTGGAAGAGTGAACCGACACTGTTCTCGATTCAGACGCTGATCGATGAAGTGGTACCGGAGGTCCTGCCGGTGATTAAGCGCAAAGGCCTGCAACTGTTGATCAATAATCATCTTAGCGCCAGCGACGAGCGCCGTGGCGATCGCGACGCTTTGCGCCGGATTTTGCTGCTGCTCATCCAGTACGCCGTTACCACGACACAGATTGGCAAAATCACTCTCGAAGTTGATCAGGACGAGTCCGCAGAAGAACGCCTGACCTTCCGCATTCTCGATACCGGTGAAGGTGTGGCGCCGAATGAAATTGATAATCTGCATTTCCCGTATATTAATGAAACGCAGAGCGACCGTTACGGCAAAGCGAACCCGCTCACCTTCTGGTTGTGCGATCAATTAGCCCGCAAACTCGGCGGTCATTTGAACATCAAAACGCGGGAAACGCTCGGCACGCGCTATACCGTCCATGTAAAAATGACGCCGCATGACCAGCATGCTGACGTCGAAGAGCGCCTGCTTGATGACGTTTGTGTGATGGTAGATGTCACCTCTAACGACGTGCGTAACATTGTTGTTCGCCAACTGGAAAACTGGGGAGCGACGTGCCTCACGCCGGACGAACGGCTGGTAAGTCAAGAATATGATCTCTTTTTAACGGATAATCCGTCTAATCTTACTGCCTCAGGCTTGCTTTTAAGCGATGATGAGTCAGGCGTGCGAAAAATCGGCCCAGGCCAACTGCGCGTCAACTTTAATATGAGCAATGCTATGCAGGAAGCTGTCTTACAACTTATCGAAGAGCAACTGGCGCAGGAAGAGATCCCTGAGTCCCCTCTGGGAGGAGATGAAAACGCCGAACTTCATGCCAGCGGTTATTACGCGCTATTTGTAGACACAGTACCGGATGATGTTAAGAGGTTGTATACTGAGGCGGAAACCAGCGATTTTGCTGCGCTGGCCCAAACGGCCCACCGCCTGAAAGGGGTGTTTGCCATGCTTAATCTGGTACCCGGCAAGCAGTTATGTGAAACGCTGGAACATCTTATTCGTGAGAAAGATGCTCCAGGTATAGAAAAATACATCAGCGACATTGACACCTATGTCAAAAGCTTGCTGTAGCAAGGTAGCCCAATACATGAACAATATGAACGTAATTATTGCCGATGACCATCCGATTGTACTGTTCGGTATTCGCAAATCACTTGAACAAATCGAGTGGGTGAATGTTGTCGGCGAATTTGAAGACTCCACAGCACTGATCAACAATCTCCCTAAACTGGATGCACATGTTTTGATCACCGATCTCTCCATGCCAGGAGATAAATACGGCGACGGGATCACCTTGATCAAATATATCAAACGCCATTTCCCGAGCCTGTCGATCATTGTTCTGACCATGAACAACAACCCGGCGATCCTGAGCGCCGTGCTGGATCTCGACATTGAGGGCATTGTCCTGAAACAAGGTGCCCCAACCGACTTGCCAAAAGCGCTGGCCGCGCTGCAAAAAGGCAAAAAATTCACCCCGGAAAGCGTTTCTCGTCTGCTGGAGAAAATCAGCGCGGGCGGCTACGGTGACAAGCGTTTGTCACCGAAAGAGAGTGAAGTTCTGCGTCTGTTCGCCGAAGGTTTCCTGGTCACGGAGATTGCCAAGAAGCTAAACCGCAGCATTAAGACCATCAGTAGCCAGAAGAAATCGGCGATGATGAAGCTGGGCGTTGAGAACGATATCGCGCTGCTGAATTACCTCTCTTCAGTCACGCTGAGCCCGTCCGACAAAGATTGCTGATGATTTGGCGTCACGGACCTGATGGTGCGATGCCCATCAGGTTTAGACGTTGGTAATAACAGACCGGAAAGCCGGATCAGGCGAAACCGCCCTCCGGCATTTTTATGTCCGCATTTTTCTGACCCGCTCAGCATAGAGCGTCAAGGTTTGTTGCAACACATCCAGGGTGACCGGTTTCGACAGGCAGCTATCCATCCCCGACTCCAGACAACGTTGCTTCTCTTCCGCCAGCGCGTTGGCTGTCACGCCAACCACCGGCAGCGTCAGCCCTAACTGACGAATACGCTGTGTCAGGCGATAGCCATCCATATTCGGCATATTGACGTCACTCAGCACAATATCGATAGGGTTTTTGCTCAGTACATTCAGGGCGTCCACACCGTCATTGGCTGTTTTGCACTGATATCCCAGCGTTCCTAACTGATCGGCCAGCAGACGGCGGTTGATAGGATGATCGTCCACCACCAGAATCATCATATCGTCATTGGCGTCACCGACTTTTTCAGGTGCCGGCAGCGCCGTTGAGGGATCTTCACTGTCCAGTTCAATGCTGTAAATACGCGCCAGCAGAGCGGGTAATTCGTGTGGCGACGCAACGCTATGCACCCACTCGCCTGCCGCTCTTTCCACCGGAATCCCGATATGACGACGGCAGAAAATGACTGCGGCACGCCCCTGCCACGGTTGCTCCAGCGCGTCATCGGTTATCAATACGTCATCTGGTGCGGGTTCCTGACCGTCATAATGGAGCACCTGCACGCCATTACGCGCCAGACTGGATTCCACAAAATGGGCCAACGAGGCGTTACGCACCGCCAGCCAGCAACGGGTTTTCGCAAGATCGTCCGCGGTTTTTCGCGCAGGGAATTGCGCGCCATACAATGGGATACGCAGCGTAAACTGGCTGCCCATTCCGGGTTCAGAATCCACGGCGATATCGCCGTCCATCATGCTGATCAGTTTCTCGCAGATCGCCAGCCCCAGGCCTGTTCCCTGGAAATTCCGCTGTACCCCGGTTCCCACCTGGAAGAAGGGATCGAACAAACGCACCACTTCTTTCGCCGGAATCCCCACTCCTGTGTCGCGCACCCGAATGCTGAGATAGTCGCCGTCACACTGAACATGCAACACAATGCAGCCCGTATCGGTAAATTTAATGGCATTGCTGAGCAGGTTGGAAATTACCTGCTGCAGACGCATCGGATCGCCATTCAGCGTGACCGGGACATCCGGTTCGATAAAGCAATACAGCCCTAACTGTTTACGGACCACCAGCGGCAAGTAGTTTGCCGTAATGTGGCTCATGACTTCCCGGGGCGAAAACTCGCGTGGCTCAATTTTCAACTGCTCAGACTCGATTTTTGAGAAGTCGAGAATATCGCTAATGATTTTCAGCAGCAGACTGGAGGAGTTATTCATCGCTGTCACCAGGCGATCCACCCCTTTCGGTAGCTCTTTGGTTTGCAGCAGATCGAGGTTACCAATAATTCCGTACAACGGTGTGCGCAATTCATGACTCACGGTGGCGAGGAACATCGATTTAGACTGACTGGCCTGCTCTGCCGCCTGCGCCATCTCCTGCAACGACTCTTCCATCTTCACGCGGGCGCTCACATCCACCAGCACGCAAATCGCCACGTTTTCATTGCGATAGCGTGAATGAACAAAGCTAATTTGCAGGTTGGTGTTATTGCTGGTCAACACGTCCACGAAGTTAACCTGCTGCCCGCAGATGATTTGCGTGAGTCTCTGGCGATCCTCGTGGGTGAGCATGTTCAGATAGGTATGCGCAAGTTCATTACTGAGGATATTGATGCCGTCGATGGTGCGCAAAATACAGATCCCCACGGGTGCGGAGGCAACAATTTTACGGTTGAACTGTTCATGTTCTTCCAGTCGCTGAGCGTCACTTTCCGCAGGAATGAAAATCCGTCGTTCATACATGCGCGCCAGCGTAAACAGGGCTGCGCCTACCAGTACATTCAGCACAATGGCATTAAGGATCAGCATGCGGATATGTTCGAGCACCAGATCGACAGGCACCGAGTAGACAATACTCAGGGATGACGGCGGCAGATTTTTCTTCAGCACCAGTTCGTGGAAACCGGGCGTATAGCCAAACCAGGAGCGTTCCTGCATCCAGCGCGGTTCCGCTGTGATAGTGCCATCCGGACCGGCGAGCGAAATTAAGGCATGGCCGTTTTCATCCAGAATCGTTACCCCCATGGGCAGGCTTCCGGGCGTGAAAAAGTTTTCCATGCGAATAGGCTGTTCAACGCCCAGCAGCGCCTGCAGACGATTGGCCAGATAGACCGGCGTCAGCGCATAAAAATAGCCGATGCCCGGCCGTGGCCCCTGACCTATCCAAAAGAGGTTATTCCCGCTCTCTTCTTGTGGTGCATTACGGTACTTAACGATACGCTCGTGTAGCGCTTTCAACGCTGCATCACGCTCAACAGGCATGTCGCGCAGGCCAAAATTCGCCATACAGAGGTTATCGCTACCGATCAGAAATACGCGATTCAGGTCGTAAGCGGCAGAGAAATTGTCGCGCCAGTAGCGCATAAACCATGACAGCGACTCCAGCGATCCCCGCCACATGTTGCTCATGGCGGCACAGTCGGAGTCAGCGAAAAGTGGCTCGAAAGTGGGCACTTCGGTCTTTTCGTCCCGCGTCCGCGAAGACATCACGCCGTTTTCCGCCGTAAGGCGATTTTCAGCAATATACTTCAGTTCTTTCATAACGTCTGAGGTACGCTGAATGTAGCGCTGGGCCTGATCGGAACTGAGGTTAAACTCCTGGCGAATTTCTGACTCTCGCTGATGCAACGCATTCACGATGTAAAACACCGAAGCAAACGCAATCAAAAGCCAGATTAATAACGCCAACGCCCTGAACAGGTAGCGCGACACTTTCAGAGTTGTGCGGAAGGAAGCAAGGTATTTCAAAAGGGCGAAGCTCCGCCTCAGGGTGTAAATAGAGTGTGATTAAGGTAGCGGTAAATGACCGACGTCGCAATGGTCTCGCATGACGGGAATATGATGCACCGCTGAGAAACGTGCGCCCTAATCACCGATAATCGGCGTTTGCCTGAAAAACACAACATGGAATTCAGCATGCGCTATCTACAATGGGTAATTCGCCGCTTATACCCACGTCGCTTGCGAAACCAGATGATCCTGGTAGCCATATTGATGGTCATTATACCCACTGTTTCTATTGGTTATATCGTAGAAACTGAAGGCCGTTCAGCAGTATTGTCCGAAAAAGAGAAAAAACTGTCGGCTGTCTTAAGCCTGCTTGACGATGCATTAGGCGATCGTTTTAACCTCTATACTGAACTGCCACGCGAGGAACGCATTCGCGCGCTTAATGCTGAGTTAGGTCCCATCACCGAACGTATTACTGCCGCGTTTCCCGGAATTGGCGCAGGCTATTACAACCAGGCGTTAGACGCCGTGATCACCTATGCGCCCTCGGCGCTTTATCAGCATAATGTCGGCATCACAATATCACCCGACCACCCTGGCCGCGAGGTCATGAGTCGCCATTCTGCGCTGGTGTACTCAGGAAAGCAGGTGCGGGGAGATATCCTTAACTCCATGATCCCCATTGAGCGCAACGGTAACGTTCTCGGCTATATCTGGGCCAACGAACTGACCGAAGACATTCGCCGACAAGCGTGGAAAATGGATGTCAGGATCATCACGGTGTTGGCCGCAGGCCTGATCGGTAGCCTGTTGCTTATCATCTTTTTTTCACGGCGGCTCAGCGCTAACATCGGTATTATTACCGATGGCCTGTCGCTCCTTGCGCAAAATAGCCACATGCGTCTCCCCTCTCTTCCCGGCGAACTGGGGCAAATCAGCCACAGTGTCAACGCGCTGGCGCAAACGTTGCGGGAGACCAAAACCCTTAATGATCTGATCATTGAAAACGCCGCCGACGGCGTTATCGCCATCGACAGACAAGGCGACGTCATCACGATCAATCCGGCCGCAGAACAAATTACAGGCTATAAGCAACAGGAGCTGGTGGGTAAATCGTATGCCAGCCTGTTTACGCACTCGCAATTTTACAGTCCGGTACTCGATACCCTTGCACACGGAACGGAGCATCTGGCCCAGGAGATCAGTTTCCCCGCCCGCGATCGCACCATTGAGATCCGCGTCACCACCAGCCGAATTCATAATGCCTGGGGAGAGTTAATCGGCGCCCTGGTCATTTTCTCCGACTTGACGGCCCGCAAAGAGCAACAACGTCGGCAGGCACAAACGGAAAGACTTGCCACGCTGGGAGAATTGATGGCGGGCGTGGCGCATGAAGTGCGCAACCCGCTAACCGCCATCCGTGGCTATGTGCAAATTATCCGCCAGCAGATCACTGAGCCTCAGCACCAGGAGTACCTCGGGGTTGTGCTCAATGAAATCGACTCCATCAATAAAGTCATCCAACAGCTGTTAGATTTGTCCCGCCCCCGCCAGAGTCAATGGCAACAGATCGCTCTCAACGCGTTGGTCGAAGAGACGCTTATCCTGGTCCAAACCGCTGGCGTTCAGGCGCGGATTTCCTTCCACATGGACTTAGATAACCAACTGTCGCCGATAGTTGCGGATCGTGAATTGCTCAAACAGGTGCTCCTCAACATCTTAATTAATGCCGTTCAGGCGATCGGCACCCGGGGGGAAATTCGTATTCGCACCTGGCAGTACACGGCGTCACAACAGGCGGTGACGGTTGAAGACAATGGTTGCGGTATTGATATCGCAATGCAGAAAAAGATATTTGATCCCTTTTTCACGACGAAAGCCTCAGGAACAGGTCTTGGGCTGGCGCTTAGCCAGCGCATCATCAATGCGCATCAGGGCGATATCCGCGTTGCCAGCATGCCAGGCTGTGGGGCGATTTTTACGCTTATTTTACCGATTAATCCGCAGGGAACCGTCTCTGAATGAAATCCACCTACCGAGTTCTCATTGTTGACGACGAAGACAATGTTCGCCGTATGCTGACCACCGCTTTTTCGCTACAAGGGCATGAAACACACTGTGCCAGCAACGGCAAGGCCGCACTGCAATGCTTTAAAGAAATAGAGCCGGACGTGGTACTGATGGATATCCGTATGCCGGAAATGAGCGGTATCGAAGCGCTGAAAATCATGAGAGCCCAGCAGCCCCGGATCCCCATCATTCTGATGACGGCCTACGCTGAAGTAGAGACAGCCGTCGAAGCGCTTCGCAGCGGCGCATTTGATTATGTCATAAAACCCTTCGACCTGGATGAGCTCACTTTAGTCATTCAGCGTGCGCTTCAACTCCAGGCGATGAAGCAAGAAATCCGCAGCCTCCACAAAGCGCTGAGTAGCAGTTGGCAGTGGGGACATATCCTGACCAACAGCCCGGTCATGATGGATATCTGCAAAGATACGGCGAAAATCGCCCTCTCTCAGGCCAGCGTGCTGATCAGTGGGGAGAGTGGAACGGGGAAAGAGCTGATCGCCCGTGCGCTCCACTATAATTCCCGCCGGGCTAACGGACCGTTCATCAAGATCAACTGCGCCGCGCTGCCGGAATCGTTACTGGAAAGCGAACTGTTTGGCCATGAAAAAGGGGCATTTACCGGCGCGCAAACATTACGCCAGGGGCTGTTTGAACGTGCTCATCAGGGAACGTTATTACTTGATGAAATCGGTGAAATGCCGCTCGTCCTACAAGCCAAGCTGCTGCGTATTTTGCAAGAACGAGAGTTTGAACGCATTGGCGGGCATCAAACCATTCAGGTCGATATTCGTATTATTGCCTCCACCAATCGCGATCTCCACGCGATGGTAAAAGAAGGCGCCTTCCGCGAAGATCTGTTTTATCGATTAAATGTGATTCATCTGATGCTACCGCCCTTAAAAGAGCGCCGGGAAGATATCCCCTTACTCGCCAACCACTTTTTACAAAAATTTAGCTCAGAAAATCAACGCGATATTATAGAGATCGACCCTACGGCAATGTCGAGACTCAGTGCATGGCCGTGGCCGGGGAATATCCGCGAGTTATCGAATGTGATTGAGCGTGCGGTCATCATGAATACTGGAGCGGTTATTTTTGCTGACGATTTACCCGCTCAGTTTCGCCAGCCTGTCAGTCCCGCCAGCGAACTCAAAGCGCCCCAACCGGGAGAGCGCAACCTGAAAGAAGAGATCAAGCGCGAAGAAAAACGCATTATCGTTGAAGTGCTTGAACAACAAGAGGGAAACCGTACACGCAGCGCCCTTATGCTGGGGATCAGCAGACGCGCCCTGATGTACAAACTTCAGGAGTATGATATTGACCCGGCAGATAGCTGATACCTGAATCTGCTATGCAGAATTTTGCACAGTGCGCAAAATTCTGCATATTCCCCCTCGACTCAAACCCCCACCCACTAAAAAATAAACCTTCATAATTAATACGTTAACTAATATTTTCATTATTGCACGCTTCTGGCATTCCGCTTGCTATTCCCTATGCGTACCCAACATGGAGTATGCAAAAGGGAAACATAATGAAAACAAAACTGATTACCTTACAGGACGTACCCGCTTTCTTTCGTGACGGCATGACCATCATGGTTGGCGGTTTTATGGGGGTTGGCACCCCGCCCCGTCTGGTCGAGGCTCTCCTTGATTCCGGCGTCAGAGATCTCACGCTAATCGCCAACGATACCGCCTTTGTTGATACCGGTATTGGCCCGCTTATTGTCAATGGCCGGGTGCGTAAAGTCATCGCCTCGCATATTGGCACCAACCCCGAAACAGGTCGGCGAATGATTGCCGGAGAAATGGAGGTACTGCTGGTTCCACAAGGAACCCTGATAGAACAAATCCGCTGTGGCGGAGCGGGTCTGGGCGGTTTTCTGACCCCCACGGGCGTCGGTACTGTGGTAGAAGACGGTAAACAGACCATGACGCTCGACGGAAAAAAGTGGCTGCTTGAGCGTCCGCTACGTGCCGATCTGGCGCTGATCCGCGCCCACCGCGCCGACCCCCTCGGCAACCTGACCTATCAACTCAGCGCCCGCAATTTTAACCCTCTGATTGCGCTCGCCGCCGATATCACACTGGTGGAACCTGACAAACTGGTCGCAACAGGCGATCTCCTGCCGGACCAGATTGTCACCCCAGGCGCGGTTATCGACCACATCGTTATGCCACAGGAGTGTTAATCATGGATGCTAAACAGCGTATTGCGCGCCGCGTGGCGCAAGAACTTTGTGATGGAGATGTTGTTAACCTGGGGATTGGTCTACCTACGCTGGTCGCCAATTATCTTCCCGCCGATATCCACATCACGTTGCAATCAGAAAACGGTTTTCTTGGGCTGGGTCCCGTTACCACTGCCCATCCAGATTTAGTGAATGCTGGCGGGCAACCGTGCGGCATTTTGCCCGGCGCAGTGATGTTTGATAGCGCAATGTCGTTTGCATTGATTCGCGGCGGTCACGTTGATGCCTGCGTCCTCGGCGGATTGCAGGTGGATGAACAAGCCAACCTCGCCAACTGGGTCGTTCCCGGCAAACTGGTGCCCGGTATGGGGGGCGCGATGGATCTGGTGACTGGCGCGCGCAAAGTGATCATTGCCATGGAACACTGTGCGAAAGACGGTTCAGCCAAAATTCTGCGTTACTGCACCATGCCGCTAACCGCCCAGCATGCGGTACATATGCTGGTGACTGAGCTCGCCGTCTTTCGTTTCATCGACGGCAAAATGTGGCTCACCGAAATCGCTGAAGAATGCAACCTCTCCACGCTTCGCGCGAAAACCGAAGCGCATTTTGACGTTGCAGCCAACCTGATAATCCAACGAGGTGATGCATGATAGGTCGTATCTCACGCTTTATGACGCGCTTTGTCAGCCGCTGGCTTCCCGATCCGCTGATCTTCGCCATGTTGCTGACGCTGCTGACGTTTGGGATTGCGCTCTGGCTAACGCCGCAAACACCCATCAAGATGGTCAAGTTCTGGGGCGACGGTTTCTGGAACCTGCTGGCATTCGGGATGCAGATGGCGTTGATCATTGTCACGGGTCATGCTTTGGCCAGTTCCGGACCGGTTAAAAGCTTACTGCGAACGGTCGCTTCCGTCGCCAAAACCCCCGCACAGGGGGTGATGCTGGTGACGTTCTTTGGGGCGGTCGCGTCCGTCATCAACTGGGGTTTTGGTCTGGTGGTGGGGGCGATGTTTGCCCGTGAAGTCGCCCGCCGGGTGCCCGGTTCCGATTATCCCCTGCTCATTGCCTGCGCCTATATCGGCTTTATCACCTGGGGCGGCGGTCTCTCTGGTTCAATGCCGCTGCTCGCCGCGACGCCAGGTAACCCGGTCGAACATATTGCAGGTTTAATTCCGGTCGGTGACACCATTTTCACTAAGTTCAATATTTTCATTACGTTGAGTCTTATCGTGGTGATGCCGTTCATCACCCGTTTGATGATGCCAAAACCGTCTGATGTCATCTCCGTCGATCCCTCATTGTTGCAGGAAGATGCGGATTATCAGAAAACATTACCGGCAGATGCCCCGCCGTCTGAACGTCTCGAAGAGAGTCGTATTCTGGCGCTGATCATCGGTGCGATGGGCATTGCTTACCTGGCATTCGACTTTGCAGATAAAGGTTTCAATATCACGATTAACACCGTCAATCTGATGTTCCTGATTGCCGGATTGTTGCTCCACAAAACCCCTATGGCCTACATGCGCGCCGTTAGCGCAGCCGCCCGCAGTACCGCAGGTATTCTGGTTCAGTTTCCCTTCTACGCGGGTATCCAGTTGATGATGGAACACTCAGGACTCGGCGGGCTGATTACCGAGTTCTTCATCAATGTCGCCAACAAAGACACCTTCCCCCTCATGACCTTCTTCAGCTCTGCGCTGATTAACTTCGCCGTGCCCTCAGGCGGCGGACACTGGGTCATCCAGGGTCCGTTCGTGCTTCCGGCCGCCGAGGCACTTGGCGCCGATCTTGGCAAGTCGGTCATGGCGATTGCCTACGGCGAACAGTGGATGAACATGGCGCAGCCCTTCTGGGCGCTACCTGCGCTGGCCATCGCCGGGCTTGGGGTGCGCGACATCATGGGTTACTGCATCACTGCCCTGCTTTTTTCCGGGTTCATATTCGTCATTGGCCTGAGCGTGTTCTGACGACAAACTTTCACATTAAGGAACAGAAAATGAAAAACAGTGTCATCGTCAGTGCAGCACGTACCGCCATTGGCAACTTTAACGGCGCGCTGGCAGCCACCAGCGCCATCGACCTTGGGGTAACGGCGATCAAAGCCGCGCTTGAACGTGCGCAACTCGATCCGCAACGGGTTGACGAAGTGATCATGGGGAATGTGCTACAGGCGGGTCTGGGACAAAATCCGGCACGCCAGGCGCTGTTAAAAAGCGGTCTTGCCGATACGGTTTGCGGTTTTACCGTCAACAAACTGTGTGGTTCTGGCCTGAAAAGCGTTGCGCTTGCCGCACAGGCGATTGCGACAGGACAAGCACAGGCCATCATTGCGGGCGGCATGGAGAACATGAGCCAGGCGCCCTATTTGCTGGATGCAAAAGCCCGTTGGGGTTATCGCCTCGGTGACGGACAATTATCCGACTCTATTTTGCATGACGGCCTGCTCTGCGCCATCCACGGTTATCATATGGGGATCACCGCGGAAAACATCGCTCGTGAATACGGCATCAGCCGCGAAATGCAGGACGAACTGGCTCTCCACTCGCAGCGTAAAGCCGTCACGGCGATTGAAAACGGAGCGTTTCAGAAAGAGATCGTCCCCGTCAGCATCACATCACGCAAGAAAACGCTGGTTTTTGACCGTGATGAATTTCCGAAAGCCGAAACAACGACAGAAGGACTCGCTGCGTTACGTCCCGCTTTTGACAAACAAGGTACCGTGACTGCCGGTAATGCCTCGGGGATCAACGATGGCGCCGCGGCGCTGGTGGTAATGGAAGAATCTGCCGCCCTGGCGGCGGGGCTGAAGCCTCTCGCGCGTATTAAAGCGTATGCCAGCGGCGGCGTCGCACCCGCATTGATGGGGATGGGGCCGGTTCCTGCCACCCAAAAAGCGCTGCTACAGAGTGGGCTCCAGCTTTCTGATATCGATCTCATCGAAGCCAATGAAGCATTTGCCGCGCAGTTCCTCGCGGTGGGAAAAGTCCTTGGATTCGATCCTCAGAAAGTGAATATCAACGGCGGCGCTATCGCACTCGGACACCCTATCGGTACCAGTGGCGCGCGGATTCTGGTCACGCTGCTTCACAGCCTGGAGGCGCACGATAAAACATTGGGACTGGCAACGCTGTGCGTGGGAGGTGGTCAGGGGATCGCGATGATTGTTGAACGGATGAACTAAACGAAAAAGGGCCGGAATTCCGGCCCTTTGCATTTCAAGGTGATTACTCGTCAGCATCTTCCGCAGAGTCGTCAGCATCGTCTGCGTCTGAGACGTCATCGTCGCTTTCCACTTCCGGAGCGATATCATCGTCCCCTTCTGCGGCGCTACCGTCGATTGAATCCAGTTCTTCATCATCAACAGGCTCAGCAACACGCTGCAGACCCACCACGTTTTCATCTTCCGCAGTACGGATGAGGATAACGCCCTGGGTGTTACGCCCTACCACGCTTATCTCGGAGACGCGTGTACGTACCAGCGTACCGGCATCCGTGATCATCATGATCTGGTCGGCATCATCTACCTGTACCGCACCGACAACAGAACCGTTACGTTCGGTGACTTTGATAGAGATAACCCCTTTCGTCGCACGCGACTTGGTTGGGTACTCTTCTACCGCCGTACGTTTACCGTAACCGTTTTGTGTTGCCGTCAGGATAGCGCCTTCACCACGTGGGATGATAAGCGAAACCACTTTGTCGCTCTCGCCTAAGCGAATACCGCGAACACCGGTGGTGTTGCAACCCATCGCACGAACAGAGGCTTCCTTAAAGCGAACCACTTTACCTTCGGCAGAGAACAGCATGACTTCATCATCACCGCTGGTCAGATCCACGCCGATCAGTTCATCGCCTTCGACCAGTTTGATCGCCACTTTACCCGCAGTACGCAGACGATTGAACTCGGTCAGAACGGTTTTCTTCACCGTACCGTTGGCTGTCGCCATGAAGACTTTCACGCCTTCTTCAAACTCAGTCACTGGCAAAATCGCGGTGATACGTTCATCCTGCTCAAGCGGCAGCAGGTTGACGATCGGACGGCCACGTGCGCCACGACTCGCTTCCGGCAGTTGATAGACTTTCATGGAGTAGACGCGGCCACGGCTGGAGAAGCACAGAATATGATCGTGCGTATTCGCCACCAGCAGTCGGTCAATAAAGTCTTCTTCTTTAATGCGTGCGGCAGATTTACCTTTCCCGCCACGACGCTGCGCTTCGTACTCAGAAAGCGGCTGATACTTCACATAACCCTGGTGAGACAGCGTCACAACCACATCTTCCTGGTTGATCAAGTCTTCAAGGTTGATGTCCGCGCTGTTGGCGGTGATTTCAGTACGACGCTTATCGCCAAACTGCTCGCGAATTAATTCCATCTCTTCGCGAATCACTTCCATCAGACGATCGGCGCTGCCCAGAATGTGCAACAGTTCCGCGATCTGCTCCAGCAGCTCTTTGTACTCATCGAGCAGTTTTTCGTGCTCAAGGCCGGTCAGTTTCTGCAAACGCAGATCCAGAATCGCCTGCGCCTGCTGTTCGGTCAGATAGTATTGACCGTCACGTACGCCGAACTCCGGCTCCAGCCATTCAGGACGTGCCGCGTCATCACCCGCACGTTCCAGCATGGCAGCCACGTTGCCCAGATCCCATGAGCGCGCGATCAACGCCGCTTTGGCTTCCGCAGGCGTTGGCGCACGACGGATAAGCTCAATGATCGGGTCAATGTTCGCCAGCGCAATCGCCAATGCTTCGAGGATATGCGCACGATCGCGGGCTTTACGCAGTTCAAAAATAGTACGGCGAGTCACCACTTCACGACGGTGGCGCACGAACGCAGAAATAATGTCTTTCAGGTTCATGATCTTCGGCTGACCATGGTGCAACGCAACCATGTTAATACCGAAGGAGACCTGCAGCTGCGTCTGGGAATAGAGGTTATTCAGTACCACTTCCCCAACCGCATCGCGTTTGATTTCAATCACGATGCGCATGCCGTCTTTGTCAGACTCGTCACGCAGCGCGCTGATACCTTCAACGCGTTTATCTTTCACCAGTTCAGCAATCTTTTCGATCAGGCGAGCTTTGTTCACCTGATACGGGATTTCATGAACGATGATGGTTTCGCGACCGGTTTTTGCGTCAGCTTCAACTTCCGCACGCGCGCGAATGTACACTTTACCGCGACCGGTACGATAGGCTTCTTCAATGCCGCGACGGCCATTGATGATTGCCGCTGTCGGGAAGTCCGGGCCGGGAATATGTTCCATCAGCCCTTCAATGCTGATGTCTTCATCGTCGATATACGCCAGACAGCCGTTGATCACTTCCGTCAGGTTGTGCGGCGGGATATTGGTCGCCATACCAACGGCGATACCGGACGAACCGTTCACCAGCAGGTTAGGAATTTTGGTCGGCATGACGTCAGGAATTTTTTCCGTGCCGTCATAGTTGTCTACGAAATCTACCGTCTCTTTTTCCAGATCGGCCATCAATTCATGGGCAATCTTTGCCAGACGGATTTCCGTATAACGCATCGCCGCAGCAGAGTCACCGTCGATAGAACCGAAGTTACCCTGACCATCCACCAGCATATAACGCAGCGAAAAGGGCTGTGCCATACGAACAATGGTGTCATACACCGCGGAATCACCGTGGGGATGGTATTTACCGATTACGTCACCAACGACACGGGCAGATTTTTTGTAGGCTTTGTTCCAGTCATTGCCCAATACGTTCATGGCGTAAAGTACGCGACGGTGTACCGGCTTCAGGCCATCTCGGACATCCGGAAGCGCACGGCCAACAATGACCGACATCGCATAATCCAGATAGGAGCTCTTCAGCTCTTCCTCAATGTTGACCGGTGTAATTTCTCTCGCAAGGTCGCTCATCTAACCGCTATCCCTCTACTGTTTCCCGGATTCAAAGGTCGCAAATTATAACACAACCACGCTAATACAGGTAAATGGATTGCCTCCTTGAGAGGCTTTATTCGTCCCGTCAGGCTGATATACTCATTCGTCTTGCTAAATAAGGAGTAGAAGCACCCATGAATGCCGAAAAACCCCCGGTAACCCACAACGTTGACCATGAAGAAATTGCCAAGTTTGAAGCAGTCGCGTCGCGCTGGTGGGATCTTGAGGGAGAATTTAAGCCTCTGCACCGCATCAATCCTTTGCGACTGGGCTACATTACCGGGCGCTCAGGCGGCCTGTTTGGTAAAAAGGTGCTCGATGTCGGTTGTGGCGGGGGCATTCTGGCAGAGAGCATGGCGCGTGAAGGCGCAACGGTCACCGGCCTCGATATGGGCTTTGAGCCGCTGCAGGTGGCAAAGTTACATGCGCTGGAAAGCGGTATCCAGGTGGAATACGTGCAGGAAACCGTTGAGGAACACGCGGCGAAACATGCGCATCAGTACGATGTCGTGACCTGTATGGAAATGCTGGAACATGTCCCGGATCCGCAATCGGTCGTCAGAGCGTGCGCGCAGTTAGTGAAACCCGGCGGCGACGTCTTTTTCTCCACGCTGAATCGCAACGGGAAATCCTGGCTAATGGCCGTTGTGGGCGCTGAGTATATTTTGCGCATGGTGCCCAAAGGTACGCACGATGTGAAAAAATTCATTAAACCCGCTGAACTGTTAGGCTGGGTTGATCAGACTGACCTCAAAGAACGCCACATGACCGGGCTGCACTACAATCCGATCACCAATTCGTTCAAATTAGGCCCAGGCGTTGATGTTAACTACATGTTGCATACAACGGCAAAAAACGACTGACGTTATCAGTTCTGCTTATAAAGATTGCGCTGCATCATAAGGCGCAATCTTTTTATTCTTCGCCGAAGAAATCAGCACTCGATCAAATTTTCATTTTTTTTTGCGAATTATTGACATGGCCTCCAGGCCTTATAAGACGCGCACTTAGCGTTTCTTACCCTTTTGCAACCTCAATTTAACCTCAAAATCAACTCTTGTACTGAAAAGAATCCCTACTAGAATACTCACCATATAGCGTTTCTTTTAACACCCAACCCCTACATATAGTATTTATCCACAGAGTTAGTCACAAGTGGATAAGCCAGGGGATATTTTTTCTTTCACGGACAGGTAAAACATGAATCAGAGTCTGCTGGTGACAAAGCGTGATGGTAGTACAGAGCGCATCAATCTCGACAAAATCCACCGAGTTCTGGATTGGGCGGCAGAAGGGCTGAATAACGTATCGATTTCTCAGGTTGAACTGCGCTCTCACATTCAATTTTACGACGGTATTAAGACTTCCGATATTCACGAAACGATCATCAAAGCGGCTGCAGACTTGATCTCGCGCGACGCACCGGATTATCAGTATCTGGCTGCGCGTCTGGCTATCTTCCATCTGCGTAAGAAAGCGTACGGTGAGTTTGAACCCCCCAAACTGTTCGACCATGTGACTAAAATGGTTGAAATGGGTAAATACGACAATCATCTGCTGGAAGACTACACGGAAGAAGAGTTCAAGCAGATGGATTCGTTTATCGTGCATGACCGCGATATGACGTTCTCCTACGCCGCCGTAAAGCAGTTAGAAGGTAAATACCTGGTACAAAACCGTGTCACCGGTGAAATCTACGAGAGCGCGCAATTCCTCTATATTCTGGTCGCGGCGTGCCTGTTCTCTAACTACCCGCGTGAAACTCGTCTTGAATACGTCAAACGTTTTTACGACGCGGTCTCCACGTTCAAGATTTCTCTGCCAACGCCGATCATGTCGGGCGTGCGTACCCCGACGCGTCAGTTCAGCTCCTGTGTGCTGATCGAGTGCGGCGACAGCCTGGACTCAATCAATGCGACCTCCAGCGCGATTGTGAAATATGTCTCCCAGCGTGCCGGTATCGGTATCAACGCCGGTCGCATCCGTGCGCTGGGCAGCCCGATTCGCGGCGGTGAAGCATTCCACACCGGTTGCATCCCGTTTTACAAGCACTTCCAGACGGCGGTGAAATCCTGCTCTCAGGGTGGCGTACGCGGCGGTGCGGCAACGCTGTTCTACCCGATGTGGCATCTGGAAGTTGAAAGCCTGCTGGTGCTGAAAAACAACCGTGGCGTTGAAGGCAACCGCGTGCGTCACATGGACTACGGCGTACAAATCAACAAACTGATGTATACCCGTCTGCTGAAAGGCGAAGACATTACCCTGTTCAGTCCGTCTGACGTCCCGGGTCTGTACGACGCGTTCTTCGCCGATCAGGACGAATTTGAGCGCCTGTACACCAAATACGAAAAAGACGACAGCATCCGTAAGCAACGTGTTAAAGCTGTTGAGCTGTTCTCCCTGATGATGCAAGAACGTGCTTCTACAGGCCGTATCTATATTCAGAACGTTGACCACTGCAACACCCACAGCCCGTTTGACCCTCAGGTTGCGCCGGTACGCCAGTCTAACCTGTGTCTGGAAATCGCATTGCCGACCAAGCCGCTGACTGACGTCAACGATGAGAACGGCGAAATTGCGCTATGTACCCTTTCCGCGTTCAATCTGGGGGCAATTAACAGCCTGGATGAACTGGAAGAGCTGGCGGTATTGGCGGTTCGTGCACTGGATGCCCTGCTGGATTACCAGGATTACCCGATCCCTGCGGCAAAACGCGGTGCGATGGGTCGTCGTACGCTGGGTATTGGCGTGATCAACTTCGCCTACTGGCTGGCGAAAAACGGCAAACGTTACTCTGATGGCAGCGCCAATAACCTGACGCACAAAACGTTTGAAGCCATTCAGTATTACCTGCTGAAAGCCTCTAACGAACTGGCGAAAGAGCAAGGTGCCTGCCCGTGGTTTAACGAAACCACCTACGCGCAAGGGATCCTGCCGATCGACACCTATAAGAAAGATCTCGATGCGGTCGCCAATGAACCGCTGCATCTTGACTGGGAAACGCTGCGTGAGTCCATCAAGACCTTTGGTCTGCGTAACTCCACGCTTTCCGCTCTGATGCCGTCCGAAACCTCTTCGCAGATTTCCAATGCCACCAACGGCATTGAGCCGCCGCGCGGTCATGTCAGTATCAAGGCTTCGAAGGATGGTGTTCTGCGCCAGGTAGTACCTGATTATGAATCGCTGAAAGACGCGTATGAGCTGTTGTGGGAAATGCCGAATAACGACGGTTACCTGCAACTGGTCGGCATCATGCAGAAATTTATCGATCAGGCGATTTCCGCCAATACCAACTACGACCCGACACGTTTCCCGTCAGGTAAAGTGCCGATGCAGCAGTTGTTGAAAGACCTGCTGACCGCCTATAAATTTGGCGTGAAAACCCTGTACTATCACAACACCCGCGACGGTGCTGAAGATGCGCAGGACGATCTGGCGCCGTCTATTCAGGACGATGGCTGCGAAAGCGGCGCATGTAAGATTTAATTTTTTGCCGGATGATGGCGTAAAACGCCTTATCCGGCCTACAAATCATTTCGAGGCGTTGTAGGCCGGGTCAGCGAAGCGCCACCCGGCATTACACTCCGACAGGACTCACATCAATGGCATATACCACCTTTTCACAGACGAAAAACGACCAGCTCAAAGAGCCGATGTTCTTCGGTCAGCCGGTCAACGTGGCACGCTACGATCAGCAAAAATATGACATCTTCGAAAAGCTGATCGAAAAGCAGCTCTCTTTTTTCTGGCGTCCGGAAGAAGTTGACGTTTCTCGCGATCGTATCGACTACCAGTCCTTACCCGATCACGAAAAGCATATTTTCATCAGCAACCTGAAGTATCAGACATTGCTGGATTCTATCCAGGGACGCAGCCCAAACGTGGCGCTCCTGCCACTTATTTCCATTCCTGAGCTGGAAACCTGGGTAGAAACATGGGCTTTCTCCGAGACGATCCACTCCCGTTCGTACACCCATATTATTCGTAATATCGTTAACGAGCCGGCCGTTGTTTTTGACGACATCGTCACTAACGAGCAGATTCAGAAACGTGCGGAAGGTATTTCGCATTACTACGATGAATTGATTGAAATGACCAGCTACTGGCATCTGCTGGGCGAAGGCACGCATAACGTCAACGGCAAAACCGTCACGGTGAACCTGCGAGCGCTGAAAAAGCAGCTGTACCTGTGCCTGATGAGCGTTAACGCGCTGGAAGCTATCCGTTTCTATGTCAGCTTTGCCTGCTCTTTTGCCTTTGCAGAACGCAAATTGATGGAAGGTAACGCCAAAATCATTCGTCTGATCGCGCGTGATGAAGCGCTGCATCTCACTGGCACTCAGCACATGCTGAACCTGCTGCGCAGCGGTGTTGACGATCCGGAAATGGCGGAAATTGCCCAGGAGTGTCAGCAAGAGTGCTATGACCTGTTTGTGCTGGCCGCGCAGCAGGAAAAAGAGTGGGCGGATTATCTGTTCCGCGACGGCTCAATGATCGGCCTGAATAAAGATATTCTGTGCCAGTACGTTGAGTACATCACCAATATTCGTATGCAAGCGGTTGGTCTGGATCTGCCTTTTAAAACGCGCTCAAACCCGATCCCGTGGATCAACACCTGGCTGGTTTCGGATAACGTGCAGGTTGCGCCGCAGGAAGTCGAAGTCAGCTCTTACCTGGTCGGGCAGATCGACGCCGAAGTCGATACCGACGATCTGAGCAACTTCCAGCTCTGATGGGACGCGTGACGCTTCGCATCACTGGCACACAGTTACTGTGCCAGGATGAACATCCTTCCCTGCTTACCGCGCTCGAATCGCATAACGTCAACGTTGAGTATCAGTGCCGGGAAGGTTATTGCGGTTCCTGCCGAATTCGGCTGGTCGCCGGTCAGGTTGACTGGATAGCAGAGCCTCTGGCCTTTGTGCAACCTGGGGAAATCTTGCCCTGCTGTTGCAAGGCAAGAGGAGATATCGAACTTGAAATGTAGAATGTAGTGCGCGTTACAGCGCGTAGTAATGCGCTTTCACCTGCTCCCAGTCCGCTTTCGGGATTGGGTCAAGATACTTTTCCAGCTGTGAAAAATCATGATTAGCCGCTTTATGGCGACGTAAACGACGGCGGCTTTTTTCGAGATCCAGGAAACCTGCCTCAACCGTACCTTCCGTTTTCACGTAGATATGGCGAACGTAGCAGCAGCCATGTTGGCAATTCACGCTGTGCATCTTTTTAAAGGCGACTGCCACGGCTTTCAGCATCGCTTCACGCACATCATCAGGATACGGTGTTTCGGCATGTTGATGATACCAGTCAGCAATACTGACAAACCCTGCCATGTCTTCGGTGACCAGCAGCGCACGCCACTCACCCTCGACCTTTGTCGCTTCGCCGTAGATGATTTCAGGCACGATAACACCCGCGCTTTTCAACTCTTTAATTACCGCGATTTCACGAACAATGGTCGGGCGACCAAAAGGATAACGCACAGAGTGAAACAGGTGTTGGGTCATGCGTTTAACATAGACTTTTTTGCCGTTACGCTCCACGCACTGCACACCACTCATCCCATTACGACGGTAGTTAGGTTCTTCGACCCAATCCCCTTCCGTTGCCCACCAGCGCTCAAATTCATTGTGTGTTGCTGACAATGCCATACCTACCGCCCGTTATTCTGACCCGATACTATTTCCGGCGGTAAATATAAAGTTTAAGTTAAGTAAATCTTAAGATATTCGTGCTGAATAGTGGATTTCTGAGGAAAATGTGGGCAAGACCTTCACGATCAATTTCATTCACAGCATAAATTCATTTCGAATGATGATTATCTTCCGACTGACTCAGCAAATTCATTAGCAAACGTCGACGCAAAAAAAACTGCACCTTACTCAGTGGACTTTCCACCTTTGGGGTGCAGTTTTGCTGCGCTAACCGCGCGAGCCGTTATTTTTTATTCAGGAACATGACCGCTTTATCCGGGAAGTCGGTAAACAACCCGTCAACACCCGCCTGGTTATACAGAATGTCGTAAAGCTGGTTTACGTCGGTCGCATACTCCGGAAGCAGATCAGCACGAACGGTATAAGGGTGCACCACCATCTTATTCTGATGGGCGTCCTGTACCATGCCAGTGAGTTGGATATTCCCCTTCTTAGACTTTTCGTCAATCAGCATATGGTAGTCAGGGCCGATGCCGTCAGCATATTCCGCGACTTGCTTCATTGCACCTGGCTTAAACATCCAGTCGTAGTTGTAATTAACCCAACTGCCGTCCGGCTGTTTCTGCTGTGTTTCGTTCCAGTCGGTGTACGCAATCAGCTGAACCAGGTTGAGATCCATCCCCATTTTCGGTTCCAGCTCGTGCTTGATGCGCTTCAATTCTGCGGCATCAAAACACTGCAAATACACGTTATCCTTCTTACCGGTGTAACCGTACTTTTTCAGCACTTCCAGCGTCTTCGCCGCGATGTCCTTCCCTTCCTGGTGATGGAACCACGGCGCTTTCATTTCCGGATAAATGCCGATGTTCTTACCGGTCGAGTGATTCAGGCCCTGAACAAACTCGATCTCTTCTTCAAAGGTATGAACCCGGAAATCAGATTTCCCCATCGGGAAGCGCCCTGGATAACTCTGCACTTTCTTACCGTTTTCAATGTCGAAGCCTTCGGTAAATTTCAGCGACTTAATTTCATCCAGCGTGAAGTCGATGGCGTAGTAGCGACCGTCTTTACGCGCCCGGTCTGGAAAACGTTCGGCAACATCGGTGACCCGGTCAAGATAATGGTCATGGAGAACGACTAAACGGTCATCCTTGGTCATGACCAAATCCTGTTCCAGATAATCTGCGCCTTGTGCATACGCCATCGCTTTGGCGGGCAGCGTATGTTCAGGCAAATAGCCGCTGGCACCGCGATGGGCAATCACGGTTTTGTCACTTTTATCGGCGGCAACCGCGCTGCTTCCCATCGCCATTCCAGCCATCATCAGCGCAACGCTCAGACTCTTTAGCATCATTTTCATTTGATTAGCTCCCGCTGCGTTTCAGCGTCAGTTCTTCGTGATGACGTTTTTCGCCAATCATCACTACAACGAGCAGAATAACCGCCAGCACGCTGCCGCCGATCATCACCATGAAACCGCCGTCCCAACCGAAGAAGTCGACGGTGTAACCCACAATGGCGCTCGCCGCCACGGAACCGCCCAGATACCCGAACAGGCCGGTAAAGCCTGCCGCCGTACCTGCCGCTTTTTTCGGTGCCAGTTCCAGAGCGTGTAAACCAATCAGCATGACCGGACCATAGATAAGGAAGCCGATAACGATCATACACGCCATATCCACACCTGGATTACCCGCTGGGTTCATCCAATAAACGATGGTGGCGATAGTCACCAGCGTCATAAAGAACACGCCGGTCGCCCCACGGTTACCACGGAAGACTTTATCCGACATCCAGCCACACAGCAGCGTGCCCGGAATACCGGCATATTCATAAAGGAAATAGGCCCAGGATGATTTATCCAGCGCGAAATGTTTCACTTCTTTCAGATAGGTCGGTGACCAGTCGAGGATGCCGTAACGCAGCAGATACACGAACACGTTAGCAATCGCGATGTACCACAGCAGTTTGTTCGGCAACACGTACTGCATAAAGATTTGCTTCGCAGTCAGCTCTTCTTCTGCTTTCTCGTTGTAATCGTCCGGATAGTCGTTTTTGTACTCTTCGATAGACGGCAAGCCACAGGATTGCGGCGTATCACGCATCATCGCAAAGGCAAAGAACGCAACAATGATTGCGCCAAACGCTGGCATATAAAGTGCCGCTTTCCAGTCGTTAAACCAGGCCATCCCCAACAGGAACAGCAACGGTGGAATACCGCCGCCCACGTTATGCGCACAGTTCCAGACAGAAACAATGCCGCCGCGTTCTTTCTGCGACCACCAGTGCACCATAGTACGGCCACACGGCGGCCACCCCATCCCCTGGAACCACCCGCAGATGAACAACAGGACGAACATAATCGCGATACTTGACGTCGCCCACGGCACAAAGCCCATGAACAACATGACTGCCGACGCCAGAATCAGACCTGCCGGCAGGAAAACGCGCGGATTCGAACGGTCAGAAACTGACCCCATGATGAATTTTGAAAAACCGTATGCAATGGAAATCCCTGACAAAGCAAAACCAAGATCGCCACGGGAAAAGCCCTGCTCAACCAGATACGGCATCGCCAGAGCAAAGTTTTTACGTACCAGATAGTACGCGGCGTAACCAAAGAAAATCCCCAAAAATATTTGCCAGCGCAACCGACGATACGTCGGGTCAATCTCTGCCGCTGGCAAACGCGTGCTGTGCGTCGCTGGTTTAAAAATACTTAGCATATGTAGCCTCCGTGGCCGTATTTAGTTTTGAGATAGACACCGCAGTTCGTTCAAACAGCCCCTCTGCTCCCAGTGTGGTCGCGATGTTAAGGAAAGATACATGGCGTTAATGTGAATTACAGCACATATTGTTACAGCCTTATGACAAATGTTCCAAAAGGTGCACGAAATCACGTTTCAATTTCGAATCATGAGCGATTATGCGCGAAATCAAACAAACCATATTTTTTATATGGCTAAATGATAAAAAAACGAACAATGAGGAAAAACAATGAAAACTCGCGACTCGCAATCAAGTGACGTGATTATCATTGGCGGAGGCGCCACGGGTGCAGGGATTGCCCGCGACTGTGCATTACGCGGATTACGCGTCATCTTAGTCGAGCGTCATGACATCGCGACCGGCGCAACATGTCGTAACCACGGACTGCTGCACAGCGGCGCGCGTTACGCGGTGACGGATGCCGAATCCGCTCGCGAGTGTATTAGCGAAAATCAGATCCTGAAAAGGGTTGCCCGCCATTGTGTGGAACCCACCGACGGCCTTTTTATTACCCTGCCAGAAGATGAATTATCTTTTCAGGCGACCTTTATTCGCGCCTGCGAAGACGCCGGGATCCGTGCTGAGGCGATCGATCCCCAACAGGCGCGGATCATTGAGCCTGCGGTAAACCCTGCGCTGATCGGTGCCGTCAAAGTGCCGGATGGCACTGTTGATCCTTTCCGACTGACCGCCGCCAACATGCTGGATGCGAAAGAGCACGGCGCCACCATTTTGACGGCGCACGAAGTGACCGGCTTAATTCGCGAAGGGGCAACCGTGTGCGGCGTCAATGTGCGCAACCATCTGACAGGCGAAACCCAGTCTCTACACGCGCCGGTCGTGGTGAACGCCGCCGGCATTTGGGGTCAGCGCATCGCTGAATATGCAGACCTCAGTATCCGCATGTTTCCGGCGAAAGGGTCGCTGCTCATCATGGATCACCGTATTAACCAGCATGTGATCAACCGCTGCCGGAAACCATCCGATGCCGATATTCTGGTTCCAGGCGATACCATTTCGCTGATCGGTACGACCTCGACGCACATCGATTACAAGGATATTGACAGCAACCGCGTGACCGCCGAAGAGGTTGATATCCTGCTGCGTGAAGGTGAAAAACTGGCTCCGGTAATGGCGAAAACGCGCATTCTACGCGCTTACTCCGGTGTACGACCGCTGGTCGCCAGCGACGATGATCCGAGCGGGCGTAACGTTAGCCGTGGCATTGTGCTGTTTGACCACGCCGAACGTGATGGTCTGGACGGGTTTATCACCATTACCGGTGGGAAGCTAATGACCTACCGCCTGATGGCAGAATGGGCAACCGACGCCGTTTGCCGCAAACTGGGCAACAGCCGTCCCTGCGTTACAGCGCAAACTGCGCTGCCCGGCTCGCAGGAACCCACTGAAAATACGCTACGCCGCATCATTTCCCTGCCAGCGCCGTTGCGCGGCTCTGCCGTGTATCGCCACGGCGATCGCACGCCAGCATGGCTAAGTGAAGGGCGTCAGCATCGCAGTCTGGTCTGTGAATGCGAAGCGGTCACGGCGGGAGAAGTTCAGTATGCGGTCGAAAATTTAACCGTGAACAGCCTGCTGGATTTACGTCGCCGGACCCGGGTCGGGATGGGAACCTGCCAGGGCGAACTGTGCGCCTGTCGCGCCGCCGGCCTGCTACAACGCTTTAATGTCACCACCGCCGCGCAATCTATCACCCAGCTTTCTCAATTCCTCAATGAACGCTGGAAAGGGGTACAGCCTATCGCCTGGGGTGATGCGCTGCGCGAGAGTGAATTCACCCGCTGGGTTTATCAGGGATTATGCGGTATGGAGAAGGGGAAGGAGCAGCAGAATGAAATTTGATACGGTCATTATGGGCGGAGGTCTCGCCGGATTACTGTGCGGCCTGCAACTGCAAAAAAACGGACTCCGCTGCGCTATTGTC
>NZ_NRDO01000049.1 GCF_010231475.1 Citrobacter sp. NCU1 | reverse complement strand
AACTGGCTCAAAGCTGAAAGCTTTACGGAACCCCCAGCCTAGCTGGGGGTTTTCAATGCATAAAAAAAGGCCCCTGTTGAAATTGCAGGGGCCTGGTACGAGCAAGCATCATATTGGGCGACATGATGCAACGGTAAAAATCAGTTGGCCTGATGGCGAACAATGATTCCTTTCATCTCTGCAACCGCCGCCCCGTCAACCACACTGCGGGAAAACTCATCCGCTTGCGTATCCGCTGACATCGACAGTCCCTGATTGCGATAACGCATTGGCGAGGCAACCTGGGTTCCGGCAGAACTGTGTACTTCCCTGACACCTGCATTCAGGAAATCCTGCAAATTTTTTGCACGAACCCCTGCTCCGGCCATAATTATTGGAGCATCGGCGTGTGCAATTAGTTCCATAATTATTGATAAACCTTGCAGTGCGTCAGATTTTTGCCCGGATGTCAGCACTCTCGCCACACCCAAATCCGCCAGATTCTTAAGCGCATTTAATGGATTAGCGCACA
Source organism: Citrobacter sp. NCU1 (assembly GCF_010231475.1). GTDB lineage: Bacteria > Pseudomonadota > Gammaproteobacteria > Enterobacterales > Enterobacteriaceae > Citrobacter_D. The sequence continues at coordinate 29,570 of NZ_NRDO01000049.1, read as the reverse complement.
TATCGAAGGCACGATGAAATGTCACGGCCAACGGCCCGGCAGCGGCCATTATTTTTTCCATTCGCGGCATATCCACGTTACCGTCCACGTCCAGAATGCCCACCACCAGTCCAGGGAAACCCAATTCTCTGACCGTGCGCACATCTTCCAGCATGGCGGCAAACTCACCGTCGGTATAACAAAAATCACCGCCGCGCGGGCGAATAATCGGATGCACGGGAATCGTCACGTGTTGACGAACCGAACGCAGAACACCGAGCGATGGCGTCAATCCGCCCTCTTTCGGCGCAGAACACAACTCGATCCGATCGGCACCGTTTTGCTGCGCGGTTAACGCGCACTCCATGCTGTAACAACAAATCTCGAGCAACGCCATACTCACTCCTTTTTCAGAATCGTTTATCATGCCATGCCTGTTAACGCTAAACGCCGCAGATGCTCACAAACTCAATTCCCTGACTGCTCGCTTGCCACAATGGCTTCAATCGACCACGGGTGAAACTTGATGGTGACCTTGCCATCCGTCACCGCCAGCGTTGGGTTTGGCAGACGTTCGTGCTCGCCTTTGGGCGAACTGGTTTTCACGAAAATCCCCGGCTGGCTTAGGCCATCGTCAGAAAGCAGCGCCAGCGCCCGGGCGTTCAACGTTTCCGGTTCGCCAGGCAGCACAATTTCAATATGTTCCCAGCCTTCGTGCGGGTAGCGCTTTTCACCCGGCCACGGCAATTCCACAACACTGAATCGCCAATGTCCGACGCACACAGGCGCCTTCAATTTGAACAGACAGATCGGTCTGCCGTTGATGATGTTTTCCGACAGGAGTTCGCCGCACTGCTCAAACCCACGGCGCCAGCGTTCTGCGGTTGCATTCTGATGACAACGAAGAGAGATATGGTCGGCCTCAAGGGGCGCCAGATCCAGACCGAGGCGAGTAGAAAGTGCCGTTAACGCCAGCGTAAAACGCGGTAAATCCGCCAAAATATCATGCAGTTCGTCAATAGATTGCCAGTTCGCCATTTGGAATACTCTTCTTCATTTTCAAAGCCGTTAATTTACTCTGTTGCGGGGCGGCAACCAACCGCTGATTGTCGTCAACGCGCCATGAACAGAGATGCCTCATTATGTTAAGGCAATTTCAGAGCAGCGACGGCATGCGCCAATGCTGACGCAAACGGGCATTTGCAGTATACTCCCGCCCTAAATTCTTAAACTGGTGCGGGCACAGTCACCCCGCGTCTTAAACGTAAGGTATTCCGGTGAATATTCAGGCTCTTCTCTCAGAAAAAGTCCGTCAGGCCATGATTGCTGCAGGCGCGCCTGCAGATTGCGAACCTCAGGTTCGTCAGTCAGCAAAAGTACAGTTCGGCGACTATCAGGCCAACGGCATGATGGCAGTTGCTAAAAAACTGGGTATGGCGCCGCGACAACTTGCAGAGCAAGTGCTGACTCATCTGGATCTCAACGGCATCGCCAGCAAGGTTGAAATTGCCGGTCCGGGCTTTATCAATATTTTCCTCGATGCGGCGTTTCTCGCCCAAAACGTCCAGCAGGCGCTGGCCAGTGACCGCCTGGGTGTCGCTGTCCCTGAAAAGCAGACGATTGTGGTGGATTACTCTGCGCCTAACGTCGCCAAAGAGATGCATGTCGGCCACCTGCGCTCGACCATTATCGGCGACGCGGCCGTTCGTACTCTGGAGTTTTTGGGTCACCACGTTATTCGCGCCAACCACGTCGGCGACTGGGGCACGCAGTTTGGTATGCTCATCGCCTGGCTGGAAAAACAGCAGCAGGAAAACGCCGGTGAAATGGCGCTGGCTGACCTGGAAGGATTCTATCGTGATGCGAAGAAGCACTACGATGAAGATGAAGTGTTTGCCGAACGCGCACGTAACTACGTGGTGAAACTGCAAGGTGGCGATGCGTACTTCCGCGAAATGTGGCGCAAACTGGTCGACATCACCATGACGCAGAACCAGTTAACCTACGATCGCCTGAATGTGACACTGACGCGTGACGACGTGATGGGCGAGAGCCTGTACAACCCGATGCTGCCGGGTATCGTCGCCGATCTGAAAGCCAAAGGTCTGGCCGTTGAAAGCGAAGGCGCGACGGTGGTGTTCCTTGATGAATACAAAAACAAGGAAGGCGAACCGATGGGCGTCATCATTCAGAAGAAAGATGGCGGCTACCTCTATACCACCACTGATATTGCTTGTGCCAAATACCGCTATGAAACGCTGCATGCCGATCGCGTGTTGTATTACATTGATTCCCGCCAGCACCAACACCTGATGCAAGCATGGACTATCGTGCGTAAAGCCGGGTATGTGCCCGACTCCGTACCGCTGGAACATCACATGTTCGGCATGATGCTGGGTAAAGACGGTAAACCGTTCAAAACCCGCGCGGGCGGCACGGTGAAATTGGCGGATCTGCTGGACGAAGCGCTGGAACGCGCACGCCGTCTGGTGGCGGAGAAGAACCCTGACATGCCTGCCGATGAGCTGGAGAAACTGGCAAATGCCGTCGGTATCGGCGCGGTGAAATATGCGGATCTCTCCAAAAACCGCACCACCGACTACATCTTCGACTGGGACAATATGCTGGCGTTTGAAGGCAACACCGCGCCGTATATGCAGTACGCCTACACCCGTGTGCTGTCCGTATTCCGTAAAGCAGAAATCGATGAAGACGCGCTGGCGGCGGCACCGGTTATCATCAGCGAAGATCGTGAAGCGCAGTTAGCCGCTCGTCTGCTGCAGTTTGAAGAGACGCTGACAGTGGTTGCGCGTGAAGGTACACCGCACGTCATGTGTGCCTATCTATACGATCTCGCCGGTCTGTTCTCCGGTTTCTATGAGCACTGCCCGATCCTGAGCGCCGAGAGCGAAACCGTGCGTAACAGCCGCCTGAAACTGGCGTTACTGACGGCGAAAACGCTGAAACTGGGTCTGGATACGCTGGGTATCGAAACCGTAGAACGTATGTAAGCCACACTGTTTAACACTCAGGCCTGAGTTCGTTTGCGGACTCAGGCTTTTTTATGTCCGGCGTTCGTACTCTGTAACATGTCACAAGGAATGACACATTTATCAAGAGGGATGGTACATTTTTTGCCTGTCATCGCGTTGACGTCTCCGTATCATTAGGCGGCTAATTAATCAGGTACGGGTCAATGACGTTTAAAGATTTCGCAGCAGAAGAGAAGCTCTTTCTAAGACGGGTAGTGGTGGCCTTCGGCCTGGTGGTTTTCTGCTTTGGGATCCTTCTCTTCAATCTCTACAATTTACAAATTCGCCAGCATCAGTACTACGCGACCCGCTCTGACGAAAACGACATTAAAATGCTGCCGATCGCGCCAACGCGTGGCATGATCTATGACCGTAATGGCATCCCGCTGGTGCGCAACGTGACCTGGTACGACATCTCGGTTACGCCCTATAAAATCAGCAATATGGATACGCTAATTCAACAGTTGACGCCCATCGTTGACCTGACAGCGGATGATATCGAGGCGTTTCGCCATGCGCTAAAATCAGGCAGTCGCTATCGCCCGGTGGTACTAAAAAATGCCCTGACCGACGTCGAGATTGCACGTTTCTCGGTCAACCAATTTCATTTCAGCGGCGTCGCCATCAATCGCTACGAAGATCGGGAATACCCCTACGGCGCGGAACTGGCGCATGTGCTTGGCTATGTCTCAAAAATTAACGATAGCGATCTGAAAACACTCAGCAAAGAAGGGATTGCGGAAAATTACGCCGCCGACCATAACATCGGCAAACAGGGGATTGAACGCTATTACGAAAATGAACTGCATGGCAAAACTGGCTATCAGGAAGTGGAGGTGGATAATCACGGGCGGATCGTCCGTCTGCTGAAAGATGTTCCCCCCGTCGCCGGGAAAAACATCCACCTGACGCTGGATCTCCACCTGCAGGAATATATTGAAAGTCTGCTGGCCGGGCAACGCGCCGCCGTGCTGGTGGAAGACCCGCATGACGGCTCGGTATTGGCGATGGTCTCAAATCCCAGCTATGACCCGAATCCCTTTGTGAAGGGCATCAGCTATCAGGCGTACGGCAAACTGCTAAACGATAAAGATCTGCCGTTGATCAATCGCGTGACGCAAGGGCTGTATCCGCCAGCCTCCACGGTGAAACCCTACATGGCCATGTCGGCGCTGTTAAACGGCGTCATTACGCCACAAACCTCCTTTTTCGGCGCGCCGACGTGGACGCTCCCCGGAACAGAGCGCCGCTACCGCGACTGGAAGAAAAGCGGTCACGGTATGCTGAATGTCACCAGGGCGATTGAAGAGTCGGCGGACACCTTCTTTTATCAGGTGGCGTACATGATGGGCATCGACAGAATCGACAACATGTTGTCGCAGTTTGGCTACGGTAAACCGACTGGCATCGACCTTGACGAAGAGTACAACGGCCTGCTGCCGGGCCGTGACTGGAAACAGCGGGTGCATAAAAAGAGCTGGTACCAGGGAGATACTATCTCGGTCGGCATCGGCCAGGGGTACTGGATCGCCACGCCGATTCAGATGGTGAAGGCAATGGTGGCCCTGCTCAACAACGGGAAAGTGATCGCCCCTCACCTGTTACAGGAAGAAGATAACGGTAAAACCCGTATTGTTTACCACGCCGCCACACCACCGACGCAAATCGCCAACGCCGATTCACCGTATTGGGGATTGGTGCGTCAGGCAATGTTCGGTATGGCGAATTCGCCTAATGGCACCGGTTATAAGTACTTCCATACAGCGTCTTACGGTATCGCCGCCAAAAGTGGCACATCCCAAGTGTTCAGCTTGAAAGAAAACCAAACCTACAACGCGAAAATGATCCCAATACGCCTGCGCGACCACGTGTTCTATACCGCTTTTGCGCCCTATAACAACCCAAAAGTCGCCGTCGCCTTGATTCTGGAAAACGGTGGCAGCGACGGCGTGACCGCCGCGCCGGTGATGCGTCAAATCCTTGACCATCTGTTTGTGTCGCAAAACGCTGTTGCTCAGCCTGTTCACCGCCAGGCGGAAGGCGCATCCCCGGTCGCGAAACCGACACCGGGGAGCGTTTGAGTGACTTAAAAATACTTACGCAGATACTCGGTGAGGCACAGCATCGCCATCGCCTGGCCGTACGGCATGGAGGTCAGCGGAATGTTGCGGTAAAAATCAAGATCATGCCCCATGCCGGTGCCAAAGGAGGTTTGCAGCAGCTCCCCTTGCGGTGAAATGTGCGCCACAATGCCTTTAATGGCCTTCTCAGCCACCGCTGCATACTCCTGACCAACATAGCGCTTACGTACCGCTTTCAGAATACCGTAGGCGAATCCCGCAGTGGCCGACGCTTCCAGATACGATTGCGGATCGTCCAGTAAGGTATGCCATAACCCGCTCTCATCCTGACATTTCGCCAGCGCGGCAATTTGCGCATTCAGCACCTGCACCAGATAACGGCGGACTGCGTTATTTTCAGGCAGATCCATCAGTTCCAGAAAATCGGGGATCACGATGGTCAGCCAGCTGTTGCCACGCGCCCAGCGGGCATTGGCAAAGTTATGGTGTCCGTCATAGTTCCAGCCGTGGAACCACAACCCCGTCTCTTTATCCATTAGATTCTGCACATGCAGCAGGAACTGATAGGTCGCCTCTTCCACATACGCCGGACGATTAAGCAGTTTGCCAATCTTAGCCAGCGGCAACACCGTCATCATCAGCGTGTCATCCCACATCTGCTGATGGTTTTCTTCCGCCAGCGTGATGTGCTGCATACCGCCGTGGTCGGTACGCGGCATCTCATTCATCGCCCACTCCGCCCAGCTATCAAGCCACGGCAGATACGCCGGATTACGGGTTTCTTCGTAGCGATAGGCCAGCGTTAAAAACGGCGCCATCGTGTTGACGTTTTTGGTGGTTGCCCCCTCGGCGAAACGATCGGCAAACCAACTGTCGATAGTGTCGCGCGTTGCCTCATCGCCGGTCTGCTGATAGTACTGGTACATCCCGTACAAACCGACGCCGTGGGTCCACTCCCACCCGGCCCAACCTTTGGTATCGATAACACGCCCGTCATCCAGTCGCAGTAGAAACTCACCCGTTTCATCATGAATATTGACCAGGTTATGCGTCACCTTTTGGATCAGTGTTTTTAACTCATCCCTGGCGATAAAATGCTCTGGTTGACGCAATAACGGACTGTGTTTGACTGGGTAAACCTTCATCTACTTAACCTCTGTGCAATGTCGAATTCATTGCCGCGCCCTGCTTAAGAGACGGCGCAGCCGGTTTATTACGGTTCAGATAACCAATATTGTTGTTACCCCAAAGTGATTCGTACGGCATACCTGATAGCATCTCAACAGTAGCGCGCGCCTGCGGCGTAATCTCTTCTGGCATTGCCCGGCCAGAGTTCCGCATTTTGGCCGTCTCTTCACGCAGAACACTGTGTGTTTGCAGATTCAGCTTGAAGCGCAAAGAAACCAGGAAGCCTACCGCCAGCACCAGCAATGTGCCGCAGCTCAGAATCAACAGAATGGTGTGGCTAACGGCTTCAGGTTGCGTGCTCTTCCCAGACACAAAGCCTGACAGTTGCATCACAATCCCCACCAGCATCACCGCGCCCGCCTGGGACGCTTTACGGGTCAGCGTCATAATGCCTGCGAAGATCCCCTCGCGACGCTGTCCGGTAATGACTTCATCGACATCGGCAATGTAGGTATAGGTGTTCCAGGGCACATAGTTGATACCGCCACGTCCCAGTCCCGCAATCGCAGACACCAGCAGTAACAGGGTGTACACATCGCTCATGCCGGCATAATAGAGAACGGCATACGACAGCGAACTCAGACCAAACAGGACAACCACCATGCGGTAAGACGGTGCAGGTCCAAAACGGATGCACAGCGGGATCATCCCGATAACCGCAATGAACTGGAAAATCGCCATCGTGCCCAGCAAATTCGACGCCATTGAGGCTTCCTGCATCAGCACGAAGACCACGTAATAGGTAAAGACCGCGTTGAAAACGTCCTGCGCGATGTATCCACCAAGGTACATCCCCAAATGCTGACGGAAAATTTTGATACGCAGCGTCGAACTCAGTTCAACGAACAGACGATTCATGCTCTGGCGGAAGTTCAGGTTCTTCTTCTCTTCCTCGGCACGCAGAGCCGCTTCCGTCCACTCCTCACGAGGACGCTCCCAGGTAAAGAACCAGACAAACGTCAGCATCAACGCGCACAGTACCGAGAACACCATACTGGCGTAGAAAAAGGAGATCGGGTTGTCTTTACCAAACGCCGTCAGCAGAATGCCCGGCAGGAAGGAGGCCAGAATGGCGGACATTTGCGCCATGGCAATGCGCGCCCCGGAGAACTTGGTTTTCTGCTTAAAGTCATCGGTCATTTCCGGCACCAGCGTCTCGTATGGCACCAGGATCATGGTGTAAACGATATCAAAGACCAGATAGGTCAGCAGGTAGTACCAGAAAGTCATGTCGCCAACCCACATCAGTGAGTAGCTGAATACGCAAGGGATCCCGAGCAGAATAAAGAACTTACGACGGCCAAAACGTTTGCCGAGCCACGTAGAACCGAAGTTATCGGTTAAAAAGCCCATCAGTGGGCTCACAACCGCATCAAGGACCCTTGCCGCAGCAAAAATGAACGTAGCCTCAATCGGCGTTAACCCGCAAAAAGTCGTATAGAAGTAAAGAAGCCAGGCAGCGGTTAGCGCGGTCGTTCCGGCGCCTAAAAAGTCGCCCGCACCGTATGCAAAATAATTCACCAGCCCAATTTTACGTGTATTCATTGCCGTTAACCCTGCAAAAAATGAAGAGATCGCCAACGCGGGTCCTGAACTCCCCCACCCGACGAACCGGGGAGTGAGTGAAAGGACAGGGGCGTTCATACACGGCTACAATAGAAGCTTACAGGAAGTGATACCTTTTTGTTTCTGCCACCGCATTTCGTGTGGTGGCAGAAACGCAAAGAGTTCGGCAACGCGTGTCACCGATTTATAAAACAGCGTTTCTCCAGAATCAAAAAGAAGGTCTTATAATTGCGAAGCGGTTTACATTTTTACCTGTCAACCGCCTGAAATAGCGACGGCTGGCCATTATCGGTAGTTAACAATCACCTGGTTACTCTGGACCTTAAGCGCCGGGATCAGGCGTCCTCCCCCCGGTACTTCCCAAACAAAGCGTAACGGTTCAATGGCGGGCACGTTGGCGAATCCGCGTGTGGTTCCGTTTTGCCCTTCTAGCTCCACGCAGCGAGATTGCGAGCACAGGCGCACCAGCAGACCCGCAGGCGTCGGACCGTCCAACGTATAACGCCAGGCCACCAGAGTCATTAACCCGGAAACCGGTTGTCGGGAGGACAACGGCGATGAAGATGCGGACTCACCACGATAATTCAGGGTAATACCGGTGCTGCTGTCTTGCCACGCCCCTTCTCCGGCAGCCAACGCCATACAAGGAATCAGGCACAGCACGCTGAGTAATTTACGCATTACTTGCCTCCGATGGTCGCTGTCATGCGAATGTGACGGTTGTCCGAGAGCTCCAGATTCGACAGCACCACCAGTTGCGGCAAGCTACGCCGTAAAAAACGTGACAGCAACGGACGCAGGGCATGATTCACTAACAGCACCGGTGGCGCGCCCAGCATTTCCTGGCGCGACAGCGCTTCTTGCGTCTGCGCCAGCAAACGATCCGCCAGACCGGGCTCAAGTCCGCCACCGCCCTGTAACGCCTGCAATAACAAGCGTTCAAGCGGGGTATCAAGGCCAATAACATGCACTTCATCATTGCCTGGGAACCATTGTTGCGTGATGGCACGTCCCAACGCCACACGCACCACGGCAGTGAGTTCCTGCGCATCGCTCTGTATCGGGGCGTGTTCAGCTAACGTTTCAATGATGGTGCGCATATCGCGAATCGGCACTTTCTCATCCAGCAAGTTTTGCAGCACTTTATGCAGCGTGGTGAGCGTGACCACACCAGGAACCAGATCTTCTGTCAGCTTAGGCATCTCCTGCGAGACGCGATCCAGTAGCTGTTGCGCTTCCTGACGGCCAAACAGTTCCGCCGCGAACTGACCAATCAGATGGTTAAGGTGCGTTGCCACGACAGTGCTCGCCTCCACAACCGTAAATCCCTGAATTTGCGCCTGCTCTTTCAACGCGCTTTCAATCCAGATAGCCTCCAGACCAAAAGCGGGATCCACCGTCGGTTCACCCGGCAGCGTCCCCGCCGCCGTCCCTGGGTTAATGGCCAACCAGCGCCCCGGATACGCATCGCCGCTGCCAATCTCTACCCCTTTCATCAGAATACGGTAGCGCGCAGGCTGCAGATCCATATTGTCGCGAATATGTACCACTGGCGGCAGGAATCCCATCTCCTGGGCAAACTTTTTGCGGATACTGCGAATTCGTCCGAGCAGTTCCCCATCCTGTTGAAAATCAACCATCGGGATCAGCCGATAGCCGACCTCCATGCCCAGGGAATCTTCGAGCTGGACATCATTCCAGGTGGCTTCCACCACAGAATTGTTTTCCGGCATCTTCACGGGCTGCGGTTCTGCGGGGGCTGCTTGCTCCCGCCCCCGCATCCACCAGGCAAGACCCAGTAATGCCGCAGTAAACATCAGGAAAACCAGATTCGGCATCCCGGGCACCAGCCCCAGCAGCCCCAGCACCGCCGCACTGAGCAGCATGACGCGGGGGTTGCTGAACAACTGGCCGACCATCTGTTCGCCAACATCCTGGTCCGTACTGACGCGGGTCACAATGACGCCCGCCGCCGTTGAAATCACCAGCGCCGGGATTTGCGCGACCAGACCGTCGCCAATGGTCAGCAGGGTATAACTTTCCGCCGCGTGCCCCATGCTCATTCCGTGTTGCAGAACCCCTACCAGCAGTCCCCCAACCACATTGATAACCATAATCAAAATACCGGCGATGGCATCACCACGAACGAATTTACTCGCACCGTCCATCGAACCGTAAAAATCGGCTTCCTGGGTCACTTCCGTGCGCCGTTTTTTCGCTTCATCTTCTCCGATCAACCCGGCATTTAAGTCGGCATCAATCGCCATCTGCTTGCCGGGCATCCCATCCAGCACAAAGCGCGCGCCAACTTCAGCGATACGCCCTGCCCCTTTGGTGATAACCATAAAGTTGATGATGACCAGAATCACAAACACCACAATACCAATGGCGAAGTTGCCGCCCACCAGAAAGTGACCGAAGGCTTCAACGACCTTGCCTGCCGCCGCCGCACCGGTATGCCCTTCCATCAGAATGATACGTGTTGACGCCACGTTCAACGCCAGGCGCAACAGCGTGGTAAACAGCAATATGGTCGGGAAAGCGGCAAATTCCAGCGTACGTTGGGTGAACATCGCCACCAGCAGCACCATGATCGACAGCGCGATATTAAAGGTGAACAGCAGGTCGAGGATAAACGCAGGCAGCGGCAGCACCATCATCGACAAAATCAGCAGGATGAGGATTGGCCCGGCAAGAATTTGCCATTGGGTGGACTTCATAGTGTTGGGCAGGCGCAGCATCGCAACCAGATTAGCCATCGGTATTCTTCTCGTTCATAAAATCCAGTGCGTCAGGCACCGGTAGATTTTCAGGTTGTGGCGGACGCTGCCCACCGGCAAGGCGCCAGCGTTTAAGCTGCCAGACCCACGCCAGGACTTCCGCCACAGCGGCATACAGTTGCCCGGGGATTTGCTGACCAATTTCAGCATGACGATACAACGCACGCGCCAGCGGCGGTGCTTCCAGCGTCGGCACGCGATGTTCCGCGCCTATCTCACGAATGCGCAGCGCCACCAGCCCCGCCCCTTTGGCGACCACTTTGGGCGCAGTCATTTTGTTTTCGTCGTACTGCAGCGCCACCGAGTAGTGCGTAGGGTTGGTAACAATGACGTCGGCTTTCGGCACATCGTCCATCATGCGGCGACGCGCAGCCGCACGCTGCATTTGGCGAATGCGTCCTTTAACATGCGGATCGCCTTCGCTTTGTTTGAACTCATCGCGAATATCCTGGCGCGACATACGTAACTTTTTCAGGTGGCTGAAAATCTGGAAGAAAACGTCAAAACCCACCATCGGAATCACCCCCAGTACGACCAGCAGCGCGCAGAGCCCGACGAGATCCAGCGCGTTGCCCATTGCCGTCACCGGCGACTCAGCCATCAAACGCATCATCTCCGGCCAGTTGTGCCAGAGATAAAACCCCGTCACGCTGCCCACCAGGGTTGATTTGAGTATCGCTTTCAGCAGTTCTGCCCCGGTCTGTGCGGAGAACATGCGTTTGATACCTGGCAATGGGTTCAATTTTGAGAACTTGGGTTGTAGGGATTTACCGCTAAAAACCAGTCCCCCCAGCATCACCGGGGAGATAAGCGCCACCAGCACCACGCCGGTGATCAGCGGCAACAACGCCCACATTGCCTCTTTGATCAGCAGAATAATTTGCCCGAGTATCAAATTGGGGTCGTTCACCATGCCGTGATCGAAACGTAATCCCGCCGAAAGCATGTTTGATAAACGTCCCGCCAGCGATTCGCCGCCTATCCAGATAATGCAAACACCCACCAGCAAAATCAGCAGTGAGGTAAGTTCTTTGGATCGGGGAATCTGCCCTTCTTCCCGCGCTTTTTCGAGTCGGTGGGGTGTGGGGGCTTCTGTTTTGTCGTCGTTATCGCTTTCGTCTGCCATAGCACGCGCTCACGCCAGGTTGTCTCTGTGTAATGATGACAGAACGCCCTTTCGGCCAATGGCGCGAAAAGGCCCCGTAAACAGCGCTTTTTAAGCCATTGATTTACGTTTAAGGCGAGATTTTCAGCATGCCGTTGAGACGTTATTACGGAACATCCCCCTTAATGGCCAACGCTTATTTATAAAAAATAAATATGCTTACACCTATATTTATAAAAATAAAAAACACTCATTCACAAATCGATAAAACATGAGAGAACCGCAATAACAATGAAAACACAAACTCCCGATCCAACTGCAACAGAATTCATACGCAACTTAAAACCCTTTTTATTTCACTAGGTCAAAAATAAATCCGCCGAGACATATACAAATTAAGAATAAATAAAAATATCAAAAAACCACGAGCTTGCTCCATGAAAAAACAACATGACTTCCGAATAAAAAAAATCTGTGTATACTGGCACTACCGTTTAAACATAACATCACAAAATCATATTTTTATTTAATATATATACCAGTTTTATCGACCTGGAGAATAAAAGCGTGGAAAAGAATATTTTTGTTTGCTTGCTTATGACTTTGTTTACATCAACTGCCTTTGCTGCCCAGGGAGGTGTTGGTGCAGAAAATAATGCCGGAACAGTCCACTTTACCGGAGAAATCATTGAGCCAAGTTGTGTAATTGTAGGCGATAGCGGTACAGCTTATAACGTGCCACTGGGAACTTACCCTACGTCATATTTCTCTTCGTCAGGAAAAGAGTCTGATATTGTACCGTTAACAATTACGCTTAAAGAGTGTCCGGTAAGCAGTGATGGGCTTTCCAGTATTCAGTTAACATTTAAAGGAACGACAGTCAGCGGTTCTACAAACATATTGCAAGTCAGTCAGGTATCAACGACCGGGCCTGCAACCGCAGCTGGGGGAGTGGGCGTAGTGCTCAGCCCAGTAGATGAGGATACGACCCTTATCACATTTGATGAGGCGCCAGGACAAGTTTATATCCCATTATCAACGAATGCATCCGATACTATTAGCGCGACCTTTGACGCTCGTTATAAATCCTATGGTACCGTAACCGCAGGTGCGGCCGATGCCGAATTACAGATCAATATTCTTTATAAGTGAACTCAATATATTATCCAGCACATTATCAATGATGTAATTTAATACTGTGCTGGATATATTCATATGACACCCTCGTTTATTAAAGGTTTTTATATGCGCCTTCCTCTGCTCATCATTTGTATTGCCACTTATACTTTTACCACTCTCGGCCAAGCTGCGGGGATCCAGGTAGGGCGCACGCGTGTTATTTATGATGCAAGCAAAAAAGAAGTTGCGCTGGCGCTCACCAATACAGAAAAAGAACTCCCCTGGCTTATTCAGTCATGGACGGATACCGGAGACGGAAAAACCCGGGGGCCGTTTATTGTCACCCCCCCGCTCTTTCGACTCGATCCGCAAAAAGAACAAAGCCTGCGTATTACCTGGTCCGGGCAGACACTACCCATCGATCGTGAATCTTTATTTTATATGAACATACGCACCATCCCCGCCATCTCGAAAGACGATAATCAAAAAAATGTCTTACGCCTGATTTACAAAACCAGAATAAAACTGTTCTGGCGCCCTGAAGGCTTGAAAAGCACGCCCATTGATGCCTGCAAAAATCTTCGTTTTAGCCAACATGAAAGACAGGTATTTATTGCCAATGACGGCGACTATTACAGCGTTTTCGATACGCTGCGGATTAGCGGTAAGTCGCTAACCGACGTCGATATGGTTGCACCGAAAACCAGCACAACATTTCCCCTCCCTAATACCGCAAATGGTTCAAAGGTGACCTGGCGCTGTATTACCGATTATGGCAATGCAACCGCTGAGTTTACTGCCAGTTTAACCCAAAAATAGTGGTGCTAAATGGCAGCTAATGGATTGCGCCTGTCCCTATTTCACCCTCTGCATCGATTCAATGCTGTAATGCGAAGCTTGAGTTGTTTGCTCTTCATCGTCGTTTGCAACGTCAATGCGCGGGAGTTTTACTTTGCTCCGTCATCACTAGAGGGAGACGGGCTATCGCAACAGGATATTGATCTCTCGTTGTTTTCAAAAGAAAACGGACAGTTGCCCGGCACATATCGAACCAAAGTGGCAATGAATAAACGGTATATCGACGATAAATCGATTACTTATATCAATGATAAAACGGGGGCATTACAGCCGCAATTAACCCCTGAACAATTGCGGCAATGGGGAATTCGTGTCGAAGCTTACCCTGAGCTGGCGCAGTTGCCCGCCAATGAGCCGCTGGGAAAGCCACTTGGCGATTACATTCCCTTTGCAACAGCCACGTTTGATTTTAATACCATGACGTTGCGCATCAGTATGCCGCAAGCGGCTATTGATGCGCATCATAGCGATGAGGTTGCGGCGTCATCGTGGAACGACGGCGTGCCGGTGCTCTTTACCAACTATGCGTTTTCTGGATCCGCGCGTAGTGGTGGAGATCAGAGCACCAGCGCCAGCCAATACCTTAACCTGCGCAGCGGCGCCAATCTCGGCGGCTGGCGGTTACGCAACTATTCAACCTGGAACCAGTCCGATGAGTCGCAATCCTGGCAAACCATTAACACCTGGCTCCAGCATGATATCCGTTGTTTAAAAGCTCAGTTTATTGCAGGCGAAAACAGCACCCGTGGCGAAGTCTTTGACAGCCTGCAATACCGCGGCATCAACGTGGCGTCTGACGATCAAATGCTGCCCTATAACCAGCGGGGGTTTGCCCCGATTATTCGCGGCATCGCCAGTTCTAATGCCGAAGTTTCGGTGCGGCAAAATGGCTATATTATCTATCAGGCCAACGTCGCACCGGGTCCTTTTGAAATTACCGATCTCTACTCCACCAGCAATAGTGGCGATCTGGACGTGACGATTAAAGAAGCCGACGGAACCGAGCATCGTTTCACCCAGCCCTATTCAAGCGTCGCCATCATGCAGCGTCCAGGCAATATTCGCTACGAAGTGACCGTCGCCCGCTATCGTGCGGACGATAATCATGCAACCAATGAACCCCTTTTCGCTCAGGCCAGCATTATTTATGGTCTGAACAACTTCCTGACATTTTTCGGCGGCCTAACCACGTCACCAGACTACCAGGCGTTGAACGGTGGCACAGGGGTGATGTTAGGTGAGCTGGGCGCCATCTCAACCGATGTAACCCTGGCGCGCGCACATCTGGATAATAACGAACAACATGACGGGCAGTCCTGGCGACTGATGTATTCCAAACAGATAGAAGCAACAGGCACTAACCTCACTCTGGCGAGTTACCGATACTCGACCGACGGCTATTACACGTTTGCCGATGCTAACGAAAAGCACGAGGCCAACGATAGCGACTGGTCTTACAACTACAACAAGCGCAGCCGACTCCAGCTTAATCTTAGCCAGACGGTGCTCGACAGCAGTGTGTACCTTTCTGGCTATCAACAGGACTACTGGCAAACCAGCCGCAAAGAGCGAAGCATCTCGTCGGGTATTAATCGGATGATTGGCGGTATCAGCGTCAATCTGGCATATACCTATAGCAAAACCAGCGATGAACCCAGCGATCAGATGCTATCGTTGGGTTTTAGTCTTCCACTCTCTCAATGGTTATCTAAAAGCTGGGCCAGCTACAATCTCAGTACCAGCAAGCACGGGAACACCACCCATAATGTTGGGCTTAACGGCACGATGCTGGACGATGACAGACTCAGTTATTCACTCCAGCAGAGCCGGACTAATCATGACAGCGAAGACAGCAGTAGCGTCTATAGCAGCTATCGTTCTCAATATGCCAATCTCAATGCCGGGTACGCTTATGCATCCGATAACTCCCAGCAACTGAGCTATGGGATTAGCGGTGGGATCGTGGCTCATTCGGCAGGCGTCACGCTTTCTCAACCCTTAGGCGATCAATTCGCGATTGTCAGTGCCAAAGGCGCGTCTGGCGTACGTTTTACCAACCAACGCGGTGTGCAAACCGATCTCTTTGGCAACGCGATCATCCCGTCACTAACACCTTATCAGGAAAACGTGGTCCGTATTGATACCACCAGTTTGCCGTCTGATGTGGATACGGATGCCACCGCGATGACCGTGATACCCAGTCGCAACGCCGCTGTCAGCACGCAATTTTCGGCCCATATCGGTTACCGGGTTCTGCTGTCTCTTACCCGTCCTGATGGCCGGGCTATTCCCTTTGGCGCCATCGCCACCGTTGATGACCTCTCTGTCAACGGCATTGTCGACGATCACGGCGTGCTGTATCTCGCCGGTGTTGGCGAAACTATCCCTCTGACAGTGACATGGGGAAACGCAGCAGAACAGCGCTGCCATGCTGACGTCACGCTCTCATCTTCATCTGACACGGCCCCCGGTGGTATCCGCCAGGCCAGTGCACTCTGCAAGCCGGAGATACATCATGCAAAATAAACAGCGCTACAGCATCGGGGTTAAATCCGCCCTCGCCGTAGTACTTCTAACCTTATCGTCCATCGCTCAGGCCGCCACTGTCATACTTACTGACTGCTTCCCGCCACCGGTGGATTACATCACCACCATTAATACCGAGATCCCCACTGAAAATAATCAGGCAGGCCAAGTTATTAGCAACCCGGATTACCATTTTGTTGCCGCGGGGCCATCGATGGTCGCCAACTGTGCCTGTCCGAAAGGGATGAGCACCACCTCAAGCGGTTACGTCTATGAACTCACTGCGGCGGGCAGCCCACTGCCTGCGGGCACAAATGGATATGGCTACCTGACCGATCATTTTGATATTGATGTCACCGCCTACAGTGATGCCATAAACTCACCTGATGGTTCTGGCATCACGCCAATCAACATTGATAGCTACCCCACTCCGCTCGCAAGCATGAAGAAGACCAATGAATCGATAAAACCGACTGAAGCAACCAGCGATGTATGCAGTGATGCAACGCGTCCCGCTGGCGGAAGCAGCATTAAGCGAGAATTTAAGTGGAACGTTGTTATGATCACGCTCTACGTTAAGCAGGCTATTTTAGGCGAAGAGATAATCCCACTGACAGTTATCGCGCAAAACTATTCCTGCCTTTCTACCGGAAACTTTTGCGCCGTCACCGACACGCAGCAAGTCTCCGACTTCAAGCTAGTGGGTAAATTCAGCGCCCCGCTCAGTTGTACGATTAACGCTGGCAGCACCATTGAGGTTGAACTCGGTAATATTGTGAGCTCGCAGTTCGTTACGCAGGGTGAACCACCGGCAAGTTATACGCTAAAGGATGTCAATATCTCTTACCATTGTGATGACCCGGCGGCCAGTAACACCGGGAAAATCAAACTGACACTCAGTGCCGATCAAGGGGTCGTGCCGGGCAGCAATAGTCTGATAGCCAAAATGGAGGGTCGGGATGACATTGGCGTGCGGATGTTTGATCAACACAGCGATAACATCACTCTGGATGGCTCGTTCGACTTACCCGTGACCATGGACGAACAGGGAAACGGCAGTATCATCATGAAAGCCGCCCCGGTCAGCACCACCTCAAAAAGGCCGGAACCGGGTAAATTTGAGGGCAACGTCACCGTGAAAATGGATCTTCGCTAGCAGAGTGACCGCCCAGTAGACCTGCGCTGGGCGGTACTGGTTATCAGAAGCCAAGACTGTCCAGCAGATCATCCACCTGGTCCTGGCTGGCCACAACGCCGGCCTTCGAGGTGTCAACCTGCGGACCATTCAGCAGGCTTTCGTTTTCGCGTTTCGGACGTGCGCCCTGTTCCGGAATGTTTTCCAGCAAGACCATCAGCAGTTGACGCTCGATCTCCTGAATCACATCCATCATGCGCTTGATTACCTGACCGGTGAGGTCCTGGAAATCCTGCGCCATCATGATGTCGAGTAACTGCGCATTGGTAAAACTGGTATGCCCCGGCACATCGCCAAGGTATTTTCGCGTATCAACGACCAGTTCACGGGCGTCAGCAAGTTCGATAGGGTTTTCAAACCACGCATCCCAACGCTGGCTTAGCGCTTTCGCCCCTTTCTCCATTTCATCCTGGTGAGGCTGAGACGCTTCAACGCTGTTCAGCGCGCGTTCTGCCGCCTGCGCCGTCATCTGCACGACATAATCCAGACGATCGCGCGCATCCGGAATCGCTTCCGCCGCTTCCGCAATGGCCTGATCCAGCCCCAGTTCCCGCAGGCTGTCGCGTAACATTCGGGTCAGGCTGCCGATGCGCGCGATGATATCTCCTGCCGAGTGATCATCCGCAGGTTTGATTGATGGTTGCATCATCGTCACACCCTCACATACCCAGTTTCTCAAAGATTTTGTTGAGTTTCTCTTCCAGCGTCGCTGCAGTGAACGGCTTCACCACGTAACCGCTCGCCCCGGCCTGAGCCGCAGCAATAATGTTCTCTTTCTTGGCTTCCGCCGTCACCATCAATACCGGCAATGAGGACATCCCGCCGTCTGCACGGATCGTTTTCAGCAGTTCAAGACCGTCCATGTTGGGCATATTCCAGTCAGAAATCACAAACCCAAACCCACCGGCCTGCAGTTTATTCAACGCGTCGACGCCGTCCTCGGCCTCTTCGACGTTGTTAAAACCCAGCTCTTTTAGCAGGTTGCGCACAATGCGACGCATGGTGGAAAAGTCATCCACAACCAAAAACTTAAGCTCTTTATCCGCCATAAAAATATACTCCCGATTCAAATACGTATTGCCTGTCCGGCACTGATTTTCGCCAGCATCTGCTGGCTTACCTGGCTGAGATCGACCACTTCGCTCACCCCCCCCATGTTGATGGCCTCGCGCGGCATGCCGAACACCACACAACTTGCTTCATTTTGCGCAATGGTCCAGGCACCCGCCTGGTGCATCGCTAACATCCCCGCCGCGCCATCGTTGCCCATCCCCGTGAGGATCACCCCCACGGCGTTGCGCCCCGCGTGCTTCGCAACCGAATGAAACAACACATCGACCGACGGGCGATGGCGATTAACCGGCGGCCCGTCGTGAATTTTGATTTGATAGTTCGCCCCGCTGCGCGCCAGCTCCATGTGCTTATCTCCCGGCGCGATATAGGCGTGTCCGGGTAATACCCGCTCGCCGTTTTCCGCTTCTTTCACGGCTATCTGACACAGTTTGTTCAGGCGCTCAGCGAAGGAACGGGTAAAACCTGGCGGCATATGTTGCGTGATAATCACCGCTGGGCTTGAGAGCGGCAGCGGCTGCAGGACATGGCGTATCGCTTCGGTTCCCCCGGTTGATGCGCCAATGGCGATCAATTTTTCCGAACTCAGTAGCGGTCCGGATTTCAGGGTGACAGGCGCCGCCACTGGTTTATGAGCGGCCAGACGCGCACGCGACGCCGTACGCACTTTTTCCGCAATCATCTCGCTGTAAGCCAGCATGCCTTCACGAATACCGAGCTGCGGTTTGGTCACAAAATCAATCGCCCCCAACTCCAGTGCTCGCAGGGTCACTTCAGAACCTTTGCCAGTCAGGGAAGAGACCATCACGACCGGCATTGGCCGCAGTCGCATCAATTTTTCAAGGAAATCAAGGCCGTCCATCCGCGGCATTTCGACATCCAGCGTCAGAACATCGGGGTTATATTTTTTGATCAAATCCCGGGCCACCAACGGATCCGGCGCCGTCGCCACCATCTCCATATCGCTATGACTGTTAATAATCTCGGTCATGATTTGGCGCATAAGCGCGGAATCATCAACTGACAACACCCTGATTTTACTCATTCTTTATCCTTACTTAGCGCATACACCGTCTGTCCACGCAGGCTAAAATCGCGCACGAGGTGGCTAAAGTTTTCTGAGTGACCGGCAAACAGCAGTCCGTCAGGTTTAAGGAGTGGAACAAAACGACGCAAAATGTTCTGCTGTGTCGTTTTATCAAAATAGATCATCACGTTACGGCAAAATATGGCGTCAAACGGTTCCGGCACGTGGTACTGCTTATCCAGTAAATTGACGCTGGAAAACTCGACGTAATTGGCCAGTTCCTGACGAACGCGAACCAGCCCTTCGTGGGGCCCCGTTCCCCGCATGAAGTAACGCTGCAACTGCTGTGGTGAGAGCGTTTTCAGCTCATCAAGGCGATAAATCCCGTTTCTCGCCTTTTCCAGCACTTCGGTGTCAATATCGCTGGCAAACACTTTCCAGCGTCCCGGCGCGGTACCAAGCGCATCCGCCAGAGTAATGGCGATACTGTAAGGTTCCTCTCCGGTGGAAGCCGCCGCGCTCCATACCCGATATTCGCCGTTACGACGACGCGCATGTTCCGACAACACAGGAAAATGATGACCTTCACGAAAGAAAGCGGTCAGATTGGTGGTCAGTGCGTTAATGAATGCCTGCCACTCGGCGCTGTTTTGGTTGGCCTCCAGCGTGCTGAGATAGCGCCCAAAGTCGTCAAGTCCCAGCGTACGTAAACGGCGGACCAGGCGGTTATAGACCATATCCCGCTTGTGATCCGCCAGCACGATACCCGCGCGCTGGTAGATTAATTGACATATCCGACGAAAATGCGCGTCAGACAGCGCGAGGCGCTGTGTCATCTGTAACAGTAATGACGTTTGCCCGGTGGGCGGAGATGATGTCATAGCGCCTTCTCAATCACATTCAGAATGCAACCGACACCGCTTATCACGGTGCCGATGCTTATTGTGGTACGACGTGCACTTCAGGTTTAAACGACCGTCAGAATGTTTCCCAATTGTTGTCCGGTGCCGTTGTCAGCGGACGGGATTGTGTGTTGTGAGGCGTATTGTCTGGGCGATGCGCCTCACGCGGTTTGTTTGCGAGGGGGCGTGATGCCAGTCGGAATGCCGAGACAGCCTGAGTTAAACGACTGGCCTGTTCTTCGAGTGCCGCAGCGGCCGCCGCAGACTCCTGCACCAGCGAGGCGTTTTGCTGTGTAACGCGATCCATTTCAGACACCGCCAGCGCCACCTGATCGATACCACGGCTCTGCTCGTCAGACGCGGAGGCGATTTCCCCCATGATGTCGGTCACACGTGTCACGGCATTGACGATGTCGTTCATCGTCTCACCCGCACTTTCCACCAGCACTGAGCCGGTATCGACCCGCGATACAGAGTCTTCAATCAACGCTTTAATCTCTTTCGCCGCTTGCGCGCTTCGGCTGGCCAGATTTCGCACCTCGCCGGCGACCACCGCAAACCCGCGTCCTTGCTCTCCGGCGCGTGCCGCTTCCACGGCGGCGTTCAGCGCCAGGATGTTGGTCTGGAAGGCAATCCCGTCAATGACGCTGATGATGTCGGCGATTTTCTTGGAGCTGTCAGCAATCTCATGCATCGTTTTCACAACGCCGTCGACCACTTTGCCGCCGTGCTGCGCCGTATCAGAGGCGCTTTGCGCAAGCTGCGACGCCTGACGCGCGTTGTCGGCGTTTTGTTTCACCGTTGCAGTGAGTTGCTCCATGCTGGCGGCGGTCTCCTCCAGCGCTGAAGCCTGTTGCTCCGTGCGTGAAGAGAGATCGGTGTTGCCAGTGGCGATCTCACTGGTGCCCGAATAAATGGCATCAGAACCTTCGCGAACCTGCGCCACCGTGTCAATCAACGAACGTTGCATGTGATCAACGCTGCCTGCCAGTTCGCCAATTTCGTTACGTCCGGCGACGGTTAACGTCTTCGTCAAATCGCCACTGGCAATTTCGCGAATGTGGCTAATCACTTTTGCAAGCGGATTCAGTAAGGTATGGCGAATACCGTACCAGACGACCACCAGAATCAGCACCAGTACCACCGCAAGAATGGCAAGCTGCCATTGCGCAAAGTGATAATCACGGGCGCTTTCGTCGAACGCCTGGCGGTACAGTTTCTCGCTGACGCTGGCATATTTGCCCAGCGCCTCGCCCAGCGCGTTTTGCATCCCCTGGGTAGGTTGCGCAAAGTACGCGTCCATATTGCCGTGCTCCAGGAACTGAATCAGTTCTGCCAGCGCCGCATGGTATTGCAGGTATTTCTCATCCACATTGCCGCTGGCCTCCGCCATGTCAGGCAAGGGGGTAATGTTTTTGAATGTGGTGTAATGCACTGCCGCCTGGTCCAGAACGTTTTTGGCATTCTTCAGCAGATCGCTTTTGGCGCTGCTCTGCTGGTTACTGGCGTCCATCATCATGCGCGCGGCAGAGCGACTCAGGTTAATACGCGTTTGCAGCATTAAGTCCCATGTCGAGGTAAGCTCACTCTGCTGTTGGCGTAAATCGTTAGAAATAACAAAACTTTGCTGGTTCTGCTGCAATGAAGAAAACAACAGACCACCGGAAACAAGCTGTAGCAGTGCGAAAACCCCCAGCACCATCATCAGCATTGTGACAACGCGGATACGGTTAAACATAAGGCACCTTCCTGAAAACGAGTTATCTCCGTTATCGGCACCCCAGGGCAGAACTTTACATTTGCGAAAAGGAAAAAATGGGACTAGAACGCAATATCGACGACAACCGTGTCGGTATACGTCCCTGCGGGCGGCGTCGTTTGCGTATTCAGAATTTTGGCCGTGTAGTCGTAAGTGCGCAGTAACCCGTCGGAACTCAGTGAGGAAGAGGCGCTACTGGCCCAGCGCTCCGTCCCACTGCTTCCCCATCGTTCCGTCGTACTGCCTTTGTATATCTCATAACTCAATCGATTACCGCCGCTCGCCATATTTCTGACATTCCCACTCGCGTTACTGCCATTATTGATACCAACGCTGTAGGTGCTGCCTTTGGTGCAAGTGACTGAAACGGACTGGGCGATCGCGGGGAAGTTTTTCACCAGCGGCGCGCTGCCAAAATTGACGTTGGGCGCGGTGATGGTGATGCAGTCGTTGGTGACCGTCAGGGTCAGTTGTAACGTGGTTGCCACCGTGTTGGTTTGATTCGTAATACACGCCCCCAGCGCGCCAACCTGGCAAATATTGTAGTAAACGTTGAAATTGAAGATGAGCTGGTACGGTCCTGCGCTGACGTTTTGCCCCGTTAGGGTGTGAAAATAGAGCGGCAAGGTAAAGCGCTTTGAACCCAATAACGCCAGCAGCGTAGTTCCGCTCCACGTGTAGGTGCCGTTGATGGCGATTTCACTGTTATTGGCGCAACCGGCCTGGCCACACAGTCGAACCGGAATGGCATCCGCCACAGTAGCGTTATCCACGCGCTTTAAAGCCCCCCGATTGTTGACCGTGGCAGAGGCTCCCGTGTAGGTCAGCTTGACCGTGTCATTGTTGAGCAATCCGAGCACCACATCGCATTGCACCAACAGATCGGCGCTACTCTTTTGTTCGGACGTGTTCACGGTAAAAGAGGAAACACTGCCTAACGCGCCGCTGGTCGTCGCAACTGAACACGCGGCCTGAACGCCCGACGTTATCATCAGCAACGCAAGCACCCCCCCTCCCCGGACGATCACTCGGAGTGACTCCGGCAAATGAGCGGGCCATAGGTTTGCAGTTTATGCTGAGGATTCGCGACCAGCGTAAGCGTCGCCTGACAATGCCTGCCGTCCGGTGTTGTTGCCTGCAAGACAGTGACGTTCTCTACATTCTCCAGCCAGACGATGCCGTCATACCCCATCACGGCAGGTTTTTGTTGTGATCGCATGACCTGGCTTGCAACCGGCAAGGGTTTATCGTTTTCATCATGCAGAATAACGCTGGCCACCCGCTCCTGCTCCATCGGGAAATCCACCAGATAGCCGCTTTGACGCCGTAACGCTACCCTGCGTTCGGTGTCCTTCAGCCGAATATCCGCCGGTAAATTTAACGTATTGATGCTGTAATTCGCCGGGTAATAGGCCGAAACGCTGCTGATCAGCAAATACCCCTTTTCGTTGGTTTTTCCGATGGGCTGATTTTCATAATTGACCGGAACATCGGCACGGCCGTCAGTGCTGACCACCACAAAAGCATCGTTGATCTTGTTGGCGGCAAACAGTTGATTATCCATCAGCACCAGGGAACCCATTGCTTCGCCCCACCAGGTCATGTCATCACTCTCGCCGTAGGTTCCGCCCTGTAGCTCGACATTGTTATTCCGCCAGCCCAGTGTCGCCTGCTGGTAGTCGCTGTCTTGCGATTGTCGCGCCCATGCCAGGTTCCAGCTAAACCCGCCGTCAGTCGGCATCGAATGGGTGTAGTTAACGCGTTGCGTTTGCCCCGCATCTGGCGTTTTCTCCATGCTGAAAGCGGCGCCGTCACGTTCACCCAACGGGATTTGCACCGACATTGCCAGCGTCCAGTCACCCTGTTGTTGATCCCGGCTGGCGGCAAGATAAAGGCTGCTGCTCCCCCACAAATTCCGACTCCAGGAGAGGTTGAGCAATTGTGTTTTTTGCGCGTCAACGCTACGTATATCGATCCATGCCGCCCCGATATTACCGAATGTCCCCATATTGAAGGTGAGCGAGTACTGATCGCTGCGCTGACTCAGTGACGCCAGCGGTTGATTGTCGTCATCCGTAGTTTCAGGTTGATCGTAGAGTGCCAGATTGCCAAACCCCCGTTCACGTCGGGCATGTTGTGTCGCAAGACTGAACGCTGCGGTACTGTACTGATACCCCCAATTCACCTGATGACCGCTTTTCTCCCGCATGTGGCTTTGCGTCCATGCGCCATTCACCACACCGAAACGCCCCAGTTTGACCAGCGCTCCTGCGCCTGCCAGCGCCAGTTCCTCTGCCGCTTCCCCGTGTCCTTCCAGCGTGAGAAAATCGCTGACGCCATAGCGGTACGTCGCGCTCCCCACCGCCGGACCGTAGTCAGCATTGTCGATACCGTAGTTGCGCCGCAGGCTCCCTAACGTCGCCGCCCCATCACTCATACAGGGTTTTAGCAGTTCACTGGCAACGTAAAACGGTAATGTCGTGCTCACCTGCCTGCCCAACGCATCACGCGTGACCAGGACCGCATCGCCCGCGCCATTAATGTAGGGCAAATTGGTGAGTGTAAATGGCCCCGGCTGGAGATTTGTCGACCCTGCCCGATATCCATCAATGAACAGGTCTACCGATGTCGGAACAGCCGCTTCACCGGAGAATTCCGGCAGCGGCCAGGTCACAAGGTCGGGACGTAGCGAAAAATCACGTCCCCAGTAAAGACCGCCCACCCGCACACTGTTGCTCCAGCTCAGGGCGTCGCTTATCACATCGCCGAAGCGCCACTGGGTGGCATCCTCTTCATTGGTCGCCGTAAACACAGTGTCATAACGAACATAACCTTCCTGCTGATCGTGGCTTCCCGCCAGATTCTGCCGCACATAGCCTGTCGAAGAGAAAGCTCCTGCATCATTAAAAAAGCGCAGTTCATGCCAGAGCGAAACCTGTCCACCGTCATGCTGAGAATCGCTGGCGTAAAAATCGTAGTTAAGTAACGCGCCACGTCCGTGATGCGGCATACTCTGCGCCGACTCACCGCCAAAATGCATAATCCGTTGGGGCATCCAGTCGCGAGGAACCGTCAGTAACAGGCGCTGATCGCTGCTATCGTATTCGGTTTTTACCTGCGCTAAACGCGACGTGTTGACTTCCCCTTGCGGAAGTTTGTCAGGCGGAAGTCCGGCACGCTGCAAATCTGCGCTGGCAACATAAAATTCCCCCTGTCGCAGGGTTACCGGCACCACCTGTTGTGTATCGTAGTGATTAACGATCAGCGCCAGATGGAAGACCGCGTCGCTATTCATCGCGCGGGCATCCGGCGGCGGTGGCAGTGCGTCATCTCCCGACTCCGCCCGGCACAGCGAGGTACTGGTCAATAGCACGGTCATCGCCACCCCCCTCAGTTGGCGGGACCAGACTGCCATTGACCACCCGTCGTGTTGACTGCCGAGGTTAACTCAGCAGGGTGAGAAACACCTGCAGGTAGCGGCCAGCGCCGAAAACTGCCGGGCAGAACATAACCCAACAGACCCTCCGCCACGGTATAGCGCGCACCATCTTGTTGCAGTGACACTTTGCTAAGCCGGACGTGTACATCGCTCTGATTACGGACTTCCAGCTGCGGTTTGCCCTGTTCCTGCACTACCCGCCAGTTGAGTTGCTGCACATTCACCCGCGCGTGATGTTCTCCTTCAGGCGAGGTAGCGACCCCCTGCCCGTAAACAAAGAGCGGCAGTGAATAACGCATCTGCACGTTGAGTCCCATCTGCGGCGTACTGGCGCTTTCAGACTGCGGGATCTCGTCGACAATAATTCGGTACGCCTGCTCAACCCCGGCGGGAACCGTCGTCTGTTTAATCAGCCGGATGAGTTGTTTATTCCCTTTCTCAATACGCACAATGGGCGGGCGGGCAACCACATCCTGCTGTTGCTGATACCGTTCGAACCCTCCGTCCTGTCGCCAGCGCACGATACGTACCTGCATCGTCATCGCTGAGTCCCCCTGATTCTGGATCCACAGTTCGGTAGCCTGACTGTCAGCGGCAAGCCAGGGATCGATTGGCCAGAGTAAAATCGTTCCTGCGCTGTGCGCCCCCTGAGCCAGCAGCATCGCCGACAAGGTAAACAGCCGTCCCAGATTCAGACGCATCTTCATCACATCACTCCCTTACTACCACGACAGGGTCACGGTAAGTTGATCTGAATAGTTTCCCACCGGGCTGAATCCGGTCAGAAATGCAACGCCAAACAGCGGCAGCGCAATATTGTTGCTGTCGCTGTAAACCACTGATACCGGCTGATTAACACCAATTTCGCTGTTCGCCCCCAGAGAAGCTGCGCTGTAGAGACGATAGGCCACACGCTGGGTGTCTTCTGAACGCTGCATATTTCGCACTGACGCAAAATGGCGTCCTCCATCGATGCTCATACTGAGCGATACTCCCGGCGTACAGGCCAGAGAGAGCGCGGCATTCGGCACAAAGCGGGTATTCACCTGCCGCGTTTCTACCCCGCTGTAGCGACCAAAATCGAGTGTTCCCAGCACCCCGCCGCTGCCGGTGATAATGGAACATCCTGGCGTGACGGTGGCACTAAGCTGAAAAGACTGGGTCGTGACGGCCTGTGCCGCCCCCCACATACTGGCCACCAGCCCCAGCACCAGGCGTAACGACGCCCCGCTCCCGATACAGAAGTGCGCGTATGAACAGCTCATTTTTGTGTTATCAGTAAATTACGCTGACATTGATGGTATCGGTATAGGTTCCTGGCACGACAGAAACGCTGTTGCCGCCGCCCTGAATGCGACCATACAGGGTGTAGTTATCGACACCCGCCGTGGTCGATGTCTTCGGGATGGGGGTATTGTTGTCGATGACGTTACTGAATCCGCTGTCGCTGTACAGGCTGTAAGCAACGCCCTGCGTCGTGTCTGCCGTGTTGATGAGATAACGGGCGGGCGTACCCGGCGTTCCCACCACATTCCCCGGCGCGGAAGCATTCGTGTTGCCGGTGATTTGTACTGTGTAATCCGTCGTGGTGCACTGAATACCAAAGCTGTTGCCTCCTCCCGCGCCGGTTAACTGCGTCGTCAATTCTGAAAATGTCGCCGGATGCGCGCCAAAATCAAGCGTACCGAAATTAATCCCGTTCTGGCTGGGCGAACCGTTGATTAAGCAGCCGTTGGTCAGCGTCAGCGTCGCACCGATTGTCCCGTTGCTTGAGAGCGCAAGAACGGAAGGCACAGGCAACAGAAACACGCACGCGGTGCCCAGCAGCAGAGACATGTTGTTCATCACTTCCCTCCAGAAATCGCCACTCTTAATGCTCCTCCCATCAGATTGGGGCAGGAACAGAAGACGCAGAAAAGATCTAACGAGCTGATAAACAGAAATTTAGTTTATGTATGAGAAATCAACCACCAGCGCAACGCATTGCCATACTTATGACTTATTGACATAAAAACATCATAATTATCAAAAAATTAACATTTAATCGAAAAATGAAAAATGCGGTATCAGGAGGATATATTCACTCTTATGCGATCAAGATCACATAATCACGTCCAAAAGAACGCAACAAAATGGATAAAGAATAAAAAATAGTTGTATCCCCCCTCGCTTTACGCCAATTTAGCTAATGAATAATTCAGTGCCTCTAAATAAATAAAATACATGCGTCACTGAAAACAAAATGTTAAATCGAGCTGGGAGCTTTTTAGTGGCAAATGCAAACAAACTCACGTTATTTATCGTGATCTTCATGCTGGCTGGCATTCTGTCAGGAGCGGCGATTCATTCATACACCAGCCAGGAAACCATTGCCGCATGGTCTGACAATATTACTCTCCTCACCGATATCTTCCTCAGGCTTATCAAGATGGTGATTGCGCCGCTGGTGTTCAGCACGTTGACCGTTGGGATTATGCGTTTGGGAGAAACCGCCACCATTGGCCGTGTGGGGGGAAAAGCCATGATCTGGTTTATCAGTTCTTCCGTCCTGTCCATTCTGGTGGGGCTTTTTATCGTGATGATTGAGCAACCGGGAGGCGGGTTAAATCTGGCGATCCCTACGGAATCGGTGGATACCGGTCTCGCGGTGGGTGGCATGAGCTTAAAAGGATTTTTGTCTCATACCATTCCAACCAGTATTGCAGGGGCAATGGCCGACAATGAAATTTTGCAAATCGTCGTGTTCTCGCTGTTTTTCGGTATTGGCGGCGCGTCACTCGGCGAAAAATTCAACGCCCCGCTGGTTGCCGCGCTGGATGTGGTTTCGCACATTATGTTGAAGGTCACGGGGTACGTTATGTACGTTGCGCCGCTGGCGATTTTTGCGGCCATTTCCTCGGTTATCGCCAATGAGGGACTGGGTATTTTACTTCACTACGCCTCCTTTATTGGCGGCTATTACGCCGCGATTCTGATGACATGCCTGGTGTTGTTGGCGGTGGGTTACGTGGTGCTGAAAAAAGAGGTGTTTCGCCTGCTCAGCATGCTGAAGGACCCTGTGCTGGTGGCGTTTACGACCAGTAGCTCGGAAGCAGCCTACCCCAAGACCCTCGAACAACTGACCAAATTCGGCTGTTCGCGCAATATTGTGTCGTTTGTTCTGCCCATTGGTTACTCCTTCAACCTGGTCGGCTCGATGGTGTACTGCTCATTTGCCTCAATGTTTATCGCCCAGGCCTACAATATTCATCTCTCTTTTGCCGAGATTAGCGTGTTGATGCTGACGCTGATGCTGGCGTCAAAAGGGATCGCGGGCGTACCGCGCTCCGCGCTGGTGGTACTGGCAGCGACTATCCCAAGCTTTAATATTCCGGTCGCCGGGATCTTGCTGCTGATGGGTATCGACCACTTCCTCGATATGGGGCGTTCTGCCATTAACGTATTAGGAAACGGGATCGCCACGGCGATGCTGGCGCAGGACGAAGGGCAGATGAATGAAGACGTTGTCCACGAAACGGGGACAGAGCAGGTGGAGGCCTGATAGTAGTACGCTCTGAGACGTCATGCGTTTTTTGGGGAAATTTTTGACTCCGAAACGGGGTTCCGTTCACTTCATGTTCTTCGCTTCTCTGGTATTTCATGCCCCGTGAACGGGTTAAGGGAGCTATCGCCGCTCCCTTAACAATCCCGGCTCCCGGCAGGAAAATTGCCGCTTCGCGGTCCCCCTCCGTTTATTCCTCCAGGCTACCGGGTCGGGCGCGAGGTAACGTCCCTGTAAAACGCGCCCTGAACCCGCATCCCTGCGGGTTCCCCCGGCCTTACGGAAACACGTCGGCAATTTTCAGCCGGACTCTCCCCACACCTGACTATCTGAGCTGTTGTTTAAACAGCCAAACGGAAATCACTGAAAGTCAGAATGCGGAAGCGACACCACGGTCCGGCT
>NZ_NRDO01000048.1 GCF_010231475.1 Citrobacter sp. NCU1 | reverse complement strand
CCTGATGATGTTCATCAGGCGTTTTACAGACAAAAAACTGTCAACCTATATCAGGACTAGTCATCTGTTGCTTAATGGCGAGCACTCTCCGGAACAGGACCTATTCGTCGGGAGCGGATTTAAACGTTGCACAGCAACGGCCCGGAGGGGGTAGGACGCCAGCCATAAACGGCCAGGTATAAAACACGTGAAGAAGCCCATCCTGACGGATGGGCTTTTTTGCGTCTGTGGTCCGGGGAAATGCCGGATTGAGCAGATTTTATCAGTCCATATCCGACGTGCAGGCCTGATAAGCGCAGCGCCATCAGGCAATCCAAATATACCGGAGGGTGACTTTTACACACTTTATCCGGGTTACAGAGAATCACAGACACAGCGATCTCCGGCAATAAAAACCGTACTGGATCTCTTATTTTCCGGTATACGCCAGATTCAATAATGGATACGGTTTTCCAAGATCATCAACTCCTGAACGTCCCGTTACGTTAAATCCCATCTTTTTATAGAACCCAACGGCTTGTTCATTTTGCTCATTAACGTTGGTCGTTAACCTGGGAGCCAGCGTCAGCGCATGCTCGACCAGTCTTTTCCCGACACCACAGCCGCGAACATCAGGATCGACGAATAATGCATCCATATGTTCGCCGGTGAGCAGCATGAATCCTACAGGTTCATCCTGCTCTGTCACGGCCAGCCATAATGGTGCTTCAGGTAAAAACGAACTGACAAGTTCTTCCAGTTCAACGCGATATTCCGCTGACAGGAAATCATGGGTGGCATCGACTGAGCGACACCAGAGGGAAATCAATTTCTCGCCTTCATCACGCCGCGACCGGCGAATGTTAATAACCATATCTTCTCCTTTTATTTATGCTTATATTTTATCGTAGATATGGTCGTGAAACTTTCTCACTTTTAGCATGCAGGCTCGACATCCGTGTTATTTCTGGGTATCTTCAGCTATCTGGATGTCTAAACGTTTAAACGTATGTAGTGAGGTTATCAGGTTATGCCGATTCGCGTACAGGACGAGCTGCCCGCCGTCAATTTCTTGCGTGAGGAAAACGTCTTTGTGATGACGACATCTCGCGCTTCCGGTCAGGAAATTCGTCCGCTGAAGGTACTTATTCTCAACCTGATGCCGAAGAAGATTGAAACGGAAAACCAGTTCCTGCGTCTGTTGTCGAACTCACCGCTTCAGGTTGATGTTCAATTACTGCGCATTGATGCTCGTGAGTCGCGTAATACGCCAGCGGAACATCTGAATAATTTTTACTGTAACTTTGAGGATATCCGCGATCAGAACTTTGATGGCCTGATTGTGACCGGCGCGCCGCTGGGGCTGGTTGAATTTAATGATGTTGCTTACTGGCCGCAAATAAGACAAGTGCTGGAGTGGGCGAAGGACCACGTCACTTCGACGTTGTTTGTCTGTTGGGCGGTGCAAGCCGCGCTGAATATCCTTTACGGGATCCCGAAGCAGACGCGCACAGATAAACTTTCTGGTGTTTATGAGCACCATATTCTTCATCCTCATGCTTTACTGACTCGCGGATTCGATGATTCGTTCCTCGCCCCGCACTCACGCTATGCCGATTTCCCGGCGGTGCTGATCCGTGATTATACCGATCTTGAGATCCTGGCTGAAACGGAGGATGGAGATGCTTACCTGTTTGCCAGTAAAGATAAGCGTATCGCCTTTGTGACGGGTCATCCGGAATACGATGCGAATACGCTGGGCAGTGAATATTTTCGGGATGCTGAAGCAGGATTAAACCCGGATGTACCGTACAACTATTTCCCGAAAAATGATCCGCAAAACAGACCACGCGCAACATGGCGTAGCCATGGCAATTTGTTGTTCATCAACTGGCTCAACTATTACGTCTATCAGATCACGCCATATGATCTGCGTCACATGAATCCAACGCTGGATTAATCTTCTGTAGCTGGCGATCCTAAAGCGTTTCAGCATGTTGAATCAGGCACCTTCGGGTGCCTTTTTTATTTCCGAAACGCACCTCATCGTGTAATTAAATTTTATTTTTATTGTTATCAATAGGTTAATTGCAAATTAAATTAAAAATGGAAATTGTTTTTGATTTTGATTTTTAATTGAGTAGTCTTAGTGGTGCTGAACGAAAACCACACAACGATCCTTCGTTCGCATTGGGGAAGTATTCGGATCCATGACGAGGAGCTGCACGATGAATCAACAGGCAACGACAACTGACGAATTGCTGTTTACCCGGCCATATGGTGAGCAAGAGAAGCACGTTCTGACCGCAGAAGCAGTAGAGTTTCTGACCGAACTGGTGACGCGGTTTACGCCGAAGCGTAATAAACTGCTGGCCGCACGTATCCAGCAGCAGCAGGATATCGACAATGGAAAGTTGCCTGATTTTATTTCGGAAACGGCTTCCATTCGTAATGGCGACTGGAAAATTCGTGGAATTCCCGAAGACTTACAAGACAGGCGCGTAGAAATTACCGGTCCTGTTGAGCGCAAAATGGTGATTAACGCCCTGAATGCTAACGTGAAGGTCTTCATGGCGGATTTTGAGGATTCTCTGGCGCCGGACTGGGATAAAGTGATTGATGGCCAAATTAACCTGCGCGACGCGGTCAATGGCACCATTAGCTATACCAATGAAGCCGGAAAAATCTACCAGCTCAAACCCGATCCCGCGTTACTGATTTGCCGCGTGCGCGGCCTGCATTTACCTGAAAAACATGTCACCTGGCGCGGTGAAGCAATTCCGGGCAGCCTGTTTGATTTTGCCCTTTATTTCTTCCACAACTACAAAGCGTTGCTGGCAAAAGGCAGCGGCCCCTATTTCTACTTGCCGAAAACCCAGGCCTGGCAGGAAGCGGCGTGGTGGAGCGAGGTGTTCAGCTACGCCGAAG
The DNA here is from genome assembly GCF_010231475.1 of Citrobacter sp. NCU1. GTDB lineage: Bacteria > Pseudomonadota > Gammaproteobacteria > Enterobacterales > Enterobacteriaceae > Citrobacter_D. The sequence goes on along the minus strand of NZ_NRDO01000048.1, from coordinate 23,038 downwards.
ATCGTTTTAATTTGGCACGGGGCACCATCAAAGCGACGTTACTGATTGAAACGCTGCCGGCGGTGTTCCAGATGGACGAAATCCTGCATGCGTTGCGTGATCATATTGTTGGCCTCAACTGCGGTCGCTGGGATTACATTTTCAGCTATATCAAAACGTTGAAGAATCATCCGGATCGTGTACTGCCCGATCGCCAGGTGGTGACGATGGACAAACCGTTCCTCAGCGCTTACTCGCGTCTGCTGATCAAAACTTGTCACAAGCGCGGTGCATTTGCGATGGGCGGCATGGCGGCATTCATTCCGAGCAAAGATACCGCACGCAATAATCAGGTACTCAATAAGGTAAAAGCGGACAAATCGCTGGAAGCCAATAACGGCCACGACGGTACCTGGGTTGCCCACCCGGGTCTGGCGGATACCGCGATGGCGGTGTTTGATGAAATCCTCGGTGAACATAAAAACCAGTTGTTCGTCACGCGTGATGACGATGCGCCGATTACCGCCGAACACCTGCTGGCGCCTTGTGAAGGAGAGCGTACCGAAGAGGGGATGCGCGCCAATATTCGCGTCGCGGTGCAGTACATCGAAGCGTGGATCTCCGGCAATGGCTGTGTACCGATTTACGGCCTGATGGAAGATGCCGCGACGGCGGAAATCTCCCGTACCTCCATTTGGCAGTGGATCCATCACGAGAAAACCCTGAGCAACGGCAAAGCCGTCACTAAAGCGCTGTTCCGCCAGATGCTGGCTGAAGAGATGTTAGTGATCCAGGAGGAACTCGGCGAGCACCGCTTCAGCAGCGGGCGTTTCGATGAAGCCGCCCGTCTGATGGAGCAGATCACCACATCCGACGACCTTATCGACTTTCTGACTCTGCCAGGCTACCGCCTGTTAGCGTAAATCACCACATAACAATATGGAGCATCTGCACATGAAAACCCGTACTCAACAAATCGAAGAATTACAGCAAGAATGGACACAACCGCGCTGGGAAGGCATTCGTCGCCCCTATAGCGCGGAGGAAGTGGTGAAATTACGCGGCTCGGTCAACCCGGAATGCACGCTGGCACAGTTGGGCGCCGCCAAAATGTGGCGACTGCTGCACGGTGAATCGAAAAAAGGCTACATCAATAGCCTCGGCGCGCTGACCGGTGGTCAGGCGTTGCAGCAGGCGAAAGCCGGTATTGAAGCGGTCTATCTGTCTGGTTGGCAGGTGGCGGCGGATGCTAACCTGGCATCAAGCATGTACCCGGATCAATCACTGTACCCGGCGAACTCCGTCCCGGCGGTGGTGGATCGGATCAACAACACTTTCCGCCGTGCGGATCAGATCCAGTGGTCTACTGGTATTGAACCCAACGATCCGCGTTACGTGGACTACTTCTTGCCGATCGTCGCCGATGCAGAAGCCGGCTTTGGCGGCGTGCTGAACGCATTTGAACTGATGAAATCGATGATTGAGGCCGGTGCAGCGGCTGTTCACTTCGAAGATCAGCTGGCGTCAGTGAAGAAATGTGGCCACATGGGCGGTAAGGTACTGGTGCCGACGCAGGAAGCGATTCAAAAACTGGTGGCCGCGCGTCTGGCAGCCGACGTGATGGGCGTACCGACGCTGGTGATTGCCCGTACCGATGCGGACGCAGCGGATCTTATCACCTCTGACTGCGATCCCTATGACAGCGAATTCATTACCGGCGAACGTACCAGCGAAGGTTTCTATCGCACGCACGCCGGTATCGAACAGGCGATCAGCCGTGGCCTGGCCTATGCGCCGTATGCGGATCTGGTGTGGTGCGAAACTTCCACGCCGGACCTCGAATTGGCTAAACGTTTTGCGGATGCCATTCACGCGAAGTATCCGGGCAAATTGCTGGCTTACAACTGTTCTCCGTCGTTTAACTGGCAGAAGAATCTGGACGACAAAACGATTGCCAGCTTCCAGCAGCAGTTGTCGGATATGGGCTACAAATATCAGTTCATCACGCTGGCAGGCATCCACAGCATGTGGTTCAACATGTTCGACCTCGCGCGTTCCTATGCGCAAGGCGAAGGTATGAAGCACTACGTCGAGAAGGTCCAGCAACCGGAGTTCGCCGCAGGCAAAGACGGATATACCTTCGTCTCGCACCAACAGGAAGTGGGTACCGGTTACTTCGATAAAGTCACCACCATTATTCAGGGGGGCGCCTCTTCGGTCACCGCACTGACAGGATCCACTGAAGAATCTCAGTTCTGATCCATGCCGGATGGCGCTTACGCTTATCCGGCCTACTCTGAACCGTAGGTCGGATAAGGTGCTTGCACCGCCATCCGGCAACAGATAAGGACAAACAATGTCACGTGACCTGGAATTACTGATTGCTCAAACCATCCTGCAAGGCTTTGACGCGCAGTATGGTCGATTTCTGGAAGTGACATCCGGCGCTCAACAGCGCTTCGAACAGGCCGACTGGCATGCCGTGCAGCAGGCAATGAAAAGCCGTATCCACCTTTATGATCACCATGTGGGTCTGGTCGTGGAACAGTTACGCTGTATTACGGGCGGCAAAAGCGCCGATGCGGCATTTTTGCTGTGCGTTAAAGAACATTACACCCGGCTGTTGCCGGATTACCCGCGCTTCGAGATTGCGGAGAGCTTTTTTAACTCTGTCTATTGCCGGTTATTTGACCACCGCTCGCTGACCCCCGAGCGGTTATTTATTTTTAGTTCTCAGCCGGAACGTCGTTTCCGCACGATTCCTCGCCCGCTGGCAAAGGATTTTTTTCCGGTGAGTGGTTGGGAACCGCTATTAACGCGGGTGCTTAGTGATCTTCCGCTTCGCTTACCCTGGCAAAACAAAAGCCGTGATATTCACTACATCATTGAGCATCTGACAGAGGCATGTGGCACGCAAGGCCTGCATCATTGTCATCTTCAGGTGGCGAATGAACTGTTTTACCGCAACAAAGCCGCCTGGTTGGTGGGGAAGTTGATAACCCCGACAGGCACGCTGCCATTTTTGCTGCCGATTCACCGCACTGATGAAGGCGAGCTGTTTGTTGATACCTGCCTGACCACCACGGCGGAAGCCAGCATCGTATTTGGTTTCGCCCGCTCCTATTTTATGGTGTACGCGCCGCTGCCAGCCGCGCTGGTTGAATGGTTACGCGAGATCCTGCCGGGCAAAACGACGGCTGAGCTGTATATGGCGATCGGCTGTCAGAAACATGCGAAAACTGAAAGCTATCGCGAGTACCTGTGGTATCTGGCCAAATGCGATGAGCCGTTTATTGAAGCGCCAGGCATACGCGGGATGGTCATGCTGGTGTTTACCCTGCCGGGCTTCGACCGGGTCTTTAAAATCATCAAAGACACGTTTGCTCCGCAAAAAGAGATGTCCGCCGCCCACGTGCGCGCTTGCTATCAGTTGGTTAAAGAGCATGACCGTGTGGGCCGGATGGCGGACACGCAGGAGTTTGAGAATTTCGTCCTCGAGAAGCGGCAAATTGATCCGGCATTAATGGCGCTATTCATGCAAGAAGTGCCAGAGAAAATCACCGATCTTGGCGATCGCATTGTTATCAGCCATTTGTACATTGAACGTCGTATGGTGCCGCTCAATATTTGGCTGGAGCAGGTGGAAGGCCAACAACTGCGTGACGCGATTGAAGAATACGGCAACGCGATTCGCCAGCTGGCGGCCGCCAATATTTTTCCCGGTGACATGCTATTTAAAAACTTCGGCGTCACCCGCCACGGGCGCGTCGTGTTCTATGACTACGATGAAATTTGCTACATGACGGAAGTGAATTTCCGCACGATTCCGCCGCCGCGTTATCCGGAAGATGAGCTGGCCAGCGAACCGTGGTACAGCGTTTCTCCTGGCGATGTATTTCCGGAGGAGTTTCGTCACTGGCTCTGCGCCGACCCCAGAATTGGGCCGCTGTTTGAAGAGATGCACGCCGATCTGTTTCGCGCCGACTATTGGCGCGCATTACAGGCGCGAATCCGTGAAGGGCATGTGGAGGATGTTTACGCCTATCGCCGCCGTCAACGGTTTAGCGTGCGTTATAATCAGGCCGGATAAGTCATCCGTAGGCCTGATAAGCGTAGCGCCATCAGGCATTTCATCGACGGATGGCGGCGTAAAATGCTTTACTCACCTTAGCGGAAACCGCCATACGCCAGCGTCACTTCTTTTGCGGCCTTAATCGCCATGGCACCGAACTCCGTTACCCGGTCATCGGTGATGCGCGAAACAGGCCCGGAGATAGAAATCGCGGCAAACGGCTCGCGATGTTCGTCATAAATACACGCTGCCACGCAGCGTAAACCCAGCGCATGTTCTTCATCATCAAACGAATAGCCGCGCTTACGCGTCTGGGCAAGGTCATCTTTAAGATGCACAGGCGACACCAGCGTGGCATGGGTATAAGCATGTAGCCCTTTACGGTGAAGTAAGCCGGTGACCTGTTCTTCGCTCAACTGCGATAAAAATGCTTTACCCGCGCCGGACGCGTGCATCGGCAATTTGCCGCCGATAGGCGCAGACATGCGCATCAGTTGGGTGCACTGTACCTGGTCGATGATAATCGCCTGATGGTCGCTCTGGTCAAGCACTGCCAGATTGACTGTTTCGCCGGAGTCTTCCATCAACTTGCGCAGGATCGGGTGGACAATCGCCAGCAGATTCCGGCTTTGTAAGAAACTACTGCCAACAATAAAGGCATGAGCGCCTATTGCCCAGTGGCCCAGTTCACCGACCTGGCGCACAAATCCCTGTTGCTGCATGGTGGTCAATAAACGGTGAGTGGTTGAATTAGGTAAACCCGCCTGTTGCGCCAGTTCGGTCAGCGCGACGCTGCCGTTAGACTCTGCAATCCATTCCAGCAGCTTCAGGCCACGGGTGAGAGACTGAACCTGTCCGGTCGCGGGGGTCGTGGCAGCAGCGGGTTTTCTTCCGCGTTTTGCGGGAACGGGGGCAACCATAGCTGTCTCCTTTTCTGTATCGTGGAAATCATTTTCGTTTTATTTAATTATAATGCAAGAATTCCTGTACTGATCGGAGGAGTGAAGCTGAACATGTCTCATGTTGCCCGCTGTTTGCTTTTCCGTCACATCAGTTTGTGCCAGTATGGTTTGTTGGCCATTTTGGGTCTGGGTTGAGCGTTGTCGGGAGCAAGTGTGAGCAGCAAAGTTGAACAACTGCGTGCGCAGTTAAATGAACGTATTCTGGTGCTGGATGGCGGCATGGGCACGATGATCCAGAGCTACCGTTTAAGCGAGCAAGACTTTCGCGGCGCGCGTTTTGCCGACTGGCCGTGCGACCTCAAAGGCAACAATGATCTGTTGGTGCTGAGCAAACCGGAAGTGATAACCGCGATTCATGACGCCTACTTTGAAGCGGGCGCGGATATCATCGAAACTAACACCTTCAACTCCACGACCATCGCGATGGCGGATTACCAGATGGAATCCCTGTCTGCGGAGATCAACTTCGCCGCAGCCAAACTTGCCCGTGCCTGCGCTGACGAGTGGACGGCGCGTACGCCGGAAAAACCACGCTATGTTGCGGGCGTTCTCGGTCCAACCAACCGTACGGCGTCCATTTCGCCAGACGTGAACGATCCGGCATTCCGTAATATCACCTTTGATCAGCTGGTTGCGGCTTACCGTGAATCCACCAAAGCGCTGGTGGAAGGCGGTGCGGACCTGATCCTGATTGAAACCGTGTTTGATACGCTCAACGCCAAAGCTGCTATTTTTGCGGTGAAAGAGGAGTTTGAAGCGCTGGGCGTCGACCTGCCGATTATGATCTCCGGCACCATCACCGACGCTTCCGGGCGCACGCTCTCCGGTCAAACGACGGAGGCGTTTTATAACTCCCTGCGCCACGCTGAAGCGCTCACCTTTGGTCTCAACTGTGCGCTGGGACCGGACGAACTGCGCCAGTATGTGCAGGAACTGTCGCGTATTGCCGAATGCTACGTCACTGCGCACCCGAACGCCGGACTGCCGAACGCTTTTGGCGAATATGATCTTGATGCCGACACGATGGCGGCTCAGATTCGCGAATGGGCGCAAGCGGGCTTCCTGAATATTGTCGGCGGCTGCTGCGGCACCACGCCGGAACATATTGCGGCGATGAGTCGTGCGGTGGCGGGTTTGCCGCCACGCCAGCTTCCGGAAATTCCGGTGGCCTGCCGTCTTGCCGGTCTGGAGCCGCTGAACATCGGCGACGACAGCCTGTTTGTCAACGTGGGCGAGCGTACTAACGTTACCGGTTCCGCAAAATTCAAACGCCTGATTAAAGAAGAGAAATACAGCGAAGCGCTGGATGTCGCGCGTCAGCAGGTCGAAAGCGGCGCACAGATTATCGACATCAACATGGATGAGGGGATGCTTGACGCCGAAGCGGCGATGGTGCGTTTCCTCAACCTGATCGCCGGTGAACCGGACATCGCGCGCGTGCCAATCATGATCGACTCCTCGAAATGGGAGGTCATCGAAAAAGGGCTGAAGTGCATTCAGGGCAAAGGCATCGTTAACTCGATCTCGATGAAAGAGGGAGTGGAAACCTTTATCCACCACGCCAAACTGCTGCGTCGTTATGGGGCGGCGGTAGTGGTGATGGCCTTTGATGAACAGGGCCAGGCCGATACCCGCGCGCGCAAAATCGAGATCTGCCGTCGGGCGTACAACATCCTCACCGAAGAGGTCGGTTTCCCGCCAGAAGATATCATCTTTGACCCGAATATCTTTGCGGTGGCGACCGGCATTGAAGAGCACAACAACTATGCGCAGGACTTTATCGGCGCCTGCGAAGACATCAAACGCGAATTGCCGCATGCGTTGATCTCCGGTGGCGTCTCAAACGTTTCGTTCTCGTTTCGCGGCAACGACCCGGTACGCGAAGCGATCCACGCGGTATTCCTCTATTACGCCATTCGTAACGGCATGGACATGGGGATCGTCAACGCCGGGCAACTGGCGATTTACGACGACTTGCCTGCCGAGCTGCGCGATGCGGTGGAAGATGTTGTCCTCAACCGTCGTGACGACGGCACCGAACGTCTGCTGGATTTGGCCGAGAAGTATCGCGGCAGCAAAACGGATGATTCTGCTAACGCCCAGCAGGCCGAATGGCGTAGCTGGGACGTAAAAAAACGCCTCGAATACTCACTGGTGAAAGGGATCACCGAGTTCATTGAGCTGGATACTGAAGAAGCGCGCCAGCAGGCGGCACGCCCGATTGAAGTCATTGAAGGCCCGCTGATGGATGGCATGAATGTGGTCGGCGACCTGTTCGGTGAAGGGAAAATGTTCCTGCCGCAGGTGGTGAAATCCGCCCGCGTGATGAAACAAGCGGTGGCTTACCTTGAACCGTATATCGAGGCCAGCAAAGAGAAAGGTTCCAGCAACGGCAAAATGGTCATCGCCACCGTAAAAGGTGACGTGCACGACATCGGTAAAAACATCGTCGGCGTGGTGTTGCAGTGTAATAACTACGAGATTATCGATCTCGGTGTGATGGTTCCGGCAGAGAAAATCCTCAGAACCGCCAGAGAAGTGAATGCGGATTTGATAGGGCTTTCCGGGCTGATCACCCCGTCGCTCGATGAGATGGTCAACGTGGCGAAGGAGATGGAGCGCCAGGGCTTTACTATTCCGCTGCTGATTGGCGGCGCGACCACTTCGAAAGCGCACACGGCAGTGAAAATCGAGCAGAACTACAGCGGTCCGACAGTCTATGTGCAGAACGCGTCGCGCACCGTTGGCGTGGTGGCGGCCTTGCTCTCAGACACCCAGCGTGATGACTTTGTCGCCCGCACCCGTAAAGAGTACGAAACCGTGCGTATCCAGCACGGGCGCAAGAAACCGCGCACGCCGCCGGTCACGCTGGCGGCAGCGCGTGACAACGATTTGGCGTTCGACTGGGCAAGCTACACACCGCCAGTGGCGCATCGTCTGGGCGTACAGTGCGTTGAAACCAGTATTGAAACCCTGCGCAACTACATCGACTGGACGCCATTCTTTATGACCTGGTCGCTGGCCGGTAAATATCCGCGCATCCTCGAAGATGAGGTGGTGGGTGAGGAAGCGAAGCGTCTGTTTAAAGATGCCAACGATATGCTCGATACGCTAAGTGCGGAAAAATCCCTTAACCCGCGCGGCGTGGTGGGGTTATTCCCGGCGAACCGCATCGGTGATGACATCGAAATCTACCGTGATGAGACGCGTACTCATGTGTTGGCGGTCAGCCATCATCTCCGCCAGCAAACCGAGAAAGTGGGTTTTGCCAACTACTGCTTGTCTGACTTTGTGGCGCCGAAACTGAGTGGTAAAGCGGATTACATCGGTGCCTTTGCGGTCACTGGCGGGCTGGAAGAAGATACGCTGGCCGATGCATTTGAAGCCCAACACGACGACTACAACAAGATTATGGTGAAAGCGATTGCCGACCGTCTGGCAGAGGCTTTCGCGGAATATCTGCATGAACGCGTGCGTAAAGTCTACTGGGGCTATGCGGCACACGAGAATCTCAGCAATGAGGAACTGATCCGCGAAAATTACCAGGGTATCCGCCCGGCACCGGGCTACCCGGCTTGTCCTGAACACACGGAAAAAGGCACCATCTGGGAACTGCTGGAGGTGGAAAAACACACCGGCATGAAGCTCACCGAATCTTTCGCCATGTGGCCGGGGGCATCGGTATCGGGTTGGTACTTCAGCCACCCAGACAGCAAATACTACGCCGTCGCGCAAATTCAACGCGATCAGGTGGAGGATTATGCGCTGCGCAAAGGTATGCCGGTTGCCGAGGTCGAGCGTTGGTTAGCGCCAAATCTGGGGTATGACGCAGACTGACCATCTGCGCCGCCGACGGTCAGTGTCACAGATGTGTCATCTTTACTTATAACAAACAGGGCGCTCAATGAGTGCCCTGTCTCTTTATTGCGTGTAAACCCTTATACTGGAAGAAGGTTCGGGATCATCGTAGGCCGGATAAGCGTAACGCCATCCGGCATTGGTATGATGCCTGATGGCAACGCTGACGCGTTTTATCAGGCCTACGGTCATTCATGAGTCTCAGGAACATATAAATATAAGGAGAACCCGATTCCGTGTTAACTCTGTTACACCTGCTTTCTGCGGTTGCTCTGTTGGTGTGGGGCACTCACATTGTGCGTACCGGCGTGATGCGTGTTTTTGGCGCGCGCCTGCGCACCGTTCTCAGCCGTAGCGTTGAAAAGAAACCGCTCGCCTTCTGTGCGGGGATTGGCGTGACTGCGCTGGTACAAAGCAGTAACGCCACCACCATGCTGGTGACCTCATTTGTCGCCCAGGATCTTGTCGCCCTGACGCCCGCATTAGTCATTGTATTAGGGGCTGATGTGGGGACCGCGCTGATGGCGCGGATCCTGACCTTCGATTTGTCCTGGCTGTCGCCACTACTGATTTTCATCGGCGTCATCTTCTTTTTGGGGCGTAAACAGTCCCGGGTCGGGCAACTGGGGAGGGTCGGGATTGGCCTTGGTCTGATTCTGCTCGCACTGGAGTTGATTGTGCAGGCGGTGACGCCGATCACTCAGGCTAACGGGGTGCAGGTAATATTTGCCTCGTTAACCGGCGATATCCTGCTGGATGCGCTGATCGGCGCGTTGTTCGCCATTATCAGTTATTCCAGCCTGGCGGCTGTGCTGCTGACGGCAACCCTGACGGCGGCGGGAATTATTTCGTTCCCGGTGGCACTCTGTCTGGTGATCGGCGCCAACCTCGGCTCCGGCCTGTTGGCGATGCTCAACAACAGCGCGGCCAACGCGGCGGCGCGGCGTGTGGCGCTCGGCAGTTTGTTATTCAAGCTGGTGGGGAGTCTGCTGATTCTGCCGTTTGTTCACATGCTGGCGAACGCCATGGACGAACTGCCGCTGCCAAAATCTGAACTGGTGATCTACTTCCACGTCTTTTACAACCTGGTGCGTTGTCTGGCGATGGTGCCCTTTGCCGAACCGATGGCGCGATTTTGTAAGCGTATTATTCGCGACGAACCGGAGCTGGATGCCCATCTGAAACCGAAACATCTGGATGTCAGCGCCCTGGACACGCCGACCCTCGCACTGGCGAATGCCGCGCGTGAAGCGCTGCGTATTGGCGACGCCATGGAACAGATGATGGAAGGGCTTAAGCGAGTGATGCACGGTGAGCCGCGCGAAGAGAAAGAGCTTCGCAAGATGGCGGATGATATCAACGTGCTATATACCGCGATCAAGCTCTATCTGGCGCGGATGCCAAAAGAGGAACTGGCGGAAGAAGAGTCGCGTCGCTGGGCTGAAATCATCGAAATGTCACTCAACCTGGAACAAGCCTCTGATATCGTCGAACGGATGGGCAGCGAGATTGCCGACAAATCACTGGCGGTGCGCCGGGCCTTCTCCGTGGAAGGGTTGAAGGAGCTGGATGCGCTGTACGACCAGTTGCTCAGCAATCTGCAACTGGCGATGTCGGTCTTCTTCTCTGGAGACGTGACAACTGCGCGTCGTTTGCGCCGAAGTAAACATCGTTTTCGTATCCTCAATCGCCGTTACTCGCATGCTCACGTTGATCGTCTGCATCAGCAGAACGTACAAAGCATTGAAACCAGCTCACTGCATCTGGGTCTGCTGGGTGATATGCAGCGTCTCAATTCACTGTTCTGTTCGGTCGCGTATAGTGTGCTGGAGCAGCCGGATGAAGACGACGAGCGGGATGAATATTGATAAAACCGGAAACCTGATACGCATCGCGCCGTCAGGTTTCCGGCTCACACACGTATAACCTCCCATGCCTGAAAAGCGCGGTAGATCACATCTATCGCCAGTGTGTTGCGCCACGATTATTTTTTATCGTCGGCAAGGTGAGGTATATTTCGCTTTTACAGGAGAATTTATGCTGCCCGACTCATCTATCCGATTAAACAAATACATCAGCGAAAGTGGAATTTGCTCCCGTCGTGAAGCCGATCGCTATATCGAACAAGGCAACGTTTTCCTGAACGGTAAACGCGCCACCATTGGCGATCAGGTAAAACCTGGCGACGTTGTAAAAGTAAACGGTCAGTTGATTGAGCCGCGCGAAGCAGAAGATCTGGTGCTGATCGCCCTGAACAAACCGGTCGGTATTGTCAGCACCACGGAAGACGGCGAGCGTGACAACATCGTCGACTTTGTAAACCATAGCAAACGCGTATTCCCGATTGGTCGTCTGGACAAAGACTCGCAGGGACTGATTTTCCTCACCAACCACGGCGATCTGGTCAATAAAATCCTGCGCGCTGGTAACGATCACGAAAAAGAGTATCTGGTCACGGTGGATAAACCGGTGACGGATGAGTTTGTCAGTGGGATGGCGGCAGGCGTACCGATTCTCGGGACGGTCACGAAGAAGTGTAAAGTGAAAAAGGAAGCCCCGTTTGTCTTCCGTATCACGCTGGTGCAGGGGCTGAACCGCCAGATCCGCCGTATGTGCGAGCATTTTGGCTACGAAGTCAAAAAGCTGGAACGTACGCGAATTATGAACGTCAGCTTAAGCGGCATTCCGTTGGGTGAATGGCGTGATTTAACCGATGACGAACTGATTGACCTCTTCAAGCTTATCGAAAATTCCTCTTCCGAGGCGAAGCCAAAAGCGAAAGCAAAGCCGAAAACGGCGGGTATCAAACGCCCGGTCGTGAAGATGGAAAAAACGAACGAGAAAGCACGCCCGGCGTCAAACGGTAAACGTTTTACTGCGCCGGGACGTAAGAAGAAAGGGCGCTAGTTAGCGTCTGCCGCGCGTTGGCGTATTGGCCGACCAGGAAAAAGATGCCTCGGCATCCGGTTTATAAGCCTGCTTTTTCTTTAACTGGCGGGCTTTTTTTGCCTCTGCTTCCCGCAGCGCCATCAGTTTGTCGATGTATTCCTTTTTCACGCTGTTAGTCTCCGCGTTAGTCAACGGACGACCGTGCGCAATACGGGCGCGGTCCAGCAGCGTTTTCAGTTCACGCTGTTCGCGTTCAGTCATCTCTTTTTGGGTAATGCGGGGGAGTGCCATAGGTGTACCCTCAGTCAGCCAGATGACCCAGTGTACGGTAATGTGGTGCAATCTGATAGGGTATGCCGGGTAAGCGCGAGCCACCCGGCACTTTTTTAATTCACTTTTACCGGGTCACGCGGCTTCTCATCAATCGGCTTTCCTGACCAGTACCCGGCCAGCAGCGAGCCGGAAAGATTATGCCAGACGGAAAACAGCGCGCCAGGCAGCGCCGCGAGCGGGCCGAAGTAGATTTTGCCCAGTGCCGCCGCGAGACCGGAGTTTTGCATCCCGACTTCAATGGCCAGCGTGCGGCAGGTGGACTCGTCAAATCCGAACAATTTCCCGCCCCAGTAACCGCCGAGCAGGCCGATGGTGTTATGCAGGATAACGGCGATAATCACCACAAAACCGACCGAAGCAATATGCGATGCGGAACCGGCAACCACTGCGCTAATGATCGCCAGAATACAGGCCATTGAGAAGGCGGGCAGGTACGGTTCCACCGCTTTCACTACGCGGGGGAAGAGATGGTGCACAATCAACCCCAGGCCAATCGGGATCACCACGATTTGCAGAATGCTGAGCAGCATGCCCATCACATCCACCTGAATATGCGCATCGACATACAGGCGTGTCAGCAAGGGGGTGGCAATGACACCGACCAGGGTGGAAACGGAAGAGATGGTCACCGACAGGGCAACATCGCCTTTCGAAAGATAAATCATGACATTGGATGCGGTTCCGCTGGCAACGCTACCGACTAATACCATCCCGGCGGAGAGTTCCGGGGGCATCTTAAACAACAGCGCCAGCAGCCAGGCGGCGAGCGGCATGACCAGATAATGCAGGAATATCCCTGCGGCAACCGGCGCGGGGCGTGAGAGCACACGTTTGAAATCGTCAATTTTCAGGTGAACGCCCATACCGAACATAATCAGCATCAGCAGCGTGGCGACCCACGGACCGATGGCGGTAAAGGGGGTTGGCGTATAATACGCAATAACAGAGAGCAGCAGCGCCCATAACGGGAACAGCCTTGTGATAACGGCGAGCATAGTGTTTTCCTTGCGATAATGTTGTGTTTGCTTGTTATAAAAAAGCCGGGTTCGAGCCCGGCTATTGTTATTATTTATATGTTGTTTGAATTTTATTCAAACAAATTATGTTCATGTTCTGACTTTGGGGCTTTCCCAGCTCAGGCCAAAACGCGCCAGATACTTACGCAGGCGGTCAGCATCGTTAGGATTCGTTTTCTTCTGCCGCGAAATGGCGAAGAGTTCGCGCCCGGCTTCAGACAACGACGCGCTGCGGCGGCAGACTTCAAGCACGGTTTCCAACTGGTGGCGATCAAAGAGATCGATGTCCATCTCCAGTTCCGGCTGCGACGCCGTGTCCCGCCAGGTTTCCTGCAACAGCGCAATCTCTTCTTCAGCGAGATCCAGGGTGATACGCCCTTGCTCGGCCAGCGTTGCCATTCGCGCGACGGACGAACTCAGTTCGCGAAAATTGCCGCGCCATTGCGCCTGAGGTGAACAGGCAAATGCCAGATAGCGCTCGCGCGCTTCTTTGTCAAAGCGGATCTGGGGCTGTCTACTGCTGGAGAAACGTTGGAGCTCATACTCGATGTTGGGGGCGATGTCTTCACGTCGTTGTGCGAGGCCGGGCAGGGCAAAACTCCACATATTAATACGTGCATAGAGATCTTCACGAAACCGCCCTTCGGCGACCCATTGCGGCATATCGCGATGGGTGCCCGCAATCAATTGGAAATCACTCTGCACCTCTTTATCGGAGCCAAACGGGAAAAAGGTTTTTTCCTCAATCGCTTTTAGCAGCATAGCTTGCTCATCCAGCCCCAGTTCGGCAATTTCATCCAAAAACAGCACACCACCGTTGGCTTCGCGTAACAGACCTGTTCGTGGCGTCAGTGCGCCCGTGAACGCCCCTTTCACATGACCAAACAGCGTAGACATTGCGTTATCGCCGCGCAGGGTGGCGCAGTTGACCGCCACCAGTTTACCGTCAACCCGGTGCCGCGACTGACGAAGCTGAAAAATCCGCTTCGCGAGAAAGGATTTTCCTGCACCCGTGGGGCCGGTAAGCAGAATAGGGTCGCCAGAACGCAGGGCCACGCGCTCGATGCGGTCAATCAGTTTATTGAACGTGGCATTGCGCGTATCGATACCGGCTTTGAGAAATGAGACGGACTGCTGTTGCTCGCGCTGGAAGCGACTGGTGAGCGTGGTATAGCGGCTTAAATCGAGATCGATGACCGAACAGGTGCCGGGGGCAATCATCTCCTCCGGAACGCCCTTCGCCGCAGGCCCAGTTTGTAGCAAACTGGCGGGCAGATAACGCGCTTCCGTCAGCAGGAACCAGCAAATTTGCGCTACATGGGTGCCGGTGGTGATGTGCACCAAATACTCTTCGTTTGCAGTATCGAACGTGTAGTGGGTGGAAAAATCGAGGAACGCGGCATAGACCTCTTCGAAATCCCACGGGTTCGCAATGGCGATAGCGTGTGGACGAACCTCTGTATGAGGCGAGAGTAAATGGATATCTTCCGCCAGTTGCTGGCACATCCCGGCGTCGCGTGGCTGGTGGATAAGTTCCAGTCGGTCAACAGGAAAATCCGGCTGTTGGCACAGACCGACCGTGGGTCGCCATTTTTTTAAACGATTTGCCCGCTTACCGCGTTTATCCAGTACCGTACCCAGAACGCCAATGACTACTCGCCTTTTTTTCATTGCTTATCCAAAAAGATAAATGTCGATATTTAAAGATAAAAAATATAATCGGCATCTGCAATTATCATTATTAATGTAAAAATTAATACCTTATTAATCAATTAATTAAAAATAATTTCATCTTTTTTTCATCCTGGCACGCTTCTGGCAATAACTCTCTTGTCAACACGTTGAAAGCGCAGGGGGTTAAACCCCGCCGGCACGTCAGGAACGGCAGCGGTTGTTTTCCTGAGGTGTTCCGTCAACCGAATGACACCTGAACAATGGGTTCGATTCCCGATTCATTTTTCCAATGAAAATGGTTGTTAATCATAGAAATAAAAACGGGTATTGCGCAGTCAGCACACCCCAAAACAGGTTGCCGGTAATGATGCCGCGTCGTAGGCAAAAGGGAATTCCCTGTGACGTCACCTCTGCACCCGCACCTGAATTGACAAGGAAAAGAGAAATGACGAAGAAAATTACAATACGAAAAGGGCAATTAGGTCTGTTAGCGAAGAATGGTGACTACTATCAGGTTCTGGAGGCGGGTGAGTGCCGTCTGTGGTGGTTCAATACACCTGAGGTGCTGGTCGTTAACCTGGACGGCAGTGAAGTGCCGGAAGCGTTGGCTGACTATTTACGCCGTTTTCAGCCTGAATGGGTTGAGCGCTATTGCATCATCGCTGATTTAACCGATTTTGAAGCGGGTGCGCTGTATATCAATGGTGTATTGCAAGAAATTCTTGCGCCCTCAACACGTCGTTTGTACTGGAAATCGGTTGAGAACATGCACCTGATGCGTATGGATACACGGCAGGTGCAGGTTCCAGCAGACGTAATGAATGCCGTGTTGCAACCCCGCCGCAGTGGGGTAGTAAAAGGTCGCGATATTATTCTCACCGTGTCTATTGCTGCCTGGCATGTAGGCGTTTTAAAAGTCGATGGCGAAACTCAGACGTTACTGCCGCCAGGATTGAGTGCTTACTGGAAGGTGAATCATCTTGTGGAGGCCGAAGCGGTCGATACCCGACTGCAGGTGTTGGAAGTGGGGGGGCAGGAGATCCTGACAAAAGACAAAGTGAATCTGCGTTTGAATCTGGCGGCTAACTGGCGTTATCAGGATGTTTTACAGGCTTTTGGGCAACTGGCGAAACCGCTGGATCACCTTTACCGCGAGCTGCAATTCGCTCTACGTGAAGCCGTGGGAACACGCACTCTCGATGAATTGCTGGAGGATAAGCAGTTGATTGATCAAGTAGTAAGTGCGCAGGTGAAAAAACGCATGATGCCCTTTGGTATTGAAATTGCCTCGTTGGGTGTGAAGGACATTGTGCTGCCGGGTGAGATGAAAACCATCCTGGCGAAGGTTGTGGAAGCAGAGAAATCGGCTCAGGCGAACGTTGTCCGCCGACGAGAAGAGACGGCGGCAACACGCTCACTGTTGAACACAGCCAAAGTGATGGAAAACAACCCGATCGCGTTGCGGCTTAAGGAAATGGAAACCCTTGAAAGAGTGGCGGAACGTATCGATAAAATCTCGGTTTTCGGTGGACTGGACCAGGTTCTCCACGGCTTAGTGAATATTAAAGGATAAGAATATGGCGCATGACGACTATGAGTTGTTGGCGACGCAGAATGCGGCGCCCGTGAAAATGTGGACGCACGGCGTACCGGTAGAACCCGAGGCGCGCCAGCAACTGCTGAATACGGCGAAGATGCCCTTCATTTTTAAACACCTGGCGGTGATGCCGGACGTGCATCTGGGAAAGGGGTCGACCATCGGTAGTGTGATCCCGACCAAAGGGGCGATTATTCCGGCGGCTGTGGGTGTGGATATCGGTTGCGGGATGATTGCGGTGCGCACCTCTCTGCTGGCGGACGATTTGCCGGATAACCTTAGCGGGCTGCGTAACGCGATTGAGCAGGCCGTCCCACATGGGCGCACTAATACGCGCTCCCGTCGGGATAAAGGCGCGTGGGAAACGCCGCCAGAAGAGGTGAGTGCTCACTGGGGGGATCTGGTGCCGCGCTTTACGCGTCTGACCGACAAGTATCCGTCGTTGCTGAAAACCAATAACCATCAACATCTCGGAACACTGGGAACCGGTAACCACTTTATTGAGGTGTGTCTGGATGAACAACAGCGTGTCTGGATAATGCTGCACAGCGGATCGCGTGGCGTGGGGAATGCCATCGGTAATATCTTTATCACGCTGGCGCAGCAGGATATGCAGCAGCATATCGCGAATCTCCCGGACCGAAACCTGGCCTATTTTCAGGAAGGGAGCCGACACTACAACGACTACATCGAAGCTGTGGAATGGGCGCAGGATTTTGCCCGGCAGAACCGGGAGGTGATGATGTCTCGTGTGCTGACCGTACTGTCGCGCATCGTGAGTAAACCCTTTATCACCCAGCAGGAAGCGGTGAATTGCCACCATAACTATGTGCAGAAAGAGCATCACTTCGGTGAAGAGGTACTGGTGACGCGTAAAGGCGCCGTCTCTGCGCAGAAAGGCCAAATGGGGATTATCCCGGGGTCTATGGGGGCGAAAAGCTTCATCGTGCGTGGACTGGGGAATGAAGAGAGCTTCTGTTCCTGTAGCCATGGGGCGGGAAGGACGATGAGCCGAACGGCGGCCAAAAAACGTTATACCGTGGCGGATCAGATTCGCGCGACGGCTCATGTTGAATGTCGTAAAGACAGCGAGGTGATCGATGAGATTCCGATGGCCTACAAGGATATAGACGCCGTGATGTCGGCGCAGTCTTCGCTGGTGGAGGTCGTTCATACGCTGCGGCAGGTCGTGTGCGTCAAAGGATAAATGAAGATGACGAAAAATTCAGTGAGTGTCACGATGCGCGAACGGGTCGCGCGGCAGTTAAAAGAAGTGGAGGCGCGCTACGGCGTTCGAGTGCTGTATGCCTGTGAATCGGGAAGTCGCGGCTGGGGTTTTGCCTCGCCGGATAGCGATTACGATGTGCGTTTTTTGTATGTCCATCCGCTGGAATGGTATATGCGGGTTGAAGCAGCGCGGGACGTGATCGAACTGCCGATAGACGATGAGCTGGACGTGTGCGGCTGGGAGTGGCGCAAAGCGCTGGGGTTGCTGAAAGGGGCAAACCCGACGCTGATCGAGTGGCTGGGCTCTCCCGTGGTCTATCAGCAGGATGATGCAACGGTAATTGCGCTTAAGGCGATGATACCACAGTGGTTTTCACCGATTCGCGCGCGCTGGCACTACTACTCAATGGCGCAAAAAAACTTTCGCGGTTATTTGCAGGGGGAAGAGGTGCGGTTGAAAAAGTACTTCTACGTTCTGCGCCCGTTGCTGGCGGCTCGCTGGATTGAAGCGGGAAAAGGAGTACCTCCGATGCGTTTTGCCGAGCTGTTGGCAGGCAGTGAGCTGGATGCGCCATTACGCCAGGAGATAGAGGAACTGCTGGCGCGTAAACAGCGTGCCGGAGAAGTGGAATATGGTTTACGGCGTCCGTTGCTGCATGCGTTTATTCACGCCGAACTGGCGCGAGGCCAGATACCGCCGACGCTACCGGATTGCCGGGAAGGCGATGTGAAGGCACTGGATCAGCTGCTTTATGAAACGGTGATGAGAAACTGAACATGGCCCGGGGCAATGCAGACCGGGCCATTGTATTGGCGATCATTCAAACAAATTATAATGCAGCTTCTGCACGACTTGCTCTGCTTCGGTACCGGGCACCAGGAAACAGAGGTTATGGCTGGAGGCGCCATAGCAAATCATACGGATGTTGAACGGCTCCAGTACGCCGAAGACCTCTTTACCCACACCGCAGGCTTTTGACAGATCGTTGCCAATCAGCGCAACCAGAGCAAGACCTTCCTCGACTTCTACCCGACACAGTGCGGACAGCTCCATCAGCAGTGACTGGGTCAGCAGCGTATCGCCTGTCGAGGTGGAACCGGTGGTGTCCAGCGTCAATGCTACGCTCACTTCAGAGGTGGTTATCAAATCGACGGAGATATTGTGGCGCGCCAGAATGCCGAAGACTTCTGCGAGGAAGCCGCGGGAGTGCAGCATATTCAGGCTATGCAGCGTTAACAGGGTTTGTTTACGACGCAGCGCCAGCGCGCGGAACAATGGCGGATTTTGCGTCTGGTTGCACACCAGCGTACCGCCTGCTTTTGGATCTTTGCTCGAGCCGACAAAGACAGGAATATCACTGCGCACGGCGGGCAGCAGCGTTGCCGGGTGCAACACTTTCGCGCCGAAGGTGGCCATTTCCGCCGCCTCTTCAAAGGCAATTTCATCAATGCGTTGTGCGGAAGGGACGACGCGTGGATCGGTGGTGTAAATGCCCGGAACGTCGGTCCAGATATCAACGCGCGTCGCGTGCAGCGCTTCTGCAAGCAGTGCGGCGGTGTAATCGCTGCCGCCACGGCCGAGCGTGGTGGTGCGGCCCTTGCTTTCGCTACCGATAAAGCCCTGGGTAATCACTAATCCTTCATTCAGACGCGGAGCCAGTTGTTGTGCTGACAGTTCGGAGAGCGCCGCGATATCCGGTTCTGCGCGACCAAAACGGTCGTTGGTGCGCATCACTTTACGCACGTCAAACCACTGTGCCTGGACATTGCGCTCCCGCAGAATCTCCACAAACAGCAGGGTGGACATCAGTTCACCGTGGCTGACCAGTTCGTCGGTCAGTGCTGTTGAGGTCGCCAGCGAGGCGGCTTCTGCCAGCGTGGTGATGTTTTCCAGCAGGCGTTCGATCTCTTCGCGGATCACGTTGGGATAACGTAAACGTTCCAGGATATCGAACTGAATTTTACGGATAGCGTCGAGTTTCTCGAAACGTTCTGTCGGCTCCAGACCTTCGGCCAGTGCAACCAGCAGGTTGGTGATCCCGGCAGAGGCGGAAAGGACCACTAAACGGACGCTGGTATCGGAAAGCACCACGTCGGCGCTACGGTTCATGGCATCAAAATCGGCTACGCTTGTACCACCAAATTTGGAGACAACAATATTTGTCATTACAACCTCGTGTCAGGGAATGAAAAGAGCGACCATGGCACAAGGGCGAAACAAAAACCGGTGCAGGCGCAAATACCGTATTTATAAATAAAATGTGTGGAGGGCACTGTCAACG
Organism: Citrobacter sp. NCU1; assembly: GCF_010231475.1. Lineage (GTDB taxonomy): Bacteria > Pseudomonadota > Gammaproteobacteria > Enterobacterales > Enterobacteriaceae > Citrobacter_D. The sequence goes on along the minus strand of NZ_NRDO01000048.1, from coordinate 3,149 downwards.
ACGGGATTATGCGGATTTTTCATGCTGTCCAGGCTCTGAGTAATGGTGCTTATAACAGCTATACTTTTTGCTGCTTTTCATCCGCGTTTGACACATGCCAGGGTTACGGCACTAAAACAATCACACTTTTCTGTGACTGGCGTTACAATCGATCTCAGTCACAATTCTCAAAATCAGAAGAGTATTGCTAATGAAAAACATCAATCCAACGCAGACCTCAGCCTGGCAGGCACTCCAAAAACACTTTGAAGAGATGAAAGACGTTACGATCGCGGATCTGTTCGCGAAAGATAGCGATCGTTTCTCTAAATTTTCTGCAACGTTTGACGATCTGATGCTGGTGGATTTTTCCAAGAACCGCATCACTGAAGAGACGCTGGCTCTGCTTCAGGGTCTGGCGAAAGAGACCTTCCTGGCGGATGCCATTAAGTCCATGTTCTCCGGTGAGAAGATCAACCGCACCGAAGATCGCGCGGTGCTGCATGTTGCACTGCGTAACCGTAGCAATACCCCGATTATCGTTGACGGCAAAGATGTGATGCCGGAAGTCAACGCGGTGCTGGAGAAGATGAAAACCTTCTCTGAAGCGATTATTTCCGGAAGCTGGAAAGGCTATACCGGCAAAGCGATTACTGACGTGGTGAACATTGGTATCGGCGGCTCCGACCTCGGCCCATTCATGGTGACTGAAGCGCTGCGCCCGTACAAAAATCACCTGAACATGCACTTCGTGTCTAACGTTGATGGCACCCATATCGCCGAAGTGCTGAAGAAAGTAAATCCGGAAACCACGCTGTTCCTGGTGGCGTCTAAAACCTTCACTACGCAGGAAACCATGACCAACGCCCACAGCGCGCGCGACTGGTTCCTGGCGACCGCAGGTGATGAAAAACACGTGGCGAAACACTTCGCGGCGCTGTCTACCAACGGTAAAGCGGTGGGCGAGTTCGGTATCGATACGGCAAATATGTTCGAATTCTGGGACTGGGTGGGAGGTCGTTACTCCCTGTGGTCGGCGATTGGTCTGTCGATCATCCTGTCCGTTGGCTTTGATAACTTTGTTGAGCTGCTCTCCGGCGCGCACGCGATGGACAAACACTTCTCCACCACCGCACCTGAGAAAAACCTGCCGGTGCTGCTGGCGTTGATTGGCATCTGGTACAACAACTTCTTCGGCGCAGAAACCGAAGCTATTCTGCCGTACGACCAGTACATGCACCGTTTCCCGGCCTACTTCCAGCAGGGCAACATGGAATCTAACGGCAAATACGTTGATCGTAACGGCAATGCGGTGGATTACCAGACTGGTCCTATCATCTGGGGCGAACCGGGTACTAACGGCCAGCACGCGTTCTATCAGCTGATTCACCAGGGCACCAAAATGGTTCCTTGTGACTTCATTGCTCCGGCGATCACTCACAACGCGCTGTCTGACCACCATCAGAAACTGCTGTCTAACTTCTTCGCCCAAACCGAAGCGCTGGCGTTCGGTAAATCCCGCGAGGTGGTTGAGCAGGAATACCGTGACCAGGGTAAAGATCCAGCGACGCTGGAACACGTGGTGCCGTTCAAAGTGTTTGAAGGCAACCGTCCGACCAACTCCATCCTGCTGCGTGAAATCACCCCGTTCAGCCTGGGCGCGCTGATTGCCCTGTATGAACACAAAATCTTCACTCAGGGTGCAATTCTGAACATCTTCACCTTCGACCAGTGGGGCGTTGAGCTGGGTAAACAGCTGGCGAACCGCATTCTGCCTGAACTGCATGATGATAAAGACATTGCCAGCCATGACAGTTCAACTAACGGCCTGATTAACCGTTATAAGAAATGGCGTGGTTAATAGTGACTGGCATCGCCCCTGGGCGATGCCTTTTTGTTTACTCAGGCCGATGATGAAGGTTGAAAGGACTATCGTCAGCCTTTAACAAATCCGTAGGCTCTGAATGCCAAGCTGATTTGCGATGAGTTCCAGCTTGTGACCGACATGTCCGATACCAATGGCGCAGTGATGTGCCGGTCCCCCCTCGCACCAGCGGCGGGTAAATTCTTTTGCACTGAGTGGGAATCGGTAATGGCTATTGGTATTGCCGATATCAAGCGTTTCACCTTCAACGGCTTCACCTTCTGCGAATTGCAGGGTGACGCGACCATCCTGATGTTCTACAACGGATAAAAAGGTCACCGGGCCTGGCGCGACGGTCATCTGTATTGAGACCCCTTTGCCGGGTTTACCGTGATAAATCGGCAGTGGCACCAGCCGGACTTTTTGCGCAGACATTAACGGATGCGCGGGTCCATCATGGCCCCACTGTACCGTTTGATTTTCAAAATCAATGCCATAAGGCTCAGAAAAAGAACCGCCAGCACCCAATAAGCTGAGGATTTTCATGGCGATGACATTTTTGATTTCACACTCACCTGCAACCGGGATGCCGTTTTCAGTGAGCAATGTATTTCCCAGAATCACGGAGGTGATTATGTTTTCTTGCGGCGAACCGGGCGCCCCCTCGTAATAATATGCCATTGCACCCAGTCGATAACGTTGGGTCATATTATCCAGTGCGATAGCGGTATTTATCGCACGTTGTAATTCTGCTTCTTCACAGGAAGGATCCACCTGCAGCGACTGAAAAACGTGCTGGCGTTTTTGTTCTCTCTCGGCCTCGCTGATTGATGATAATGAGGTCACCAGCTCGCAAACTTCCAGCAATGTAAAACGCACACCAAATTTTGCGCTCAGGTTCGTCATATTAGAATAAACATCATACATGCCATTATAATAATGACCGAGCACGCCAATATTCGTGGTTTGCAGAGACTGAATAACCTGAATCGCCGCCAACCATGCATTTACCTCCTGCCAGGCCTCGTCATCGTCCAGGTATCCTGGTACCAGCATGTGAGGAATCGCTGCGCGTTGGAACACATTAACCAGCTCCGGTGCGCTACAGGCCTGACAGTGTGCCAGCCACTGCCCTGTACGTACGGCACGATCAGGGTGTTGATTTATTGTGTGGCAAGGAACGCTTTTTTCAGGTTGTAGCGCCAGAATTAAGACCGGAACATTCAACCGTTGCACCAGTGGAAGGGTGATGCTGCCAACTTACTGATTTAGTGTATGATGGTGTTTTTGAGGTGCTCCAGTGGCT
>NZ_NRDO01000047.1 GCF_010231475.1 Citrobacter sp. NCU1 | reverse complement strand
CTCGAAAATCGATGAGACGTTGACGGCTGACCGGGTCCGCCCGCAGGGACGCGGGCGGAGGGGGCGGCCTGCAGGGATGCAGGCTCGACCCCGACCCGAAAGGCAGACGGCATAAGGCGAATGTATCGCGAAGCGACGATTTTCCTTGCCGGGAGCCAGGGTTGCAAGGGAGGCGGCGGTGAGCCTCCCTTGCACGTTCACAGGGAATGTGGCGTCAGAGAAGCAGTGAACATAAGGTGAACATCACCCTTTGCCAGAGTGACAGGTTCTCCCTAATTTCTTAACTGACCAGCATTAGCACCTGTGTGCCGGTTTTTTCGTCTGAAGGGTGCCTTTAATCAGAATGGCTTCCGGCAGAGTAGGACGGAGATGAACTGCCGCCTTCCCCTCACTTCCCGAAAAGTAGCGCGGTATATTTCGTTGAAATGGCGCCGCTACGCTTTCCGTCTGCGCCGTAGTATCTGTCTTCGCGGCATAACCGTTCTTTGATATCGCAGAAAGTACCGTTGGCAAAGGTAAACTCGGACGTATCAAATTCCCCCTGTGAAAACAGTCTCTTTGCCGCTTTTGCACCGAGATATTTTTCGGTCTTCTCACGGGAAACGCCCTTCGTGCTGTCAGCGCAAATATATTGGTCACACAGCACGCCCGCTTCTGGAGAATGGAGAGCGGCGGGTTGCTTCGCGCTGGCGGATGTCACCCCTGCTGCCAACAGTAATGGCAGAGAGTATGAAAGAATGTTTTTATTCAATGGAGTCGCTCAGTAAGTTGTTGGGAGCGTTAAGTCTAATCTGAACAATACTGCGCTGCCAACCGCTTATCCGGGCACATCCCCACCGATACCGGGGGAGGAGGGCGTAGCCATTCCCCTAACTCACGACAGATAAATCGTCACAAATACCCCCGCGATGTGTTCGCGGGGGTATTGATGGAGTTAAGGCGTGACGATGTTGAACCAGAACTCAAATTTATCCATGTAGCCGAGCATAGCGTCGAGCTTGGCGCCATCGCCGGTTATCTTCACGTCGCCACTATCCTGCGCCTGTTTCAGCGTCACTTCCTTCAGGATAATTTTGTTCAGCGTGTCGCGATTCAGTGCAATGGTCGCGTCGGCCTCTTTCGCTTCGGCATTGGCGGTGTGGTTCAGCACGCCGTTTTCCAGCTCCAGCTTGTATTTGCCGCCGTCGCTGCCGAGGTCGATGTTGAACACCGACTTCGCATCACCGGCTTTCTGACCGTTGATATGTACCGCCAGATAATCAAAGAACATTTCCGGGGTCATCGCACGTACGGTATCCGGGCTGGCGGTGTTCGGGGTCGGGCCTTTCACCACGCCATTACGCAGCTCCTGCGCGCCGGTCAGGTAGAAGTTACGCCACGGGCCGGACTCGGCCTGATAGCCCAGTTGTTCCAGCGCATCCGCTTCCAGATTACGCGCATCCTGGTTATTCGGATCGGCGAACACCACTTTACTCACCACCTGCGCGACCCAACGGTAATTACCCTGGTCAAAGTCGGTTTTCGCTTTTTGCAGGATGGCGTCCGCACCGCCCATGTACTCGACGAATTTCTTCGCCGCTTCTTCTGGCGGCAGTTCGTCCAGGGTGGCCGGATTGCCGTCAAACCAGCCGAGATAGAGCACATAGGTGGCTTTCACATCGTGGCTGACCGAACCGTAGTAACCACGATTCGCCCACGTATGCGCCAGTGAATCAGGCAGTTTAAAGTTGGCGGCAATCTCATCGCGGGTCAGGCCTTCGTTAGCCATGCGCAGCGTCTGGTCGTTGATATAACGATAGAGGTCACGCTGGCTCTTCAGCAGTTTGACCACATTCTCGTTACCCCACGTCGGCCAGTGGTGCTGGGCCATCAGAATTTCTGCTTTATCGCCCCAGCGAACAATCGCTTCGTTAATGTATTTTGACCACGGCAGCGGCTCGCGAATTTTCGCGCCGCGCAGCGAATACGTGTTGTGCAGGGTGTGGGTCACGTCTTCTGCGGATTCAATGAGTTTTTTCTCTTCGATAAACCACAGCATTTCTGAAGGCGCTTCTGAGCCAGGCGCCAGCATAAAGTCATAGGTCAGGCCGTCAATGACCTCTTTCTGGCCATCTTTCTCAATGATATTGGTCGGCGCAATCAGCGTCACCGTACCGGCAGAGGTGGTGGTCCCCAGACCGGCACCCACCTGGCCTTTGGCATCCGGCTTCAGCAGGTTGCCGTACATATAGCTGGCGCGACGACTCATCACATTGCCGGCCATAATGTTTTCTGCGACGGCGGCTTCCATAAAGCCAGCCGGCGCATACACTTTCACTTTACCGGATTTTACATCGGCTTCATCGACCACGCCGCGTACGCCGCCATAGTGGTCAACGTGGCTGTGCGTGTAGATCACCGCGACTACCGGTTTGTTACCGCGATTTTTAAAGTAGAGATCCATACCGACTTTGGCGGTTTCCGCAGACACCAGCGGGTCGACGACGGTAATCCCTTCTTTCCCTTCGATGATGGTCATATTCGACAGGTCAAGGTTGCGGATCTGGTAGACACCGTCAGTGACTTCAAACAGCCCGCTGATATTGATCAACTGGGCCTGACGCCAGAGGCTTGGGTTTACCGTATCAGGCGCCTTTTCCCCTTCTTTAATAAAGGCATATTGCTGTGGATTCCAGACCACGTTCCCCTGTTCGCCATGAATAATGTCGGAAGGAAGGGCGGCAATAAAACCTTTGTGGGCGTCGGTAAAATCAGTGTTGTCGGAGAAAGGGAGCTGGTTGTAGAGTTGTTCGTTGGCTTGCTTAGTGGCGGCAGTGGCATCCCTGGCGGCGGTGTCGGCATAGGCTGGAACAATGAGTGTTGTTAACAAGCCTGCCAGGGCAAGCCCTCTGGCGATGGGTTTTAGTCTCATTATGATTCTCACATTTTTTAGGTTTAGTGATGAATATCAGTGCGATCCCTAAAGTTACATTCTGTAACCCTCGGAATTAAATATAACCCGTTGTTAACATTCAGCCAGTTAATCCATATAAATAATTAATTTGATAAATTTCACTTAACATTTCGATTGATCTATCAGGATTAAAACATCATCGGCGGGGGGATCGCATCGAAAAAGGAGTGAACAAAATCGGGCAACGCTGAAATGTGAAGCATATAGGGAGATGAAAAAGCACCAGGCTGGTCTATGCTCAAAAAGGGTAATGGCGGCCTCAATTTTTTTGACGCTATGAATAATAACGATAATTACACATTTTGGGTGGTGGTGATGAACAGGATGCTGCTCGCACTTTTGGCGTGTTTTATGGTCATTCTGGCGCTCCCTTCCCGGGCGGCGGAACCCCGACAGCAGCCCACAGAGCAAGAACGCGCGCGCACAGTTTACATTTTTCATCAACCCATCGTCATGTTGCAGGCAAAATTTGGCCTGACCACGCCAGAAGAACGCGTTCTGCGTATCCACAATACATTGCGTAATTTTACCCAGGCGGACGTGCGTGAGCCGTTGAAAATTGTACCCGTCACGCGTTATCACCAGCAGGGACGGCTGATCGTGATGAACGGTAAGCCGGTCATGTTGTTGGCACAAGGGGATCTGGATGAAGGGGACGACCTGACGCTCGACCAGGCGGCACAGCGTGTACTGGCGCGGATGGAGATCCAGCGCACCTCGTTGCGCGACCAGTATGACAGCGGCTGGCTTGCCCTCGCCGCCGTGAAAACCGCGGCGGGTTTATTGGGGCTTGTGCTGTTCTGGTACGGCGCTTACCGCTCCTGGCGGTGGGTACGCCGACATTATCGACGTAAAATTTTCGAAAACCGCAGTTGGATCCCGCAAAACTGGCGACGTTTTATCGGTGCGATTGAAACCCGGTTATATGCGTTATTGATGATTTTGCTCGGTATTCTGGCGTTCTATGTCTGGCTAAGCTGGGTATTCAGTCTGTTCCCGTGGACCCGGGTGTGGGGCGAATCGCTGGGCGACTGGTCAGTGCGGGTGGTCAGGGAGATCGCGCTGTCGATTGTCTCCGCATTACCAGGATTAATGATTGTCCTGCTCATCTTTGCCATCACCGCGCTTATTTTAAAACTTCTCAAGGTGATCCTTAATCAAGTGGAAGCCGGGCGATTGACGTTGCCTGGCATTCACCCTGAAACGGTCGGCGCGACCCGCAAGCTGATCTCCGTTGTGGTGTGGCTGTTTGCACTCTCGGCGGCCTATCCTTTTCTTCCCGGTGCGAATTCACTGGCGTTTAAAGGCATTAGCGTCTTTTTCGGTTTAATGCTCACACTGGGTTCTGCGGGGGTGATGAATCACGCCATGAGCGGGCTGGTACTGATCTATTCACGTGCGCTGCGCAAAGGTGATGTAATTCGTATTGCCGATAATGAAGGACTGGTGAGTGAAATTGGGATGCTGGCCACTAAGATAATCACCCGGGAAAACTACGTCGTGACGGTTCCCAATGCTGTCGTGGTCAGTGGCAAAATTACCAATCTCAGTGCGCAAAATCCGGACAGCGGCGTCAACTTAACCGTGGGCGTCACTATCGGGTACGACACCCCCTGGCGTCAGGTACATGCGATGCTTGAACTGGCCGCCAACCGCGCCAAAGGCATCGACCATACGCAGCCACCGTTGGTGCGCCAGCTCAGTTTGATGGACTGGTATATCTCTTATGAGCTACAGGTTCGTCTGCAGCCCGATGAGTCGCTGGCAGCCGCCCGCGATGCCTTGCATAGCAATATTCAGGACGTTTTCAACGAATTTAATGTGCAGATCATGTCGCCAAACTTTGTGATGCAACCGAAAGGGGCGGTGATGGTGGCGAAGGAAAACTGGTACGCCTCACCGGCCATGCCGCCCGAAAAATCAGAAGCATAAAGGGGCTATCGACGATAAATTTCCACGCGATTACGTCCGTTGCTTTTTGCGAGATAGAGCGCCTGGTCCGCCTTCTCAATCAGCTGTTTGTAGTCCGGGTGATAATCGTACTCGGCGATGCCAATGCTGGTGGTGACCGAGAAGGTTTCCAGCGGTGATGCCGAAATCTGCAGAGCGGCAATTTTTGTTCGCAGCGTTTCCAGAATGATACTCGCCTGCGACACCTCGGATTCGACAAGCAGTACCATAAACTCTTCGCCGCCGTAGCGGAAAACGTAATCGCTGCTGCGGATATGTTCGTAAATCACAGCGGCAACATTTTTGAGCGTGATGTCTCCGGCATTATGCCCGTAGCGATCGTTGATCTGTTTGAAATAATCAATGTCGAGCATGGCCAGCACGAACGGTTTACGCGAATGCAGCGCAAGGGAGATTTCGCGGCGCATAATGGTGGGAATAAAGCGGCGGTTCAGCAATTGCGTCAGCGAATCTTTGCCGTTTTCTTGTTTCACCAGCTCTTCAAACATGGAGGCGAGGAGGAAGTGGATTTGCGTGGATAACTGGCGAATATCCTGGAGCAAACTCATCTGTTCTTCTGCACAAGGCTCCTGGCCATTCAGTAACGCCTGATGCAGCTTACTGTCTATTTGCTGTATCAACTGCTCCATCCCGGAAAGTAGTTTTCCGTTACCGAGAATGTGTTTCCCCTTGTGCGATAACCACATACCAAAGTCAGATTTCGACAAAAAGATCAGCTCTTCGACAGGCAAGCCCGTCGCAATATTGTAGATAAACTGATTCTCCCAGTCGGTCAGGGAGCGGATCTGGCGTTCCCGCTCGACGTTGACATCATCGTAAATCGTCAACAGGCGGTACTGTTCCTGGGTGTTCATGGAATTTTGGTAATTGGGGGAGTAAGAGACGGTTATCGCCTCTATCGCCGTGTCCATTGCCAGACTGCTAAAGCAGATGGCATCGCTAAGTACGGTCGTTGGGTAGACGGATTTTGCCTTCAGCAGGCGGTAAAGCTCGTCTTTCAGTCTGCGCGCGCCACGGGCGACCAAATCTATCGGCAGGCCAATCCGGGCGTGAACGACGCCGATATCGCGCTGTTTTGCCAGCAGTTGGTGGAGATCTTCCTGCGCGCTTCCCAACACGCTGCGTAACCAGTGAAACATGCTGTGGCTGAGTCGGGTTGCCACCTGTTCGGTATTGAGGAACAGCGCGCTCTCGGCGTGTGAAAGCATATAGTCATAAAAGACAGTAACCAGATGACGAATCTCCTCGTCGGTTAACGAGGTCAAAATTTCGTGAACCTCAGGGGAGGTTTGGCGTAGCAATGCCTGCCATTCTGTAAGGAGTAATTCGTCGTTACCGGGTTCTGCCTGTTCCATCTTTCCGCCGCGTGTCAATACCATTAAAGAGTGAGGTGCGTATTACGAGGAATTTCAGTGCGATGGTCAAGCTAAAGAGTCAGACACAGGCGCGTTGAAGCACACATTGTCTATCGTTTACGCACTGCACTGAAAGTATAGAGGATACTGGCACGGGAAGCGTACAGTTGCTGAACAGAAGCCCTTCACGGTGATAGCATCAAACGGGCAATGGGCACCAGCGGTGTATCAGGGATTATTTAAAAATAAACGTAAAGCGCATTGCAGGATATTATTTTCTTAACAAGAATATTCTGTTTAATATCAGTTTGTATTTTTTAAACGTTAAGAGATATAGTTTACAACACCCCCTGGCGTAGACGGTCTGGTATTCGTATGCATATTCATCCACCTGTACAACCCGATCAAAGTATTGCGCGTTTAACCGCAGTACTGAAACCGTTGGCAGAAAAAATGAAGGTGATCCCCCGTAAGCGGATTACGTGGGATTATCAAGGCCAGTCACAGCTCTATCTGTTCATTGAAGGCGAACTCTCAATATTGCGGGCCTCGGATGGGCTTCTGATCGCCACACTGTATGATCCTCATCTTTTTGGGCTTGCGGAGATGATTCAGCCGGTTCGGGGGCATATTTTGCGTGCCGAGCAGGATTCAACGATCCTCCGGGTTGACGCGCAAAAGGCCGCTGACGTGTTTCGCCGGGAGGGATTATGGGAGGATGTCGCCGCGTTGCTCTCGTATCACTCCGCGTATCTGTTTTATCGGGATGCATTGATTGTACAGCAGGGCACCTATTCCGTGATTCGAAGCCACTTGCAGGAGATGATTTTACTGCCGGAGGAGACCCGAATGAGAATCTCGATCCTCGAGTATATTCAGGAGAGAACCCACCTTTCTCGCAGCAGTGTATTGAATGTGCTTTCTGCATTAAAGCAGGGGGGGTACATAGCCTTTAAACGTGGTGGCTATTTGACGGAGTTGACAGATTTGCCTGAACGATTTTAATTTCTCGGCAGTAACGGAAATTTTATTATTCTCAGCGCGTTATCTCGCGCATAAATACTTTGTCCAAAAATAAATAAGTTTATGATTACCCCAGTGCGTGTTTTTATTTATATTTTCTGCGTCTTATACAAATGCACGCGATCATAGAGATTGCAACACGTTAATAATGGGATATTTATGAAAAAGACGCTTGTCGCTTTAATTATTGTTAACGCGGTTACTGCATCAACCGCATTTGCCGCCGCGGACACCGGAACCTGGTATGCCGGGGGGAAATTTGGCTGGTCGCACTATTTTGATACCAGCAACAGTAAAAATGGGGGAAATAGTTCATCAACGGATTTCGATTTTAATCATGATAATGTCGGTGGCGGTGTGTATACCGGTTACCAGATTACCCCGTGGCTGGCTGTCGAAGGGGGGTATGACTATTTGGGAAATATGGGCGTTGACGGTCATCACGGCGCTTCTGGCGCTAAAATGAAGAGTCAGGGGTTACAGCTGTCATTAAAAGCCAGTTATGGTCTGAATGATAACTGGGATATTTATGGTCGGGCGGGGGCGATGGGCTACCGTGCTGAATCTGATATCAGTGGTAAAAATCGCTTTGAAACTGGCGTGCGGCCGTTAGTGGCGGTCGGGACGGAATATGCTTTCAATCAAAACCTGGCCGGTCGCATGGAATATCAGTGGGTGAGTAATGTCGGGAACGAGAATCAGATTGGTGTCAGCAGCGACGTCAGTTCTCTGAACGTCGGTCTGACGTACCGTTTTGGACAATAATACGAGAGCCGTCATCATAAAACCCGATACCGAATGTGTCGGGTTTTGACCCTCTACGGGTTATGACACTGACTGGAGTGTCTTCGAAATCTCCTGCAATCCTTGCACATTTTTTTCCGTCAGATAGTTGTCGTTCAGATAGCCAAATTGCTCCAGTTTTGTCAGCGCGGCGTAGACTCGCGCTGTCTCACTGTGGGTGTCAAAAATATCTTTTCTATTACTCCGTTGCAGATACGTCTGTTTAAGGTTCGTCGTTAACGCGCTTATTTTTTGTTTATTTTGCTGGTGTAGCGACAGCAACATGGCCGTGCCTGCCTGAGCAGGCGCAGTGTCTGGTGCAATGACGGGAACGGTCAGGGCATTTAATTGTTGCACGGTGTCCGGCGAGTGAGTACTGCATGCGGTGAGCAGGCTCAGACTGAGTAAAATAGGAAAAATGTGGATTTTCATAAAATATAACGCTCCTGGTGAATAACAGGAAGGCAATTATCCTGTTCATCTTTTGTCTGGCGAGGAGATATTTGTTTAATTTTAAATTATGTCCGGTGAATGTTTAAAATTAAACAAGTTGTGTTGAGCAAAATAACGGAGCAAGTGATAACCTGATTTCAGTTATCTACACTACGACATAAGCGTTGAACGTTGTCGAAAATATTTAATGTTATTGAGCTGTTTACTCTTTAGCGCGTTACAGCTCGTTTAAATATCTCTATTTAAATATTTGCCTGGCAACAATACGCTGGCAAAGAGGCAATTATGAAACTGAATAAAATTGTTGGTTATATGGCGATGGCAGGGGTGTTATCGACGTCAGTTTTCGCATCACCCGTGATGGCAAACGACGCGCCGAAGGAGGCTACGTCGTCGACGAAAGCCGCTAATGAAGCGCTTTATCGTCAACTGCCCTTTTCAGATAACACTGACTTCGCGAATGCGCATAAAGGGTTTATCGCACCGCTGCCTCAGGATGTTATCAAAGGTGAGAAAGGCAATGTTGTCTGGAATCCGCAGCAATATGCGTTTATTAAAGAAGGGGAAAAAGCGCCTGATACGGTGAATCCCAGCCTCTGGCGTCAGGCTCAGCTGATTAATATTAGCGGCCTGTTCGAAGTCACCGACGGGGTATATCAGATCCGTAATCTGGATCTGTCAAATATGACCATCATCGAAGGGAAAGAGGGGATTACCGTGGTTGATCCGCTGGTTTCCGCAGAAACCGCCAAAGTCGGTATCGATCTCTATTACAAAAACCGTGGCAAGAGACCGGTTGTCGCGGTGATTTATACCCACAGCCACGTTGACCACTATGGCGGCGTGCGCGGCGTGGTGGATGAAGCCGATGTGAAGTCCGGTAAAGTGAAAGTGTATGCACCTGCTGGTTTTATGAAAGAGGCGGTTTCGGAGAACATTATGGCCGGCAATGTGATGAGCCGTCGCGCCAGCTATATGTATGGCAATTTGTTGAAGTCCAATGAAAAAGGCCAGGTGGGCGCAGGTCTGGGGACCACCACCTCTGCCGGTACGGTGACGCTCATTGAACCGACCAATATCATTGAGAAAGACGGCCAGAAAGAGGTCATTGATGGGCTGACCTATGACTTTATGATGGCACCGGGTTCTGAAGCGCCTTCTGAAATGCTGTGGTATGTCGAAGAGAAGCAAATGATTGAAGCCGCAGAGGATGTGACTCATACGTTGCACAATACGTATTCACTGCGCGGCGCGAAAATTCGCGATCCGCTGGCCTGGTCGAAATACATTAATGCCGCCATTGAACGCTGGGGTGACAAAGCGCAGATCATTATGGCGCAGCACCACTGGCCGACATGGGGTAATGAGAATGTCGTTAAGTTGATGAAAAGCCAGCGCGATATGTATCGCTACATCAACGACCAGACGCTGCGTATGGCCAATAAAGGGCTGACCCGCGATGAGATTGCCGCCAACTTTAAACTGCCGGACGGGCTGGCGCACTCGTGGGCAAGCCGTGGTTACTACGGTTCGGTCAGTCATGATGTGAAAGCCACCTATGTGCTCTATCTCGGCTGGTTTAACGGCAATCCGGCATCGCTGGATGAACTTCCTCCCGTAGAGGCGGCGAAGAAATATGTTGATTACATGGGGGGGCCGGATCAGATCCTGAAAAAACCAAAGAGGATTACACGCAGGGGAATTATCGCTGGGTGGCCCAGGTGGTGAGTAACGTGGTGTTTGCCGACCCGCAGAATGCCACGGCGCGTAATCTGGAAGCGGATGCGCTGGAACAACTGGGCTATCAGGCCGAGTCCGGCCCGTGGCGTAATTTCTATCTGACCGGCGCACAGGAGCTGCGTGATGGCGTGGTGAA
>NZ_NRDO01000046.1 GCF_010231475.1 Citrobacter sp. NCU1 | reverse complement strand
GACCTGCGAACTCCATGACTTAACGGTCCTGTACCGGGACCGTTTTCCCGTTTTGATAGCGAAAGGGAAAAATAAAAGTTGCATCGATATGCATTACATGAGTTAATGCACTCAACGGTTTGACGTACAGACCATTAAAGCAGTTTAGTAAGGCAGTCCCCTTCAAGAGTTATCGTTGATACCCCTCGTAGTGCGCATTTCCTTAACGCTTAAAAAATCTGTAAAGCACGCCATATCGCCGAAAGGCAAACTTATTTTTTAAAAGGTAATACACTATGTCCGGTAAAATGACTGGTATCGTAAAATGGTTCAACGCTGATAAAGGCTTCGGCTTCATCACTCCTGACGATGGCTCTAAAGACGTGTTCGTACACTTCTCTGCTATCCAGAACGACGGTTACAAATCCCTGGATGAAGGTCAGAAAGTTTCCTTCACCATCGAAAGCGGCGCTAAAGGCCCGGCAGCTGGCAACGTAACCAGCCTGTAAGCTTAAAAAGCTCAGAATTGAAGATCCCTGCCAAACGGCGGGGATTTTTTTTATCTGAATCCTGCCATTCCTCGTCTTTGCATTACTTTACCTGCGCAACCTTTGACCTTACCCTTAGGGCAAGCATTATAGTGAAATCCCTGTTTTTCACATGGAATTGAAGCTATGCCGAAACCCTCACTCTTGTTATGCCTGGGATTACTCACCAGCAGCGCCGCTTTCGCCGCAACGTCTGAATCTGCATTCCTTGCAGAGCATGGGCTTGCTGGTAAATCCGTTGAGCAGATCGTCGAAACTATCGATCAGTCTCCGCAGAATCGTCCACTGCCTTACTCTGCTTCCATAACCAGTACCGAGCTGAAGTTATCGGGCGGAGACCAGACATACACATTGCCGCTGGGTGATAAGTTCTATCTCTCCTTTGCGCCTTATGAACAGCAAACTCATCCCTGTTTTAACCACAGTCTTTCCGGCTGTCGGGGAGAGATGCCGAACACGACATTCAATGTGAAAGTGACGGATAACAAGGGTGATGTTGTCGTCCAAAAAGAGATGAAAAGCTATCAGAATGGTTTTATCGGAGTGTGGCTGCCACGCAAGATGGAAGGTGCCATCGAAGTGAGCTACAACGGTAAGAAAGCGGTTCATCCCATTACAACCATGGATGACAGCCAAACCTGCCTGACCTCGTTGCAGTTACGCTAACCCTTTGGCATAAAAAAACCTGCCGAAAGGCAGGTTTTTTGAGTAAGAGCGAATGCTTATTGCAGCAGAGAAATGTCCGCGACGCGCAGGAACAGTTCACGCAGTTTTTCGAGCATAGACAGACGGTTAATACGCAGATCTTTATCCTCGACGTTCACCATCACTTTCTCGAAGAAGGCATCGACCGGCTCACGCAGCTCAGCCAACTCAGCCAGCGCGTCCTGATAGCGACCTTCCGCGAAGAACGGCTCAAGCTTGTCACGCAGCACCACAACCTGCATGGCCAGCGCAATCTCTTCCGGCTCTTTCAGCGTCGCGGCGTTCACACGCTCGTTTAGCGTCTCGTCAGATTTCGCCAGAATGTTAGAAACACGCTTGTTCGCTGCCGCCAGCGCAGAGGCCGCTTCCAGCGTACGGAAGTGCGAAACCGCCTTCATACGCGCATCGAAATCTGCCGGACGGGTCGGACGACGCGCCAGAACCGCCTGAATAGTGTCGACGGTATAACCTTCGTCCTGATACCAGGCGCGGAAACGACCCAGCATAAAGTCGATAACGTCATCCACCACGTTGGCATTCGTCAGCTTGTCGCCATACAGACGCACCGCTTCTTCGGTCAGGGTTTGCAGATCAAGGTTCAGGTTCTTCTCAACGATGATACGCAGCACGCCCAGCGCGGCACGACGCAGCGCAAATGGGTCTTTGTCGCCTTTCGGATGCTGACCGATACCGAAGATACCCGCCAGGGTGTCCATCTTGTCGGCAATCGCCACGGCACAAGCCACCGGGTTTGACGGCAGGTCATCACCCGCGAAACGTGGCTGATACTGTTCGTTCAGCGCCACAGCCACATCTTCTGCTTCGCCATCATGACGCGCGTAGTGCATGCCCATCACGCCCTGAGTGTCGGTGAACTCGAAGACCATGTTGGTCATCAGGTCGCACTTGGAGAGCAGGCCCGCACGGGTCGCGTGGTTTACGTCAGCGCCAATCTGTTCAGCAATCCAGCCTGCC
This sequence comes from Citrobacter sp. NCU1, assembly GCF_010231475.1. Taxonomy (GTDB): domain Bacteria; phylum Pseudomonadota; class Gammaproteobacteria; order Enterobacterales; family Enterobacteriaceae; genus Citrobacter_D. Next base: position 180,570 of record NZ_NRDO01000046.1, on the reverse strand, counting down.
AGCGCCTGAATACGATCGGTCTTGTCGCGCAGCGTGCCCAGCTGTTGCTGGAACAGTACGGTTTGCAGACGCGGCAGGTTATCTTCCAGACGTTTTTTGCGGTCAGTGTTGAAAAAGAACTCAGCATCCGCCAGACGTGGACGCACCACTTTCTCGTTACCGGAGATGATCTGCTGTGGGTCTTTCGACTCAATGTTGGAGACGAAGATAAAGTTTGGCAGCAGTTTGCCGTCGTTTGCGTAAACCGGGAAGTACTTCTGGTCACCTTTCATGGTGTGTACCAGCGCTTCAGACGGCACCGCGAGGAATTTCTCTTCGAATTTCGCGGTCAGGACAACCGGCCACTCCACCAGCGAGGTCACTTCTTCTAACAGGCTTTCGCTCAGGTCAGCGTTACCGCCAATCTTACGTGCCGCTTCTTCCGCATCCGCTTTAATCTTCGCCTTACGCTCTTCGTAATCCGCGATAACTTTACCGCGCTCACGCAGAATTTCAGGATACTGATCGGCGTTGTCGAGGGTGAATTCCGGCTCGCCCATAAAGCGATGGCCGCGAATCACGCGATCGGACTGAATGCCCAGGATGGTTGCCGGAATGACTTTATCGCCAAGCAGCAAAGTCACGGTATGTACCGGACGCACGAAGTGGACGTCGCTTGCTCCCCAACGCATCAGTTTAGGGATCGGCAGCTTCGCCAGCGAGGTTGCTACCATGTTCGGCACCAGCGCTTCGGTGCTTTCGCCCTTCACGTGGGCGCGATAGAGCAGCCATTCGCCTTTGTCAGTGGTCAGGCGCTCAGCCTGGTCAACGGTGATCCCGCAACCACGCGCCCAGCCTTCTGCCGCTTTGCTCGGCTTGCCTTCCGCGTCGAACGCCCGGGCAATCGCCGGGCCGCGTTTTTCAACTTCGCGGTCGGCCTGTGATTCAGCCAGATTCGCGACTTTCAGCGCCAGACGACGCGGAGCAGCAAACCACTCAACGTTGCCGTGTGCGAGGCCGGCGTTATCCAGCTCCGCAGTAAAGTTCGCAGCAAAGGACTCTGCCAGGCTGCGCAGGGCTTTTGGTGGTAGCTCTTCAGTGCCGATTTCCACCAGAAAAGTTTTCTCAGACATGGCCGCCTCTTACTTGTCTTTGTTGCACATCGGGAAGCCAAGGGCTTCACGGGAAGCATAATAAGCTTCTGCCACTGCTTTGGTCAGGGTGCGAATGCGCAGAATGTAGCGCTGACGCTCGGTGACGGAGATGGCTTTACGCGCATCCAACAGGTTGAAGCTGTGAGCGGCTTTCAGAATACGCTCGTAGGCAGGCAGCGGCAGTGGGTTTTCCAGCGCCAGCAGCTGCTGAGCTTCTTTCTCATACTGCTCAAAGCAGGAGAACAGGAAGTCCACATCCGCGTATTCGAAGTTGTAGGTGGATTGCTCCACTTCGTTCTGATGGAACACGTCGCCGTAGGTGGTTTTACCCAGCGGGCCGTCGCTCCAGACCAGGTCGTAAACGCTGTCTACGCCCTGAATGTACATCGCCAGACGCTCCAGACCGTAAGTGATCTCACCGGTCACCGGTTTGCACTCCAGACCGCCCACCTGCTGGAAGTAAGTGAACTGCGTCACTTCCATCCCGTTCAGCCACACTTCCCAGCCCAGACCCCAGGCGCCCAGTGTTGGGTTTTCCCAGTTATCTTCCACGAAACGGATGTCGTGGATAGTCGGGTCCATTCCCAGCTCTTTCAGAGAACCAAGGTACAGCTCCTGAATGTTGTCCGGAGATGGCTTAATGACCACCTGGAACTGATAGTAGTGCTGTAAACGGTTCGGGTTTTCGCCGTAGCGGCCATCGGTCGGACGACGAGAAGGCTGCACATAGGCCGTCGCCATCGGCTCTGGCCCCAGCGCACGCAGGCAAGTCATTGGGTGAGAAGTCCCCGCGCCGACTTCCATGTCCAATGGTTGAACAATGGTGCAGCCCTGGCGAGCCCAGTAATCCTGTAAGGTCAGGATCAAGCCCTGGAAGGTCCTGGTATCAAACTTTTGCATATTATTTCGTGCTGGATACGTGTGGATTTAAAGGAAGGGATCAGTATACCCGCTGACTGCAAGATATACAGTACGAAACGGGAAAAAGGCAGGGCTTAACGCATGGAAAGGTGTAAAAACTGCCCGTCCGCATCAAAAGAACAGACAAAACCCTCTTTGCGAAAGGTATAGCCGCGCATTTCATAACTGCCCTGAAACTGCTCAAAGCCGGTAACATCAATTTTTTGCGGGTCTGTGTTGTAACGCTTTGCCGCCTGACCTTTGCACAACGCTTCCATATCCAGCGTTCTCGAGGGGCTCACTTTGAGCTTCTGTGCTTTTTGCACTGGCGGTTGCTCGCCAGCACAACCCGCCAGCACCAGAGTCAGCATGGCCGGGAAGAGAAACTTCATCATCATTTTTATTACCGCCTTATATGCCGGTCTGTCTTATTATTATTAACGTTCGCGTCGCCAGCGCATTTTGCGAATCTCGCCAGCGCATCACAAGCTTTAGCGTATAAACTCAGATTATTCCAGTGAGATACGCCGGCAAATTACCAGTCAGACTTTTTTTAGAACGAAAACAGAGGCACTGATGCAGCCCAAAATATATTGGATTGATAATCTGCGCGGGATTGCGTGTTTAATGGTGGTCATGATTCATACCACGACCTGGTATGTGACTAATGCGCAAAGCGTCAGCCCGATAAATTGGGATCTTGCGAATGTCCTGAACTCAGCCTCACGCGTGAGCGTTCCGCTTTTCTTTATGATTTCAGGCTTTCTCTTTTTTGGGGAACGTAGTGCCCAACCACGTCATTTTTTACGTATTGCGCTCTGCCTGTTGTTCTACAGCGGCGTGGCCCTGGTGTATATCGCGTTGTTTACCTCTATCAACGCAGAACTCTCGCTGAAAAATCTGCTGCAAAAACCGGTGTTCTACCATTTGTGGTTTTTCTTCGCGATCGCTGTTATTTACCTGGTATCACCACTGATACAGGTTAAAAACGTCAGTGGGAAAATGTTGCTGGTACTAATGGTGATGATTGGCATCATCGCCAATCCCAATACCGTGACGCAGAAAATTGGCGGATTTGAGTGGCTACCGATTAATTTATATATCAATGGCGACACCTTCTATTACATCCTGTACGGCATGCTCGGCCGGGCCATTGGCATGATGGACACGCAGAAAAGGTCGCTCACCGTGATAAGCACGCTCCTTTGTATTACCGCTGTGGTGGTGATTTCTCGCGGTACGCTGTATGAACTTCGCTGGCGAGGAAATTTTGCCGATACCTGGTATGTCTATTGTGGACCGGCAGTGTTTATTTTCGCGATGTCGCTACTGACGCTGGTCAAGAATACGCTGAATAAACAAACCGTTCCGGCGCTGGGGCTGATTTCGCGTCATTCACTCGGCATTTATGGATTCCATGCGCTCATTATTCATGCGTTGCGCACCAATGGGATTGAAATTAAACACTGGCCACCGCTCGACATCGTCTGGATTTTCACTCTCACTCTGGCGGGGAGTTTGCTGTTTTCCGTGCTATTGCAGCGAGTGGATACACGCAGGCTGGTCAGCTAAGTTGGCAGGTGATGGCTTCGGCCATCATTTACTTTCACAATTTGACGCATACATGTCCGCGCCGGACAGACATATCCCCGCCGCCAGCAGACAGGTCACTTTCATCACTGATGGCAACTCAATATTCCATACCCCAATGAGAAGCATTCCAGAACTAAACAATAACAAATACTTGCAGTACCCGAGCAGGCGTTCACCGCCGGTCTGTTCATAATGAATCAGAACAGGAAAGCCCATCATGACGATAACGCCCAAAAAATAGCCTTTTTGGTACAACGTTTGGCAAACGGGCCATAACCCTGCCAGATAGACCAGAGCGCCACTGACCAGCATCAGTAACCCCACAGCCCGCTTCCTGCGCACAATGTTATCGTCCATATCCCTCTCCTTATGCTCTGGTGATGCACATTAAGGCAATAAATAGAGATGAGAAAGACGATGGCGTGGACATACCGTAAAATAGGAAAACACACATACTAATTTCTATGTGTATTAAATGAAGTAATTGGCACCAGGAATGCCTTCCGGCGCGAACCGGAAGGCATTGTGGATTAAGACATCAGTGGCAAGAGTTGCTGATAGAGACGGCGGAAAGTGGCGCGCTGTTGTTGATAGCGCGCATGGCGCTGCGCATCCGGATAATGCGCCTGTTCCAGCGGGAGTTGCGGTAACAACCCGGATAACGGTTTCTCGGGATTCACGGCAATTTGTGCCAGACGTGCTGCCCCTAATGCCGGCCCCACATCGCCACCGGTGCGGTAATCTAATTGCAATCCACTGATATCAGAGAGCATTTGTCGCCAATACTCACTGCGAGCACCGCCGCCAATCAACGTAATACTGCCGGGTTGCACGCCACACGCATGGACCGCATCCATGCCATCGGCCAACGCATAACCGACCCCCTCCAGCACCGCCCGCGCCAATTCCGCCGGGCCATGCTGGTGCGTCAAACCAAAGAACACGCCCTTAGCCTGCGGATTGTTGTGTGGCGTACGCTCACCGGAAAGATAGGGCAGGAACCAGACAGTCTCGACGTTGTCATCCGCCTGCTGCGCGGCGGCAATCAGCGCGGGAACATTCGCCATCCCAGTTAATTTTGCCGCCCAGTCCAGACAAGAAGCGGCGCTCAGCATGACGGACATTAAATGCCAGCGTCCGGGCAGCGCGTGGCAAAAACTGTGCACTGCGCTTTCGGGTCTGCTGAGGAAGCCCTCGCTCACCGCAAAATACACGCCGGAGGTGCCCAGGGAGAGCATCGCCTGACCGGCATTCATCATCCCGACGCCAACAGCACCGGCTGCGTTATCGCCTCCGCCTGCCACAACGGGAACCTCTGACATCCCCCAGGACTGCGCCACCTCTGGCAACAGCGTTCCGGTGATATCGCTCCCTTCGTATAACGTCGGCATATGATCACGGGCCAGCCCGCACGCCTCAAGCATGACGTCACTCCAGTCACGCTTCGCCACATCCAGCCACATCGTACCCGCAGCATCAGACATATCGCTGGCAAACTCACCGGTCATCCGCAGGCGCAGATAATCTTTCGGCAGCAAAACGGTGGCGACCTGACGAAAAACCTCCGGCTCGTGACGCTGAACCCACAATAATTTAGGCGCGGTAAAACCGGGCATCATCAGGTTGCCGGTAATGGCGCGAGAGGCAGGCACCTGTTTTTCAAGTAATACGCACTCTTCGGCGCAGCGACCGTCATTCCACAAAATCGCCGGGCGTAATACTCTTTGCTGTTTATCAAGTAACGTGGCGCCATGCATCTGCCCCGCAATACCCACGGCTTTCACACCGCTCAATGTGTGCTGCTGACCCAACGCTTTTACCGCGCGGTCGGTCGCCTGCCACCACTGTTCAGGATCCTGCTCTGACCATAATGGATGAGGGCGGGAGACGGTAAGCGCCTGTGTTTGTGAGGCAATGACCTCCCCTTGCTCATTCACCAGAATGGCCTTCACGCCGGAGGTACCCAGATCAATCCCGATATACATAGCGATGATTCCTTTAACAGAAATGCCCGGTGGTGCTCTCGCTTACCGGGCTACAGGCAGCTAACGAAGCCGGTTACTTGTCGAACAGATAATGATTCACCAGGTTTTCCAGCAGTTCCTGATGGCCACTCTGATGAACAGGTGCCAGATTACGTTGTTCAGCATACTGCGACAGCTCACTGAGTGATAACTGACCTTTCAGGATTTGCTGGCCCAGTTCGCCATTCCATCCGGCATAGCGTTTCGCTACGCGTTTATCCAGTTCACCCTCTTCAAGCATACGCGCCGCAACTTTCAGCGACAGCGCCATTGTGTCCATTGCCCCAATATGGCCGTAGAACAGGTCGTATTTATCGGTGCTTTGGCGACGCACTTTGGCGTCAAAATTCAGGCCGCCGGTGGTGAAGCCGCCCGCTTTCAGGATCTCATACATCACCAGCGCATTTTCTTCCACGCTGTTCGGGAACTGATCGGTATCCCACCCCAATTGCGCATCGCCACGGTTGGCGTCAACGGAACCAAAAATACCCAACGCGATAGCAGAGGCAATTTCATGGTGGAAAGAGTGTCCCGCCAGCGTCGCATGGTTTGCTTCAATGTTAACTTTGATCTCTTTTTCCAGGCCGAACTGTTTGAGGAAGCCGTAGACGGTTGCAACATCATAGTCATACTGGTGTTTAGTCGGTTCCTGCGGTTTGGGTTCGATAAGCAGCGTGCCCTGGAAGCCAATTTTGTGTTTATGCTCAACCACCATTTGCATAAAGCGACCAATTTGCTCGCGCTCCTGCCGCAGGTCCGTATTCAGCAAGGTTTCGTAACCTTCACGACCGCCCCACAGTACGTAGTTTTCCCCACCCAATTTATGGGTGGCATTCATCGCCGTCACCACCTGGGTGGCCGCCCAGCTAAAGACTTCCGGATCGGGGTTGGTGGCAGCACCCGCGCCGTAGCGAGGATTCGTAAAGCAGTTCGCCGTCCCCCATAACAGCTTCACGCCGCTCTGGTCCTGTTTTTGTGCCAGAACATCAACCATTTGTGCAAAGTTATTTTTGTACTCTTGTAATGAAGCGCCTTCAGGTGAGACATCCACATCATGGAAACAGTAATACGGCACATTCAGTTTGTGGAAGAATTCAAACGCGACATCCGCCTTGCGCTTCGCACGTTCAATCGCCTCGCCAGGTTGCTGCCACGGGCGATTAAACGACCCAACGCCAAACATATCGGCACCATTCCAACAAAAGGTATGCCAGTAGCACGCCGCAAAACGCAAATGATCTTCCATGCGTTTGCCCAACACGATTTCGTCTGGATTATAGTGACGAAATGCTAATGGATTAGTCGATTTGGTGCCTTCATAACGAACACGATCAAGCTGGTCAAAATAGGCTTGCATAATGAACTCCATAATCAGGTAATGCGGCGGGTGATTGATAATGTCGTAATATTGGGCACTCCCAGACCATTGCTCAATTATGTTATTTCACACTGCCATTGAGATAATTCACAAGTGTGCGCCACTTCGCAAAATAAAAGTCAAACAATTAAAAAAACGTTACATATCAAACTGAAATGCAAGTTAAGCGGCAATTCATTTAAAATAAGATCTCGGTCATAAATTACGAAATAAACCAAAAATCGTAACTGGAAGATAAAAATCTATAATTGCCTTCCGGGCATTACCTGTTAAAAATCTGCTAAGTCTTACGCTGTGATTGTTACTTTTATTGCCGTTCCTCCCCTACAAAAGGCATCACGATTATGAAGATAAAAAACATTTTACTGACTGTCTGCACATCCCTTTTACTCACCAGCGTCGCAGGCCATGCCAAAGAAGTTAAAATCGGTATGGCGATTGATGATCTCCGCCTGGAACGCTGGCAGAAAGATCGCGATATTTTCGTCAGCAAAGCGGAATCGCTCGGCGCAAAAGTATTTGTACAATCTGCAAATGGTAATGAAGAAACCCAAATGTCGCAGATTGAAAACATGATCAACCGTGGCGTTGACGTCCTGGTGATAATTCCTTACAACGGACAAGTCTTAAGCAATGTCATCAAAGAAGCGAAGCAAGAAGGGATAAAAGTCCTGGCATATGACCGTATGATCAACGATGCCGATATCGATTTTTATATCTCTTTTGATAATGAAAAAGTGGGCGAATTACAGGCTCAATCACTGGTCGATATTGTACCCCAGGGGAATTATTTTTTGATGGGGGGTTCGCCTGTCGATAATAATGCGAAACTGTTCCGCGCCGGGCAAATGAAAGTATTAAAACCGTATATTGACGAAGGAAAAATTAAGGTTGTCGGCGATCAATGGGTTGACGGCTGGTTACCTGAAAATGCCTTGAAGATTATGGAAAATGCGTTGACCGCCAACAATAACAAAATTGATGCCGTTGTCGCATCAAATGACGCAACGGCGGGCGGTGCAGTTCAGGCGCTAAGTGCACAAGGTTTATCAGGAAAAGTCGCTATTTCCGGACAGGATGCAGACCTCGCCGGTATCAAACGCATTATGGCAGGTACGCAAACGATGACGGTGTATAAACCAATCTCCCTGCTCGCCAATACCGCCGCAGAGATCGCCGTCGAAATGGGGAATGATAAGCAACCTAAAGCAGATACCACGCTGAACAATGGTTTGAAAGATGTCCCTTCCCGACTGCTGACGCCTATTGATGTGAACAAAGACAATATTTCCGAAACCGTCATCAAAGACGGGTTCCACAAGCAAAGTGAGCTTTAAGCGTTACGCCCTCTGAATCATCAGAGGGCGGTACCCACGTTGCAGAAAAATAGCGACAGGTACATGTCAACATCCACGCAGGGTTCTCTTATTGGCTTATGTGGAGCAGTTATGCCATATCTACTTGAAATGAAGAACATTACCAAGACATTCGGCGTCGTGAAGGCGGTTGATAACGTTAGCCTCAGGGTCAATGCCGGCGAAATCGTTTCATTATGCGGCGAGAATGGTTCTGGGAAATCAACATTAATGAAGGTGCTGTGTGGTATTTATCCGTACGGCTCTTACGAAGGCGAGATAATTTTCGCAGGCGAAACGATTCAGGCTAACCATATTCGCGACACAGAACGCAAAGGTATTGCCATTATCCATCAGGAATTAGCCCTGGTTAAACATTTGACGGTTCTGGAAAATATATTTCTTGGCAGCGAAATCACGCGTAATGGCCTTTTGGATTACGACATGATGACGCTGCGTTGCCAAAAATTATTAGAACAGGTGAGCTTGTCCATTTCGCCCGATACACGGGTAGGCGATTTAGGTTTGGGTCAACAGCAACTGGTCGAAATTGCTAAAGCGCTGAATAAACAGGTCCGTCTGCTCATTCTGGATGAACCCACCGCCTCGCTCACTGAGCAGGAAACCGCCATCCTGCTGAATATTATACGTGACCTGCAGCAGCATGATATTGCCTGCATTTACATTTCACACAAACTCAATGAGGTCAAAGCCATTTCGGATACGATTTGCGTTATTCGCGATGGTCAGCACATTGGTACTCGTGATGCCACGGGGATGAGCGAAGACGATATTATCACTATGATGGTCGGGCGTGAGTTAACCGCGCTCTATCCCAGTGAACCGCACACCATGGGAGACGAGATTTTACGGGTTGAGCACCTTACCGCCTGGCATCCCGTTAACCGCCATATTAAGCGTGTTAACGATATTTCCTTCTCACTTAAGCGCGGTGAAATTCTGGGTATTGCCGGGCTTGTCGGAGCCGGGCGTACTGAAGCCGTTCAGTGTCTGTTTGGTGTCTGGCCAGGGCGCTGGGAGGGGAAAATATTCATTGACGGTAATCAGGTCGATATTCGTAACTGCCAGCAAGCCATTGCTCACGGTATTGCTATGGTGCCCGAAGACCGCAAAAAAGACGGTATTGTTCCCGTGATGGCAGTGGGAAAAAATATCACGCTGGCGGCCCTCGACACCTTTACCGGGCCTCTGAGCCATCTTGATGATGCAGCAGAACAAAAATGCATTCTGGAATCTCTCCAGCAACTCAAAGTAAAAACCTCCTCTCCCGATCTTGCCATTGGTCGTCTGAGCGGAGGCAATCAGCAAAAAGCGATTCTGGCACGTTGCCTCCTGTTAAATCCCCGTATTCTCATCCTCGATGAACCCACACGGGGAATTGATATCGGCGCTAAATATGAAATCTACAAGCTCATCAACCAGCTTGTACAGCAAGGTATTGCCGTCATCGTCATCTCTTCCGAATTACCCGAAGTGCTCGGGTTGAGCGATCGCATCCTGGTGATGCATGAAGGAAAACTGAAAGCTAACCTGGTGAATCATAACCTGACTCAGGAGCAGGTCATGGAAGCCGCATTGAGGAGCGAACAGCATGTCGAAAAACACCCCGTCTGAAGCGAAACTCGCGGCCCCACGGGCAAGCGGCTTCCCCGGAATCAAATCGCTTAATTTACAAGTCTTCGTCATGATTGCGGCGATTATCGTTATCATGTTGTTCTTCACGTGGACCACAGATGGCGCTTATCTCAGCGCCCGTAACGTCTCTAACCTGCTGCGGCAAACGGCGATTACGGGTATCCTTGCTGTCGGTATGGTATTCGTAATTATCTCTGCCGAAATCGATCTCTCGGTTGGTTCGATGATGGGCTTACTGGGCGGCGTCGCGGCAATTTGCGATGTCTGGCTCGGGTGGCCATTACCGCTGACGGTGATTGTCACGCTGGCGCTGGGTTTGCTCCTCGGCACCTGGAATGGATGGTGGGTTGCCTACCGCAAAGTCCCTTCGTTTATTGTGACACTTGCCGGCATGCTGGCTTTTCGCGGTATTCTCATCGGGATCACCAACGGCACAACTGTCTCTCCCACCAGCGCTGCGATGTCACAGATTGGCCAAAGTTACTTGTCTGATGGTACTGGCTTTATCATCGGCGCACTCGGGCTGATGGCGTTTATCGGCTGGCAATGGCGTGGGCGTATGCGCCGCCAGGCGTTAGGCCTGGAATCTCCCGTATCGACGTCGGTTGTCGGTCGCCAGGCGTTGACGGCCATTATCGTATTAGGCGCTATCTGGCTGCTAAATGATTATCGTGGCGTCCCGACGCCAGTGCTACTGCTGACGCTGCTGCTGCTCGGCGGGATGTTTATGGCGACGCGCACCGCCTTTGGTCGTCGCATTTATGCCATCGGCGGCAATATCGAAGCCGCGCGTCTGTCAGGGATTAACGTCGAACGTACCAAGCTCGCGGTCTTCGCTATTAATGGCCTGATGGTGGCGATAGCCGGGCTGATCCTCAGTTCACGACTTGGCGCAGGCTCGCCTTCTGCCGGGAATATTGCTGAACTGGATGCGATTGCCGCGTGTGTGATTGGGGGAACCAGCCTGGCGGGAGGTATCGGGAGTGTCGCCGGTGCCGTCATGGGCGCATTTATCATGGCCTCTCTCGACAATGGAATGAGTATGATGGATGTTCCCACCTTCTGGCAATATATCGTGAAGGGTGCGATTCTGTTACTGGCGGTATGGATGGACTCAGCAACCAAACGCCGCGCCTGAATGTAAGAGAAGTGGGGAAGTCTCAATGCCGGTAAATACCTACCGGCATTGTTTTTATGCATGATTCAGCAGGAAAAGAACCATGTTTGATAAACGTCATCGTATCACGCTGTTATTTAACGCTAACAAAGCTTATGACCGCCAGGTCGTCGAAGGGGTCGGCGAATATTTGCAAGCGTCGCAATCCGAGTGGGATATCTTTATTGAGGAGGATTTTCGTGCCCGGATTGATAACATCAAAGAATGGTTAGGAGATGGCGTCATCGCCGACTACGACGATGACGAGATTGCCTGCCTGCTTGCTGACGTTGACGTTCCTATCGTTGGTGTCGGCGGTTCCTACCACCTTCCTGAACATTATCCACCAGTCCATTACATCGCCACGGATAACTTCGCGTTGGTGGAAAGCGCCTTTCTGCACCTGAAAGAAAAAGGGATTAACCGTTTTGCCTTCTATGGCCTACCCGCCTCCAGCGGTAAACGCTGGGCAGCAGAACGTGAATACGCGTTTTGTCAGTTAGTCGCCGAAGAAAAATACCGAGGCGTGGTCTATCAGGGGCTGGAGACGGCGCCAGAAAACTGGCAGCACGCGCAAAATCGCCTGGCAGACTGGCTGCAAACCCTACCGCCGCAAACCGGCATTATTGCGGTGACTGACGCCCGTGCGCGCCATGTACTGCAGGTCTGTGAACATCTGCACATCCCGGTGCCTGAAAAGCTGAGTGTCATTGGGATTGATAACGAAGAGCTCACCCGTTACCTGTCACGCGTCGCGCTCTCGTCGGTCGCGCAGGGGGCGAGGCAGATGGGATATCAGGCCGCCAAAATGCTGCACCGCCTGCTGGCCAACGAAGAGATGCCCTTACAACGTATCCTCGTCCCACCGGTGCGCGTCGTTGAGCGTCAGTCAACCGACTATCGTTCACTCACAGACCCGACCGTCATTCAGGCCATGCATTTCATTCGCAATCATGCCTGTAAAGGTATCAAGGTTGATCAGGTGCTGGACGCAGTGGGAATTTCTCGCTCCAATCTGGAGAAGCGTTTCAAAGAGGAAGTGGGGGAGACTATCCACGCCGTCATCCATGCCGAAAAACTGGAAAAAGCACGTAGCCTGTTGATTTCAACCACACTGTCGATCAACGAGATCTCGCAGATCTGTGGCTATCCTTCCCTGCAATATTTTTATTCGGTCTTTAAAAAAGAGTATGGCACGACCCCAAAAGAGTACCGTGACCTGAACAGTGAAGTGTTGTTGTGATGTATTTGCCGGATGGCGGCACTAATGCGCCACCCGGCATTTAACGATTACATATGTGCGGCAATTAAGCGCTGGTTATCCTGGTACATGGCGAACAGATAGTTGTTATAACTTTGTCCTTTCGTTGAATAACCCTTCAGCTTATGAATCATCGCGGTCGCCGTCACTTCCTGATCCGCTTTGCGCAGCTGCGCACGAGACTTACGGAAGGAAGAGTAAGCCGGGTGGGTATTCAGGTTGATGACATAGGCGCTGACCGACTCTTTAACAGAGTCAAACTGAGAATAGCCTTTCACCTTACCCGGCGCGTTGCTGCAACGGCCTTTCCCACATTTCATACCGAACAAATTGTTATTGTTACGGGCCAGCTTAGAGGTACCCCAACCGCTTTCTGCCGCCGCCATCGTCGCCACCATACTGGTGGGGATAATGTCGACACGTTCAAGCAACGTGTTCCACGGAACTTTACGCGTATTGCCGGACCAGCTCACCTTGTAGCGTTTAGCGATATCTTTCATACGCGCGCGCTCAGAAGGCGACCAGCGATTCTGGTATTGCTTCGAAATCAGCCAGTTACGATCAGCCGTAATGGCAGCATTTTGACTGGTAATATAAGGCATAACCGTCCGGAGAAACGCTTTTTTCCTTGGTGTTCCGGAAGGGTATTTTCGCAAATCAGGAAGTGAACTGCTCTTTGCACTATTGCGAGAATACTCTTGTTTACTGCTTGCCTGTGTACTACTTGTCTTGGTTACGTGGGACGTCTGACTCGTTGTCGTCGTGTGCGTCTTTGCCAGCACCTCACCCGAAAATACGATGGTGAGTAACATAAGAATCATGGCCCCATATCGTCGAATGGGAGTCAATATCATTAGGTCTCCTGGTCGGATTTATACATTCCAACACCTTATATTTTTCACAAAAATGAGAGTTGAATCTCAAATCATATCAAAAATAGCCGTCAAGAGCACTCAAAGGAATAGTCCAATTCTGAAACTATGTCATGCACTAACGGTTAGGGATGTCATTAATTCGATGAAAATGTGGAGGTTATCGCAAAAAAAGACTCTTTTTTGCACACGATCGCTCATCCTCGCGCCTCATCCTGGATGTATTCATCCAAAGGATGAGTTTCCCGCCCCCTTTCACTGGCAAACTGACGAAAAGCGCAGCAACAAGGACCGCGTTATGAAACTTGCCGCCATTGCTTTGGCGTTTATGCCCGGTATTGCGATCGCCTCATCATGGACAACGCCCGGCTTCCCGACCTTTACTGCACAAGGGACCGGTAAATTTGTCAGCCATAGCACGTTGACGAAGGGTACCCGTCCTTTAACGCTGACGTTTGACCAACAGTGCTGGCAGCCCGCAGAGACCATCAAGCTCAATCAGATGCTGTCCCTCAAACCCTGCGAGGGAACCCCTCCGCAATGGCGACTTTTTAAAGAGGGCGACTATACGCTGGAGGTAGATACCCGTTCGGGCACGCCAACGCTGATGCTGTCAGTAAAAAATGCCGCCGAACCTGTCGCCAGTCAGGTGCGTCAGTGCCCAAAATGGGACGGTTCGCCGCTGACCCTGGATGTCGCCCAGACCTTTCCGGAAGGTTCAAAGGTACGCGATTTCTACAGCCAGCAAATCGCTACGGTTAAAAATGGTCACATCACGTTCCAGCCCGCAGCGACCAGTAATGGACTGTTATTGCTGGAACGGGCAGAGACTGACGCTCCCGCCACGTTCGACTGGCATAACGCCACCGTCTACTTTGTGCTGACGGACCGCTTCCAGAACGGCGATCCGACAAACGACAGCAGTTATGGCCGCCATAAAGACGGTATGCAGGAGATCGGTACCTTTCATGGCGGCGATTTACGCGGGCTGGTGAGCAAACTGGACTACCTGCAGCAGCTTGGCGTCAACGCCCTGTGGGTCAGCGCCCCCTTTGAGCAAATTCATGGTTGGGTCGGCGGCGGAACCAAAGGTGATTTCCCCCATTACGCCTACCACGGCTATTACACTCAGGACTGGACCCGACTTGACGCCAATATGGGTACCGAAGATGACCTGCGCGCACTGGTTGACGGCGCACATCAGCGCGGCATTCGCATTGTGTTCGATGTGGTGATGAACCATACCGGTTACGCCACGCTGGCGGATATGCAGGAGTACCAGTTTGGCGCGCTGTATTTATCGGGAGATGAGCTGAAAAAAACGCTCGGTGAGCGCTGGACGGACTGGAAACCCGCGGTAGGTCAAAGCTGGCACAGCTTTAATGATTACATCAACTTCGGCGATAAAGCCGCATGGGAAAAATGGTGGGGTAAAAATTGGATCCGTACCGACATCGGTGATTACAACACTCCGGGCTTTGATGACCTGACCATGTCCCTGGCCTTTCTGCCCGATCTCAAAACCGAGTCCACCATCCCTTCTGGTCTGCCCGTCTTCTATCAACACAAACCGGATACCCATGCCAAAGCCATTGCGGGTTACACGCCGCGAGATTATCTGACTCACTGGTTAAGTCAGTGGGTGCGAGACTACGGCATCGACGGCTTCCGTATCGATACCGCGAAACATGTCGAACTTCCCGCATGGCAACAACTAAAAACGCAGGCCAGCGCTGCGCTGGTTGAATGGAAACGCGCCAATCCCGACAAAGCTCTGGATAACAGTCCCTTCTGGATGACCGGTGAAGCCTGGGGTCATGGCGTGATGCAAAGCGAATATTACCGCCACGGCTTCGACGCGATGATTAATTTTGATTACCAGGAGCAGGCGGCAAAAGCGGTCGATTGTCTGGCAAATATGGATCTCACCTGGCAACAAATGGCTGACAAGTTGCAGAATTTCAACGTCCTGAGTTACCTCTCATCGCACGATACTCGCCTGTTCCGGGAAGGGGACAATAACGCAGCGGAGTTGTTACTGCTGGCGCCAGGCGCTGTGCAGATCTTTTACGGCGATGAGTCTGCGCGACCTTTCGGTCCTACCGGCTCCGATCCTCTGCAGGGTACACGGTCAGATATGAACTGGCAGGACGTGAAGGGCAACGCGGCGGATACCGTTGCACACTGGCAGCGTATCAGCCAGTTCAGAGCCCGGCATTCCGCCATTGGCGCAGGTCAACAAACAACCCTTTCGTTAAAACAGGGATACGGCTTCGTGCGCGAGCAAGGTGACGATAAAGTGATGGTCATTTGGGCTGGCCGCCCCTGATGCCTTCCGGGTTCTGGCATCAGACATGTGTCAGAACCCTTTAGCAAAATAAAACACTTACCAGGCGGAGATTAGCAGCATAAAACGCAAATCGCTTCACCGTCGTCTGATTTGCACCCTGTCAGAGGTAGCGCTATGGTTAGCCACTTTACTCCTTAGCCCGACAGATCACCTGCTATGACATTCTCACTTTTTGGCGACAAATTTACCCGCCACTCAGGCATTACCCGCCTGATGGAGGACCTCAACGACGGTTTGCGCACGCCCGGCGCAATCATGCTTGGCGGCGGTAACCCGGCGCAAATCCCGGCAATGCAGGAATACTTCCACACGCTGCTGGCCGAGATGCTGGAAAATGGCAAAGCCACTGATGCGCTTTGTAATTATGACGGTCCGCAGGGGAAAACCGAATTACTGGATGCGCTCGCCGCACTGCTCCGTGAAACGCTGGGTTGGGATATCGGGCCACAAAATATTGCGCTAACAAATGGTAGTCAGAGCGCATTTTTCTACTTGTTTAATCTCTTTGCCGGGCGCCGTGCCGACGGTACAACCAAAAAAGTGCTTTTCCCGCTCGCGCCGGAATACATTGGCTATGCCGATTCGGGTCTGGAGGAAGATCTCTTTGTTTCCGCACGCCCGAATATTGAGCTGTTACCGGAAGGCCAGTTTAAATATCACGTTGATTTTGAACACCTGCATATCGGTGAAGAGACGGGCATGATCTGTGTATCGCGCCCAACAAACCCAACAGGCAATGTCATCACTGATGAAGAATTGATGAAACTGGATGCTCTGGCTCACCAGCACGGCATTCCGCTGGTGATTGATAACGCTTATGGCGTTCCCTTCCCGGGGATTATTTTCAGCGACGCGCGGCCATTGTGGAATCCCAACATTATCCTGTGCATGAGCCTCTCCAAGCTGGGGCTGCCGGGTTCTCGCTGCGGCATTATTATAGCCAATGAAAAAATCATCACCGCCATCACCAACATGAACGGCATTATCAGCCTGGCGCCTGGTGGTATGGGTCCCGCGATGATGTGCGAAATGATCAAACGCAACGATCTGCTGCGCCTGTCAGAGACCGTGATAAAACCGTTTTATTACCAGCGCGTTCAGGAGACGATTGCCATCATTCGCCGCTATTTATCTGAAGAGCGCTGCCTGATCCATAAACCGGAAGGCGCCATTTTCTTGTGGTTGTGGTTTAAAGAGTTGCCCATAACGACGGAATTGCTCTATCAGCGCCTGAAAAAACGCGGCGTGCTGATGGTGCCTGGCGACTACTTCTTCCCAGGTCTTGATAAACCGTGGCCGCACACGCACCAATGCATGCGGATGAATTACGTTCCCGATCCGGAAAAAATCGAAGCGGGCGTAAAAATTCTGGCAGAAGAGATTGAACGCGCCTGGCTTGAGGGCTGACAAACCATCACACTCCCGGCCATGATTACCGGGAGTGTGACGTTCACAACGGTTGGGAAAGCAGACGTTGACGTTGTAACGTGGCGACATCCAGGCACGCTAAGGCATGGGTGGGACAAGCCTCGACGCAGGCGGGCCCCGCCTCGCGATGCCAGCATAGATCGCATTTGATGGCCTGCGCCCGGGACAACGTCGACACCACATTCATCGCCCCAAACGGGCATGCCAGCATACAACTTTTACACCCGATACAGCGCGATTGCTCAACGAAGATATGTCCATGTTCTCGACGAATAGCCTGCGTCGGGCAGACGTTCGCGCACGGCGCGTCTTCACATTGATGGCAGGCGACTGCCGTTGTGAACGTGTTATCTTTAACAACCCGAATTCGCGAGACGAATTCTTTGGAGGACACTGCGGCACAGTCCTGGTGCTCCTGATGTGAGACCACACAGGCAACTTCGCAGGTCCGACATCCAATGCACTTCGCTGCATCCGCCACAATGAAGGGGTTCATGACCTGCTCCCGATGACCTAAAACGCCAGAGTGCCAGAGAGGCCGCCAGCGCTGCTTTGATCCGACAACGGAAATCATTCATTTTTGTCATATGCCCGTCATGTTCTGGTGTTTTGCCTGATACGTTGATTCCCAGTCAGCGAGTTTCCCCGGGTCATTGCTATTCAAACGTGTAGAGGGAAATGAGGATTTGGATCAACGAGAAGTGATGAACAACTTGCCGGACAGCGGCGCTAACGCGTTCTGTCCGGTCAACCATTGCGGTATTTCACGATATGACGTAAAAATTCGCCCCCTTCCCTGAGGGCAAACGGGATGATAATCAGAAGCGCCAGCTCAGCCCAGTCATGAAAGCGAAACTGTCGTCGCGATCCACCATCGGGCTGTCTTTCACATCGTCCGGCAGCACGGTATACGTTGCGTTGGCAACCAGCACCAGATTGTTGGTTAACGGATACTTCATGGTCAGACCCACATACGGCATCCAGCTGTCGTCAGGAGAGTAGCTGGACAGTCCGCTGCGGCGGGATTCGCTGCCCGATACACCGTAGTAGTAGTCGTTGAAATTTTCGTCGTAATAGAAGACACCAGCAGACGGTGTAAGGGTAAATTTACCCACAGGCATTTGGCGGAAAACTGAAACTTCACCGACCCAACCATTGCTGTTATCCAAAACATCTGCGGCAGCAGAGACTTTCACGCTTCCCCACTTCTGGTGGTGATACCATGCGGCACCAACCATGGCTGTGCTGTCGCGCTTATCCAGCTGCTTCATGTCATGCTCATCGTTGTCGGCAGGATCAAACTCCAGCGGCATCCAGGAAGCAGTTAAGCTAAATTCATTATTCTCATTTTTTGAAAGAATATAGCCTAAGGATGTTTGTCTGAAATAAAAAGACTCACTTTCGTAACTGATCAGCGGTACCGCGTGAACATTTTCATTATATCCGCGATAAGGTGATTCATTATAAACAGCACCTGCACCAAGAGAGAATTCTGAAGCAGTTGCACTAGCCATAAAAGACATTGCAAATATTGCCAAAATATTGCGTTTAATTAACATGCCAAACTTTCCATTTTAAAATATGCTACAAAGCGCGTGCATAATAATGCTTACAATTTCATCGATGCAATGCACTTATTTATATAGTAATATATAAATTCATATATATATGGATTCTATAATGAATAAACAACAACTCAAGCTGAGAGAATTAAAGATTATCTCGGTGATTGCTGCCAGCGAAAACATCAGCCACGCCGCGTTAGCGCTGGGTATCGCACAGGCAAACGTTAGCAAGTATCTTGCTGATTTTGAATCAAAAATAGGCTTAAAGGTATTCGACAGAACCACCCGACAACTGACGCTCACACCGTTTGGGGCCGCGCTTCTTCCGTATATCAACACTTGCCTGGATAAAAATAATCAGTTAACTAATTTTATTGCTGATTATAAGCATGAGAAACGCGGACGCGTTACTTTGTATGCGCCTACAGGTATTACTTCTTATTTATCTAAGAATATTATCGCTAATATAACTGATATTGGCGATATTACCTTGATACTCAAAACATCAAACCTTGAACGAAAAGCATTTTATGAGGGCGTCGACTTTCC
Organism: Citrobacter sp. NCU1; assembly: GCF_010231475.1. GTDB lineage: Bacteria > Pseudomonadota > Gammaproteobacteria > Enterobacterales > Enterobacteriaceae > Citrobacter_D. The sequence continues at coordinate 161,350 of NZ_NRDO01000046.1, read as the reverse complement.
CGATGACTGCGACATTATGGTGACGTATGCTCCACCAAAAGACCAAACGTTGGTTGCCTCATTTCTGGCAAAATATACAGTCAGCGCTTACGCAAGTCGTGAATATCTAAAAAAACACCCAATTAATCATCCCGATGAACTTGAAAATCATTCCTGTATTCTTATTGATTCGATGATGATTGATGATACTAATATCTGGCGTTTTGCCTCAAACGGTGGAGGCGACATTCATGAATATCGGGTGAAAGGAAATTATGTTTGCGACAATACGCAAGCAGCACTCGACCTTGCCCGTAATCATTTGGGCATTGTCTTTGCGCCTGATACATCATTAAAGCAGGATATTCAGTCCGGGACATTAATCCCCTGTTTTCCGGAACAACATCAGTGGTGGCTGGATTTAGTCGTTATCTTCCGCAAGCGCGAGTATCAACCGTGGCGGGTGCAATATGTCCTGGATGAGTTGCTAAATGAAATTCGTCATGAGCTTGCTCACGTAATCCAGAAATCACCTGAGCAAGCTTGTCAATTAACAGATCAATGATCGAGATACAGGTAGTGCATCCAACTGGTCATTCGCAGCAGCACTTTACGCATAATGGAGACGTGGCTAAAGTGCTCGGAATAGACGGCAACCTGGGCGAAGATACCGTCAGGCAGCGCGTTGAAATCCGCATTCTCATTCAGCTCAATGCTGGCAATCACCCCATCCGTTCCCGGCGTTATGTTTAAAGATTGTAAGGCGCCCATCGACTGATATGTCCCCCCTGGAACTGCGGGACTAATAGAAGAGAGCTTCCCGCTATACACTTTCCCCGGCAAGGCGTTAAACACCACTTCAGCTTCATCGCCAGGTTTCAGACGCAGCAGCGAATTCTGTCGGAACTGGGCGATAATTTGCCGTTTCTGGCTGGGAATAAACACCATTACCGGACGCAGAGGCAGAGCGGCGGCATAGGTGCCCGGGCGAATCAATACCTGCGTCGCATATCCATCGCTCGGCGCACGCACGATGGTTTGCTCAAGGTTAAATTCCGCTTCCGCAAGTTGTGCTCTGAGGCTGGCGACCTGCGAGTTTTCACCCTGAACCAGACTGTCTAACTGACTTTGAATCTGCTGCTCTTCGGCAATGGATGATTTTACTGCCGCTTCCTGCGCCAGATAATTCTGGCGAGCAGCATCAATGTCGCGTTCCGAGAACGGATTTACTTTTGCCTGGCTCCCCTGCAGGTAACGTTGATAATCTTTCCCGAGGCGATCCCGCGTGGCTTTCGCCTTTTGAGTATTGGCCTGCATTTCTGCCAGTTGCGCGACAAGCGACTGCTCTTTATGGCTCGCCGTGACAATATCAGCCTGCAGACGATCAACCCGGGCCTGATAACGTCCTGGATTCAATTTAAAAAGAACTTCCCCTTTTTTTATCAGGGTATCTTTCTTATCCGTCACTTCAATGACAGTACCCGTCACCAACGGCACGACAGGAATGGAGACCACTGCCTTCTGCGCTTTAAAGGTATACGGATGGTTATAGTTCATCAGTAATATTAGGGCGCTAACAATAAATATACCGCCTAGTGCAGCAGTCGGTATTGTCCATTTATTGACGGGAATTTTGAAGATCTTAAACATGGCCCATGCAAAAGCCACGTAAGTGAGAATAATCAGTAAATCCATAAAAATTACTCCGCTGGGGAGGACTTAGCCTCGACCAGTTTTTTTTCCAGTCCGGCGACACGCTGTTGCAACTCAATAAGGTCGGGATTATGACTTTGCATTCCCCACCCGCGGTCCGGACGATAAAGCGTGGCCCAAATCCATAAGAAGGGCCAAATAATATGTAACGTAAACAAACTCACCCAACCGGCGACATGTATCGCATCGGCATGTGGATGATTACGTTTTTTCGCAATGAGGTAGGGAATATCATGCAGAATGATAATCCCATAAAAAATAACCAGGAATACGACAACCAATACGCCTAACGCAAAATAATTCAGGAACATATTTCCCTCAAAAACCCAAACATATCAATCAGCATTTTAACAAAAACAAATACATTCGGACGATAGTAATGGGGGGAGCGCTCACCAGGCAATGACCATATTTATATAAAGTCATATTGATTTGTATATACCATAAGAATGGTGTGGATTATGGTTTTTCCTGATACTGCCAACGTCGCGCAATTAGCTCATCAAAATGGAATAGTCTGATTTACAATCAATTACTGATCAGAGTAACCCTCTGGTATGCGTCAGGCTTACTAAGCATGCAATGTCGTACCTTATCAACCCCCCTTATCCTCAAAGTAAACAAAGATGCTCAATGTCCCTCTAACTTAAATATCTGGCCTCATATTATTCTTTTGCTTTAGTCGTACAGGCATTAACCCAGACATCAAGAATATGTAAGTAAAATTTGCACCATGGAAGGAAATTTAAATTCAGCAGTAATAATATCTTTAATATTTTTACTGGTTACGTGATGAGTGTCAAACTTTGAGGTTAAATATTCTTGCAATATATGCAACATGGTCTATCCATATGCAGTAAGTATTGATGATTCATTTTTTGACCTAACTCTATATTAACCATTCATCAGTAATGGCTAATATTAGCCAACCAAAAAGGAGTTTTCATGTCTATTGAATTTATGGAAAAGCTAAACATACTGGCTTCTAAAATAAAACAGCAATCTGGTGCTACGGAAACAGAAGAAGCAACAAAAAATGCTTTTGTTATGCCATTTATCAACAACGTACTTGGTTACGATGTCTTTGATCCTACAGAAGTCATTCCAGAATTTGTATGTGATGTTGGAACCAAAAAAGGTGAAAAAATTGATTATGCAATACTAAAAAATGGCGAGGTCCAAATTTTAATTGAGTGTAAAAAAATAGGAGAACAACTCAATATAAATCATGCTTCACAACTATTTCGCTATTTCCATGTAACCAATGCCAGGATTTCCATCCTGACAAACGGACAAGAGTATAAGTTTTTTACTGATTTAGATGCTCCCAATAAAATGGATGAAAAACCATTCCTTGAAATCAATCTTCTCGATCTAGATGAAACCATAATTCCAGAGATAAAAAAACTAACGAAATCTGCATTTGACTTAGAGTCAATCATTAATGCTGCGGGAGAATTAAAATACGTCAGTCTAATCAAAAAAATCCTTCATGCGCAAATGAGTAACCCCGAAGAGGATTTTGTTAAATTTTTTGCATCAAGAATTTATGATGGAATGTTAACTCAAAAAGTTCGAGACACCTTCACAACGCTTACTAAGAAAGCCGCAAGTCAATATATTAATAGCCAGGTAAATGAAAGATTGAAGTCAGCGATTGGAGGCAACGCCATTCCAATCCAGGACGATTCATCCAAAGAAGCAGAGAACGACAACAACAGTAGCAGAGATGACTCAGAAATAAATACAACCATGGATGAGCTTGAAGGATTTCATATCGTTAAAGCTATTGTCAGGACGGTAATTGACGCCCCCAGAATAGTGCATAGAGATACAAAAAGTTACTTTGGTATACTGGTGGATGATAATAATAGAAAGCCGCTATGCAGACTACATTTCAATAGAAATCAAAAATATATCGGTTTATTTGATCTAGAAAAAAATGAAACTCGCCATCCAATAGAAACCTTAGATGATATATATACGTTCAGTGAAACGTTAAAATCTACAGCAGCACTGTATAACTAGATTACGATGCAGACAGCCATAAGGCTGTCTGCTTATACAATCAGAACAATCCTAGCGGCTTATCAGAGTAGCTCACCAGCAGACATTTGGTTTGCTGATAGTGCTCGAGCATCATTTTATGTGTCTCACGGCCAATGCCCGACTGCTTATAGCCCCCAAACGCGGCATGCGCGGGATAAGCATGATAACAGTTGGTCCACACGCGCCCGGCCTGAATGCCACGCCCCATTTTATAGGCCAGACTGCCGTTGCGACTCCAGACTCCCGCACCGAGGCCATATTGCGTGTCGTTTGCGAGCGCCAGCGCCTCATCCATCGTTTTGAAGGTTGTCACCGCCAGCACCGGGCCGAAGATCTCCTCCTGGAATACGCGCATATTGTTCTTACCGAACAGGATGGTCGGCTCGAGGTAATAACCCTCTTTTAGTTCGCCTTCCAGTTGCTTACGCCGTCCGCCCGTCAGAACATCGGCCCCTTCTTTCTTACCAATATCAATGTAATTCAGAATGGTTTCCATCTGACCATGAGAGACCTGCGCCCCCATCTGCGTCACGCTGTCGAGCGGATTACCGCTGCGGATGCTCTCCACCCGGCGAATCGCCCGTTCCATAAAGCGCTCATAAATGGACTCGTGTACCAGCGCACGACTCGGGCAGGTACAGACTTCGCCCTGATTAAATGCGAAGAGGGCAAAACCTTCCAATGCCTTGTCGAAGAACGCATCTTCTTCATCCATCACGTCAGCAAAGAAGATATTCGGGGATTTCCCACCCAACTCCAGCGTCACTGGAATAATGTTTTGCGTGGCGTACTGCATGATCTGCTGCCCAACTTCCGTTGAACCGGTAAACGCCACTTTTGCGATGCGCTTTGAGGTAGCCAGATATTCACCGATCTCCCCACCCGCACCGTTCACCACGTTCACCACACCCGGCGGCAACAAATCGCCAATGATTTCCATCAGCAGCAGCACCGAAAGCGGCGTCAAACGCGCAGGCTTGAGCACCACACAGTTGCCTGCCGCCAGCGCTGGCGCCATTTTCCAGCTTGCCATCAGCAGTGGGAAGTTCCACGGAATGATTTGTCCCACCACGCCAAGCGGTTCATGGAAATGGTAAGCGACCGTGTCGCTGTCCACTTCACTGATACCACCTTCCTGCGCACGGATGCACGAGGCAAAATAACGGAAATGATCAATAGCCAACGGCACGTCGGCAGCGCTGGTTTCACGAATCGGTTTGCCGTTGTCCCAGGTTTCCGCCGTTGCCAGCAGTTCCAGGTTTTGCTCCATACGATCGGCAATTTTGAACAGAATGGCTGCGCGATCCTGTACAGAGGTATGCGCCCATTTGTCTTTAATCTTATGGGCAGCATCAAGCGCCAGATCGATATCTTTTTTGCCGGAAGAGGCCACTTCACACAGCAACTGCCCAGTGACAGGCGTCAGGTTCTGGTAGTACTCACCGTCCGCAGGCGCTACCCAGTCGCCACCGATAAAGTTGTCGTAACGGGCTTTTAACTTCAGAGGATAACCATACTCGCCGGGCTGGATACGTGTTGAAGGGGGGTTATTAGTCATGAACGTCTCCTTAGCTAGTGGGGTACTACAAGGGTAGACGCGGCTGGCGAAATCTTCGCCAGCCTTTTCATGCTTTACGACAAGTATCACGAATTACATGGCAGCGCGATAAATCGCCATGATCTCCTCGTGGGTCGCCTGAATCGGGTTGGTCAGTCCGCAGGCATCTTTCAGCGCATTGGTCGCCAGCACCGGAATATCGTCTTCTTTCACGTTCAGATCACGCAGACCCGCTGGAATGTTCACCTGCTGCGCCAGTTCGCGAATTGCGTCGATACAGGCCTGTGCCCCTTGCGCATCGTCCAGCTCCGCGATATTCACCCCCATCGCCGCGGCACAATCACGCAAACGTCCTGCCGCAACCTGGCTGTTAAACACCTGGACGTGTGGTAACAATACAGCGTTGCACACACCATGCGGCAGGTCATAGAAACCGCCGAGCTGGTGCGCCATCGCATGCACATAGCCAAGAGACGCATTGTTAAACGCCATTCCCGCCAGGAACTGCGCATAGGCCATCGCTTCACGCGCCTTCGCATTGCTGCCATCTTCAACCGCAGTCGGCAGATTCTCAGCAATCATGGTAACGGCTTTCAAAGCGCATGCGTCGGTGACAGGCGTTGCGGCAATAGAAACATATGCTTCGATCGCGTGGGTTAACGCATCCATTCCGGTCGCTGCGGTTAACGATTTCGGCATACCGACCATCAGCGAAGAGTCATTTACGGAGAGAAGCGGTGTGACATGTTTATCCACAATCGCCATTTTAATATGGCGGGCTTCGTCAGTGATGATGCAGAAACGGGTCATTTCCGACGCCGTTCCTGCCGTGGTGTTGATGGCAATCATCGGCAGTTGTGGTTTCGCTGAGCGGTCCACACCTTCATAATCACGGATATCACCACCGTTAGCCGCCACCAGCGCAATACCTTTTGCGCAATCGTGGGGAGAGCCGCCGCCCAGCGAAATCACGCTGTCACACGCATTTTCTTCGAGCATTTTCAGCCCTGCAACCACGTTTGCAGTGGTTGGATTAGGCTGCGTACCATCATAAACCACGCTGAAAATATCACGTTCCTGCAGTGCTTTTTGAATTTCACCCGCCATTCCTAATTGCGTCAGTACGGCATCAGTCACAATTAATGTGCGGCGAAACCCATATTCCGCCATTGTATTCATTGCGTCTTTTAATGAGTCGGTGCCAATGATATTAACTGCAGGAATAAAAAATGTAGAAGCAGCCATAAATCTGTCCTTAAATTTATAAATAAGGCCAGCAGAATACGAATTAACGTTAATTCAAAATATGATCGGTGTTGTTTTTTTTCATAATGGCGGAAAGAAAAGGCACATTAGGTTAATAACCCAATGTGCCTTTTTAAAATCAATATATTTTTTGTATCATTTTAATCAATATAAACATTAATCGTATCATTTCCTTTCAGGAAATAATAAAGCATCTCGTAACAAATGATCATTTCCCCGACGGCGAGTAAACCCAATCCGGTCAAAATATTCCAGAATCTGAATAGCGAGTTTTCGCCCAACATTGAGTCGATCGCGAAAATCTGCCGCGCAGGTCGACCCTTTTTCCCGATCCAGGTCGCGGATCATATTGGCAAAAGAGACAATCCGATCATTACGGTAATAACGATCTTTCACGATTGCCGTAATCATCCCTTGCTGTGCGGCTTGTCGTAATACCTGACGCATGATTTGCTCATCTGTTGCGGTTTCCCGCGCCAGATCCCGCACCCACCAGGGTTCATCGCCAAACAGCGATTCCGTTTTTCGCCAGATGGCCTGTTGCTCGTCGCTGAACCCCGCTTTGTGATCGGGGAGATGCAACCATCCATGATGGCTATGAATAACGCCGCTTTCCCGCATACGTTCAATCAGCAACAGCACCAACGCTTCGTCTTCCATCGGCAGCGCCATACGTCGCAGGCGCTCGCGTCCGGGTCCCGGTTCGTCACGATGCTGTTCATGGTAGGTCGCCAGCGTATCCAGGATTTTACGCTGCCAGCGGGCAGCGACTGGGGCGTTCAACAGGCTGTATCCGGCCTGGATAAAACCGGGCTGATCAATCAGTTGACGCATACCCTCCCCATTGAGCTGGCGGGCCCACGCAAAATCGGGCAAATTGACGGCGCCACGTTCCAGATGAATCGCCAGCGCGGCGCTGTCATCCTGCGCATTCTCCAACGCCGACAGCCACTGTAGATAGTCTGGCTTACGCTTACCACGGCGTGGCGGATTGAGCATCACAATACGCGCTCCCGCCAACGTGGCGCGCGCGGAGATATCACGCAATACCAGCCGGTCGTTATCAGCAAGCCAGAGCGGAGTATCAAAAACCAGTTCAGCCAGCGTACCTTCCAGCAGGGAGACGCGCCCGGTCACATGGCTGGCGGCATGGTGAATATGCAGTGGCTGCCACTGCGTGAGCGGCGTCTGTTGTTCTAAAGAGACAATGACGCGTGTGAATGCTTCCGGCGGCGCATCGGAGAGCAGCCAGTCGCCACGGTTAAGCTGATCTTTTTCCGCGTCACCCGCGATGTTTAACGCGATACGCTGCCCCGCGTGGGCGTGCTCCGTCGGCTTATTCTGCGCATGCAGGCTACGTACACGCATCGGTTTATTCACGCCGGTGAGCCACAATGTGTCGCCAACATTGACTTCGCCGCTGAGCGCAGTCCCGGTCACCACCAGTCCCGCCCCTTTCACCGTAAAAGCGCGATCAAGGGCCAGGCGGAAACTCTGGTTGCTGGCATGGGCACGCGGAGATAATTGCTGCAGATGTTCACGTAACGTGTCAATGCCGCGCCCTTCACTGGCGGCGGTCACAAACAGCTCAGCCCCGGAAAAACCATAGTGGGCCAGCGTCGTTTGGATCTCTTCACGCACCTCGTCAATTCGCGCCTCATCCACGCGATCGGCTTTGGTGAGTGCGACGGTGAGTTGCGGATCTCCCGTCAGCTTTAGGATCTGGAGATGTTCGCGTGTTTGCGCCATCACGCCGTCGTCACAGGCGACCACCAGCAATGCATGATCAATCCCCCCCACGCCTGCCAACATGTTAGACAAAAATTTCTCGTGGCCCGGAACGTCAATAAATCCAAGCACGCGGCCATCCGGTTGAGGCCAGTAGGCATATCCCAGATCGATAGTCATGCCGCGTTTCTTTTCTTCAGGCAGGCGATCGGCATTCACCCCCGTAATTGCCTGTAATAACGTTGTTTTACCGTGGTCAACGTGTCCGGCAGTGGCAATAATCATTTCAACATCAGCTCCATAAACCGGGTTTCATCTTCAAGACAGCGCAAATCCAGCCATAAGCGGCCATCATAAATTCGGCCAATGATGGGGGTGGGTAGCGCACGCCAGCGCGCTGCCAGCGCATCGAGATGGCTTCCCCGCCCATCATGCGGGGTAAAAGTCAGTGCCGCGCTGGGCAACCGATCAACAGGCAGTGAACCGCTGCCAATCTGCGACAGACAAGGCATGACATTGACGGCAAACACGCTTTCATAGTGCGCGGTAAGTAACGACTGTAACCGCTGCGCCTGCGCCTGAATCGCCGCTTCTTTACGGGTTAACAGCCGCAGCGTCGGTAATTTCTCCGCTAACGCTTCCGGGTGCAGGTACAGCCGCAGTGTCGCTTCCAGCGCCGCGAGAGTCATTTTATCCGCCCGCAGCGCACGTTTCAGTGGATGACTTTGCAAACGGGCAATCATCTCTTTCTTACCAACAATAATTCCGGCCTGTGGTCCACCCAACAGTTTGTCGCCAGAAAAACTCACCAGGCTGACGCCGGCAGCAATCAGTTGCTGCGGCATCGGCTCTTTTGGCAAACCATACTCACTCAGATCCACCAGTGATCCACTACCCAGATCCGTTACCACCGGAATATCCCGCTCCATCCCGATCGTCGCTAATTCAGCTTCATCCACCGAATGCGTAAATCCTTCGATGCTGTAGTTGCTGGTATGCACTTTCATCAACAAACCGGTGTTCTCGTTCACCGCCTGACGATAATCATTTGCATGCGTCCGGTTAGTTGTCCCCACCTCATGCAGCATACAGCCCGCCTGGCGCATCACATCCGGAATACGAAATGCACCGCCAATCTCAACCAGTTCACCACGGGAAACGACCACCTCTTTACCGCTGGCCGTCGCCGCCAGCATCAGCAATACCGCCGCCGCGTTGTTATTAACAATACAGGCATCTTCCGCGCCGGTGATGCGACATAACAACGCCGCGATCGCCCGATCGCGGTGCCCGCGGCCAGCATCATCCAGGTCATACTCCAGCGTTACCGGTGAACGCATGGCATCTGTTACCGCGTCAATAACCTCTTGCGCCAGTAGCGCACGCCCGAGATTGGTGTGCAGTACCGTTCCCGTCAGATTGAACACCGGACGTAACGCGCTTTGCGATTCTTTTTCCAGTCGGGCTTTCGCCTCTTGTGCCCAGTTATCACTCCACACCGGCAATGCCTGCACGTCCCGTATCATCTCTCTGGCTTCATTGAGCATCTGGCGAAGCAGCTCCACCACCTGGGTATGCCCGTGAATGTCACGCAAAGAATGAAAGGCGCTATCACGCAATAAGCGATCAATAGCGGGAAGCTGACTGTAAAGCGAACGCGTTTCGGTTGTCATGGAAAAGCCTGGCTGTTGGTGGCCCTCTCCGTTGTGGAGAGGGAAATCGACATAGGGGGGATTGTACCGTGAGTTTATTCAGGCGGACATAATACGCATCAAGCCTTTGGTGGTTCCGTGCGTGCGAAGCTTTCACGACTAAAGAGCGTTTCAACCAGTTTGACTAATTGCGGTCTGTCCACACACCAGCCTGGCGCCACGCGGCGGAAGTTGAGGTAGCCCACCGCACAGGCAATCGCGATGGTGGCCAGGTTTACCGTATCGGTGGTGAGCGTCCCCTTCACGAGATAGCCCTCAATGGCATCCAGGCTGCGGTTGATCTTCTCCCGCTGGCGCAGCAGTTCCGTTTCTGATTGCTGTGCGGCGGGTCGCGCCTGTTCACGCACGGAAACCAGCCCGGCGTCCATAATGCCGTCCGCCAGCGCCTCAAGCTGGCGTACTTTCAGCGACGCCATCGGTTCACGCGGTAGCATGGCCGGCGCAATATCCAGCAATTCGATATATTCCGCAATGATAGGCGAATCGAACCAGAACTCCCCGTCGTCAGTCACCAACGCGGGAACTTTACCCAGCGGGTTATACTCCGCCACGCCATTTTCTGCATTGTAAGGGAGTTCATTAACAAATTCGAAGGTGATGCCCTTTTCCAGTAACAGAATGGAAATTTTGCGTACAAATGGGCTGGTGTAGCTGCCGATGAGTTTCATGTTCAGTCCTTTTTGCCAACAAAAATATCAGTATGGCTCAGGAATGAGCAAAAGGCAGGTGATGCTTATCGCACTCCTGCCTTTCATTTCATTAGTGATCTAAATAGAGATAGTGCATCCAGCTGGTCATGCGCAGCAATACCTTACGCATGACGGATACGTGGGCGAAATGGTCAGAGTAAACCGCCACCTGCGCATAGATACCGTCGGGCAGCGCGTCTACGTCGGCGTTCGGATCCAAATCAATCAGCGCAAGGACGCCATCCGTTCCCGGAACCACCGTCAGCGACTGCAAAGCCCCCTGAGCCTGGTAAGAGCCACCGGGAACCACCGGTAAAACGATTCTCAGCTTGCCGTGAAAAACTTGCCCTGGCAGCGCATTGAACACCACTTCCGCATCATCACCCGCTTCAAGGCGTAATAATGAATTTTGGCGGAATTGCGCAATGATTTGTCTTTTTTGCTCAGGAATAAACACCATCACTGGACGTAACGGTAGTGCGGCCGCATAGGTGCCTGGGCTGATGAGCACCTGGGTAACATAACCGTTGCTGGGAGCGCGAATGACCGTTTGTTCAAGGTTATATTTGGCTTCCGTCAGCTGCGCTCTCAGGCTGACGATCTGCGACTGCTCACCGTTAACCATACTGTCTAACTGACTCTGAATTTGCGCTTGTTCGGCAACGGTGCCTTTTACCATGGCATCTTGCGCCAGATAGTTTTGCCGCGCATTGTCGATATCGCTTTCAGAGAAAGGATTCACCTTCGCCTGGCTGCCTTTCAGGTAACGTTGATAATCTTTGAACAGCCGGTCGCGTTCGGCGCTTACCCGCGCGGTATTCGCCTGCGCTTCAGAAAGTTGCGCTTTTAACGTCTGTATATTGTGCGTCTCCGTCACCAGGTCAGCCTGCAGTCGATCGACTCGCGCCTGATAACGAACAGGGTCGAGTTTAAACAACACTTCGCCCTTTTTAATCAACTGATTACTTTTATCCGTCACTTCGCTAACAATCCCGGTGACCTGCGGCGTGATCGGAATAGAAATAACCGCTTTCTGCGCGGTAAAGGTATAGGGGTGGTTATAGTTCATTAAGAGAATCAAACCACTGACGATAAACACGCCGCCTAATGCTGCCGTTGCCAACGTCCATTGATTGACCGGGATCCTGAAAATCTTAAACACCGCCCACGCTAACGCCACGTAGGTCAACACAATCAGCAGATCCATGATTAGCGCTCCACAGAGGAATCATCGTCGGGGGTTTGTACCCGGGCCAGTTTTTGTTCTAGCTGTGTAATACGCTCTGACAGCGCGGCAATGTCGGGGTCAGGCTCCTGCCCTGCCGGTTTGACGTGGGATTGCATGCCCCAGCCTCGTTCCGGCTGATAGAGCGTTGCCCAAATCCACAGAAACGGCCAGATAATATGCAGCGTAAACAGGCTCACCCAACCCGCCGTGTGGATGGCGTCGGCATGGGGGTGATTGCGCTTTTTTGCAATCAAATAGGGGATATCGTGAATCGCGATGATTCCATAAAACAGAATCAGGAAAACGAAGATCAGCACTCCTAACGCGAAATAATTTAGAAACATACCTGCCTCGCGTTCACGTTTAATAAGAGTTTTAAATTGCAGGCAGCCGATGACTATCATGGCTGATGTTTTGAACATAATTCGAAATCATCATTTTCGCCATAGCACGAAATGCTAAATTTTCGCGGTGAGAGGTTGCTCAATTTCAGGGGTGTTAACGTGAAGGGGAGAACCTCTCATGGATCACCTCCACACGACGTCGCAGCAAAAATATCTTGTGATTTATATCACAAAAATCCAACAAACCATCAAAGAAAAAAAGTGATCACAGTCACATTTAATTGCCATTTTTTGCCGCTACGATCATTTTGTTGTTTTTTTACACAGCATTATCGTGATCAATATCACATCAAATACCGCTCTACCCCCTATATTTATGTGACAAAAATCACACAACAAGTCGTCGACTGGACAGTTGAACGATTCAGTGCCAAATTTCGCAGTATCTACAGGGTACGGCTACCTCTGCCGCCACATTAACAATAATCCTCGGGCTTCCAGCCTGCGCGACAGCAACATAAGAAGGGGTGTTTTTATGTCATCCGATATTAAGATCAAGGTGCAAAGCTTTGGTCGATTCCTCAGCAACATGGTGATGCCAAATATCGGCGCGTTTATCGCGTGGGGTATTATCACCGCATTATTCATTCCAACAGGGTGGTTGCCGAACGAAACGCTGGCGAAGCTTGTTGGACCGATGATCACCTACCTGTTGCCGTTACTGATAGGCTATACCGGCGGACGTCTGGTCGGTGGCGATCGCGGTGGTGTGGTGGGTGCAATCACCACGATGGGTGTTATCGTTGGTGCGGATATGCCAATGTTCCTCGGCGCGATGATCGCAGGTCCGTTGGGTGGCTGGGCAATCAAACATTTCGATAGCTGGGTAGATGGTAAGATCAAGTCCGGTTTTGAGATGCTGGTGAATAACTTCTCCGCTGGCATCATCGGTATGATCCTCGCCATTCTGGCGTTCCTCGGCATTGGTCCGCTGGTTGAAGCACTGTCCAAAATTCTGGCTGCTGGCGTTAACTTCATGGTCGTCCATGACATGCTGCCGCTGGCGTCTATCTTCGTTGAACCGGCGAAAATCCTGTTCCTCAACAACGCCATCAACCACGGTATCTTCTCACCGTTGGGCATCCAGCAGTCCCATGAAATGGGCAAATCCATCTTCTTCCTGATTGAAGCGAACCCGGGTCCGGGGATGGGCGTTCTGCTGGCATACATGTTCTTCGGTCGCGGCAGCGCTAAGCAGTCAGCGGGCGGTGCGGCAATCATCCACTTCCTGGGCGGTATCCACGAAATCTACTTCCCGTACGTGCTGATGAACCCACGTCTGATCCTCGCCGTTATCCTTGGCGGTATGACCGGTGTGTTCACACTGACCATTCTCAACGGCGGTCTGGTTTCTCCGGCCTCTCCGGGTTCCATTCTGGCAGTACTGGCGATGACGCCAAAAGGTGCCTACTTTGCTAACATCGCCGCAATCTGCGCAGCAATGGCAGTCTCCTTCGTTGTCTCTTCTATTTTGCTGAAAACCAGCAAAGTAAAAGAAGAAGAGGACGATATCGATGCGGCAACCCGTCGTATGCACGACATGAAAGCCGAGTCTAAAGGTGCATCTGCGCTGACTGCCGGTGATGTCACCAATGACCTGAGCCACGTGCGTAAAATTATCGTCGCTTGCGATGCTGGTATGGGCTCAAGCGCCATGGGCGCAGGTGTGCTGCGTAAAAAAGTGCAGGATGCTGGGCTGACCCAAATCTCTGTCACCAACAGTGCAATCAACAGCCTGCCCCCAGATGTGGATCTGGTGATCACTCACCGCGATCTGACTGAGCGTGCGATGCGTCAGGTACCTCAGGCGCAGCATATTTCGCTGACCAACTTCCTGGATAGCGGCCTGTACAGCAGCCTGACCGAGCGCCTGGTTGCGGCACAGCGCCACAACGTCAACGAAGAGAAAGTTCGCGATCATCTGAAAGACAGCTTTGACGAAGGCGACAACAACCTGTTCAAGCTGGGTGCGGAAAATATCTTCCTGGGTCGTAAAGCGGCGACCAAAGAAGAGGCGATTCTCTTTGCCGGTGAGCAACTGGTGAAAGGCGGCTATGTAGAGCCGGAATACGTTGCGGCAATGCTGGAACGTGAAAAACTGACCCCGACCTATCTGGGTGAATCTATCGCCGTTCCGCACGGCACCGTTGAAGCCAAAGACCGCGTGTTGAAAACGGGTGTGGTGTTCTGCCAGTACCCAGAAGGCGTTCGCTTTGGCGAAGAAGAAGACGACATTGCCCGCCTGGTGATTGGTATTGCCGCACGCAACAACGAGCACATCCAGGTAATTACCAGTCTGACCAATGCACTGGATGATGAATCCGTGATCGAACGTCTGGCGCAAACCACCAGCGTGGATGAAGTTCTGGAACTGCTGGCGGGTCGTAAGTAAGCGTTATTGCCCGGTGGCGTTCACGCTTACCGGGCCTACAAAATCCTCTCCCTTGTGGAGAGGGTTAGGTTGAGGGAAATGCCTCACCCCAGCCCTCTTGGGTAAAAACATTAATGAAGGTTAATACTATGAAAGCATTACATTTTGGCGCAGGTAATATCGGTCGTGGCTTTATCGGCAAACTGCTGGCCGACGCGGGGATACAACTGACTTTCGCAGATGTAAATCAGGTGGTGCTCGACGCCCTGAATGCCCGTCATAGCTATCAGGTTCATGTTGTGGGTGAAAACGAGCAGGTCGAAACCGTATCCAACGTGAATGCCGTAAGCAGCATCGGTGACGAGGTGATTGATCTGATCGCGAACGTCGATATTGTGACCACGGCGGTTGGGCCAGTAGTACTGGAACGTATTGCACCGGCAGTCGCGAAAGGTCTGGTAAAACGCAAAACGCAGGGCATCGAAACCCCGCTGAATATCATCGCCTGCGAAAACATGGTACGTGGCACCACCCAGTTGAAAGGCCATGTGATGAATGCGCTGCCAGAGGAAGATAAAGCCTGGGTTGAACAGCATGTGGGCTTTGTTGATTCCGCCGTAGACCGTATTGTTCCACCTTCGGCGTCGGCCACCCACGATCCGCTGGAAGTTACCGTAGAAACCTTCAGCGAATGGATTGTCGACAAAACCCAATTCAAAGGCGAGCTGCCGAACATCCCAGGTATGGAATTAACTGATAACCTGATGGCATTTGTCGAACGTAAACTCTTCACGCTGAACACCGGGCATGCTATAACCGCGTACCTCGGAAAATTAGCAGGTCATCAGACCATCCGTGACGCGATTCTCGATGAGAAAATCCGTGCGGTGGTTAAAGGCGCGATGGAAGAGAGCGGCGCAGTGCTGATCAAACGCTACGGCTTTGATGCGGATAAACACGCAGCATACATCAAGAAAATCCTTGGCCGCTTTGAAAACCCGTATCTGAAAGATGACGTTGAACGCGTGGGGCGTCAGCCGCTGCGTAAACTGAGTGCGGGCGATCGTCTGATCAAACCGCTGCTCGGGACGCTGGAATATGCGCTGCCGCACGCCAATCTGGTCAAAGGGATTGCCGGTGCGATGCACTATCGCAGCGATGAAGACCCACAGGCTCTGGAACTGGCTGCACTGATTGAAGAGAAAGGCCCGCAGGCGGCGCTGGCACAGGTTTCCGGACTGGATGCTAATAGCGATGTCGTTGCCGAGGCGGTTAACGCGTATAACGCAAAGTCATTATGATGCCGTACCAGGCGCAGGGCATCCTGCGCCTGAATAATAGATTGTCAGATATGCAGCCAATAATGGAACAAACCCAGGCCTTTGAAAACCGTGTGCTTGAACGTCTGAATGCTGGCAAAACCGTACGAAGTTTCCTGATCACCGCCGTGGACCTACTCACCGAGGCGGTGAATATTCTGGTGCTTCAGGTATTCCGCAAAGACGATTACGCGGTGAAATATGCTGTAGAACCGTTGCTCGACGGCGACGGACCGCTGGGCGATCTTTCTGTGCGTCTGAAACTCATCTATGGCTTGGGTGTTCTCAGCCGTCCGGAATATGAAGATGCCGAGCTATTGATGGCGCTACGTGAAGAGTTGAATCACGACGGTAATGAGTACGCGTTTACGGACGATGAAATCCTCGGCCCATTTGGCGAGTTACACTGCGTGATGGCGCTTCCGCCGCCGCCGCATTTCGACACTTCTGACCCGGGTTTGTATGCAATGCAAATTCAGCGCTACCAACAAGCAGTGCGCTCAACGATGGTGCTCTCTCTTACCGAGCTGATTTCCAAAATCAGCTTGAAAAAAGCATTTCAGAAATAGCCCGGCGCAGACCTACTGATTTTAATCCTGTTTTGGCCTGTATATCTGCCGATAATATTCCAGCCGTTGCAGATACATCTGCACATTCTCTTGCGGTACTTCAGCAGGGACAACATTACGCGGCGGCGTTTTATTCAGATATTCCCGGAAAGCCTGACTTGAAGCCATAAAATCTACAGTCTTATCAATAAGAGCTGATGCATTCTCACCGATTTTTCCCATGATAACCCTCCATGAATTCTCCGCGTTTCATAGACGCGGCTGCCTATTGCAGTTTAGGATCAGATTAATAATGACATTGAGGAAAACGTGCTTAATCGTAAACCGATTAATTAATCTTTACATCTTTCTCTTTTTATCTAAAAATCTTATTTAATCAGGCCACTATGAAAAATAATTAGCATCATAATACTTGCCTTGCTTAATTATTTTTATCCCATTAGTTGTGAATAATACCCCTCTGCGCGCATAATATGGGATATTCATCCTATTTTTATCAGAAGCTACCCCATGAAAGAAGTCGAAAAAAACGAAATTAAACGTCTCAGCGATCGTCTGGATGCCATCCGCCATCAGCAGGCCGATCTCTCCCTGGTCGAAGGCGCCGAAAAATACGCCGAACTGGAAAAAGAAAAAGCAACCCTGGAAGCTGAAATTGCGCGTCTGCGCGACGTTCACAGCCAAAAGCTGAGTAAAGAAGCGCAGAAATTGATGAACCTGCCGTTTCGTCGTGCGATTACCAAAAAAGAACAAGCTGACATGGGCAAGCTGAAGAAAAGCGTCCGTGGCCTGGTGGTTGTACACCCGATGACCGCGTTAGGTCGCGAAATGAACCTGCAAGAGATGACCGGTTTCGCAAAGACTGAATTCTGATCTTCTGCCGGGTAGCTACCCTGCTTACCCGGCCCTTCTATTGGCCCTACCAATTCCCGCATAATCCGCTCAGTGGTTCACACTTCCCCAAAATTTCATTACACTAACGTTGCCAATAAATAACATTTAGTTAACCATTCATTGTCATCATCCCTACAACACAATATTGGCAGGACCACTTTTACACAGAATGTGACAAAGAGATGAGCACAGACTCATTGCATTGTGTGTGTGGCCCTCAGGAGACCTGCAATGAATCTCTGGCAACAAAACTACGACCCGGCTGGGAATATCTGGCTTTCCAGCCTGATAGCATCGTTACCCATTCTGTTTTTTTTCTTTGCTCTGATTAAGCTCAAGCTGAAAGGCTATATCGCCGCCTCGTGGACGGTAGTGATCGCGCTGACCGTGGCGCTGCTGTTCTACAAAATGCCTGTCGATCATGCATTGGCCTCTGTGGTATACGGCTTCTTCTACGGTCTGTGGCCGATTGCCTGGATCATTATTGCCGCCGTATTCGTCTATAAAATCTCGGTGAAAACAGGCCAGTTCGACATCATCCGATCATCGATATTGTCGATCACGCCTGACCAACGTCTGCAAATGCTCATCGTTGGTTTCTCCTTCGGTGCCTTCCTTGAAGGGGCAGCCGGTTTTGGCGCTCCGGTCGCGATTACCGCCGCGCTGCTTGTTGGCCTGGGTTTTAATCCGCTGTACGCAGCAGGACTGTGCCTGATTGTGAACACCGCGCCTGTGGCGTTTGGCGCGATGGGTATCCCTATTCTGGTTGCCGGTCAGGTCACCGGGCTGGACAGCTTTGAAATTGGCCAGATGGTAGGGCGTCAGCTACCGTTCCTGACGATTATCGTTCTGTTCTGGATTATGGCGATTATGGACGGCTGGCGCGGCGTGAAGGAAACCTGGCCTGCGGTAATGGTGGCGGGCGGTTCGTTCGCTATCGCCCAGTACCTGAGCTCTAACTTTATTGGCCCCGAGCTGCCTGACATCATCTCGTCACTGGTTTCTCTGGTGTGTCTGACCCTGTTCCTGAAACGCTGGCAACCGGTGCGCATCTTCCGCTTTGGCGATATGGGCGCGTCACAGGTCGATCAGACCCTGGCCCGTACAAACTACACCGCGGGTCAGGTTGTTCGCGCCTGGTCACCGTTCCTGTTCCTGACAGCGACCGTGACGCTCTGGAGTATCCCTCCGTTTAAAGCGCTGTTTGCGCCGGGTGGTGCTATGTACCACTGGGTGGTTAATATTCCGGTTCCGTATCTCGACAAACTGGTTGCCCGTATGCCGCCGGTGGTACACGAAGCCACCGCCTACGCTGCGGTCTACAAATTCGACTGGTTCTCGGCTACCGGTACCGCCATTCTGTTTGCCGCATTACTGTCAGTGGTCTGGCTGAAAATGAAGCCGTCTGCCGCCATCCAGACGTTCGGCAGTACCCTGAAAGATCTGGCGCTGCCGATCTACTCCATCGGGATGGTGCTGGCGTTCGCTTTTATTTCTAACTATTCCGGCCTTTCCTCGACGCTGGCATTGGCACTCGCACACACGGGCAGCGCTTTTACCTTCTTCTCTCCGTTCCTTGGCTGGCTGGGGGTATTCCTGACCGGATCAGATACCTCTTCGAACGCGTTATTTGCCGCTCTACAGGCGACTGCCGCTCAGCAAATCGGCGTCTCTGACGTGCTGATGGTCGCCGCCAATACCACCGGCGGCGTGACCGGCAAGATGATCTCGCCACAGTCCATCGCCATCGCCTGTGCGGCGGTGGGGCTGGTCGGCAAAGAGTCTGATCTGTTCCGTTTTACCGTTAAACACAGCCTGATTTTCACCTGTATGGTGGGCGTGATCACCACGCTTCAGGCCTATGTTCTGACCTGGATGATTCCATGATTGTGATGCCCAGACGCCTGTCGGACGAGGTCGCTTCTCGTGTGCGGGCGCTGATTGAAGAACAACAGTTGGAAGCGGGCATGAAATTGCCCGCTGAGCGCCAACTGGCCGTACAGCTTGGCGTGTCGCGCAATTCCTTGCGCGAGGCGCTGGCAAAACTGGTGAGCGAGGGTGTACTGCTTAGCCGTCGCGGCGGTGGGACATTCGTCCGCTGGCAGCATGAATCCTGGTCTGAACAAAATATCGTTCAGCCACTGAAAACGCTGATGGCGGATGACCCGGATTACAGTTTTGATATCCTGGAAGCCCGCCATGCGATCGAGGCCAGTACCGCCTGGCACGCCGCGATGCGCGCCACTGAGATCGATAAAGAAAAAATTAAGGCCTGCTTTGACGCCACACTGAGTGAAGACCCGGATATCGCGTCACAGGCGGATGTTCGCTTTCATCTCGCCATTGCCGAAGCGTCGCACAATGTGGTGCTGTTGCAGACTATGCGAGGTTTCTTCGACGTACTGCACTCTTCGGTCAAACAGAGTCGCCAGCGTATGTATCTGGTTCCGCCCGTCTTTGCCCGTCTGACAGAGCAACATCAGGCCATTCTAGACGCCATTGTGGCGGGCGATGCGGAAGGCGCGCGCCAGGCAATGATGGCCCACTTAGGTTTTGTCCACACCACAATGAAACGATTTGATGAAGACCAGGCCCGCCAGGCGCGAATCACCCGCCTGCCCGGAGACCATAATGATATTTCCAGGGAGAACAAAGCATGATTATCTCAGCAGCCAGCGATTATCGCGCCGCAGCCCAGCGCATTCTGCCCCCTTTCTTGTTCCACTATATTGACGGCGGTGCCTACGCGGAACACACCCTGCGCCGCAATGTGGAAGATTTGTCTGAGGTGGCGCTTCGCCAGCGTGTACTGAAAAACATGTCTGACTTAAGCCTGGAAACCACGCTGTTTAATGAAAAGCTGTCGATGCCGGTTGCCCTGGCCCCGGTTGGGTTGTGTGGTATGTACGCCCGTCGTGGCGAAGTGCAGGCCGCCGCTGCCGCAGATGCCCACGGCATTCCGTTCACCCTCTCCACCGTTTCCGTCTGCCCGATTGAAGAAGTGGCGCCGACCATCAAGCGCCCGATGTGGTTTCAGCTTTACGTACTGCGCGACCGCGGCTTTATGCGCAACGCGCTGGAACGCGCAAAAGCAGCAGGCTGCTCACCCCTTGTCTTTACCGTCGATATGCCTACACCGGGGGCGCGCTACCGTGACGCTCATTCAGGCATGAGCGGCCCGAATGCCGCACTGCGCCGCTACTGGCAGGCAGTAACCCACCCGCAATGGGCGTGGGATGTTGGTCTGAATGGTCGCCCACACGATTTAGGCAACATTTCCACCTACCTGGGAAAACCGACCGGACTGGAAGATTACATTGGCTGGCTGGCGAACAACTTCGATCCCTCCATCTCCTGGAAAGACCTCGAGTGGATCCGTGAATTCTGGGACGGCCCGATGGTGATCAAAGGGATCCTCGATCCGGAAGATGCCCGCGACGCAGTACGCTTCGGTGCCGATGGCATTGTGGTGTCTAACCACGGCGGCCGTCAGCTCGATGGCGTGCTCTCCTCCGCTCGCGCCCTGCCCGCCATTGCCGATGCCGTCAAAGGCGATATCGCCATTCTGGCCGACAGCGGAATCCGTAACGGTCTGGACGTCGTACGCATGGTCGCTCTGGGGGCTGATACCGTGCTGCTGGGTCGCGCGTATCTTTACGCACTGGCCACCGCAGGACAATCAGGAGTCGCCAACTTACTGAATCTTATCGAAAAAGAGATGAAAGTAGCAATGACGCTGACCGGCGCAAAAACGATTAGCGAAATCAGCCGTGATTCTCTGGTGCAGGAGCTCGGAAAAAGCCTGCCTACCGCACTGACGTCACTTACCCGTGGTGATGCCGCGTAACGCAGACCCCTCTTAACATCCCCTGCTTTCGAATGGCCGGACTGATTTTCAGTTCGGCCATTTTTAATTCAAAACTAACGATTAGTTAACATTTACACCAAATTAATTTGACAATTTTTGCGCGATCGCAAATGTATATACAAGCAAATACAAGAGCAACTCACACACATCCAACATCACAACGGGCGAGGATTACATGGTGTATTCCGGTAAAGTGAATATCCAGCAGGCAATCGATGACACTCCTTTTTCGCGCTTTCACTGGGTAATTATCGTATTAGGATTTCTGGTTCTGGCCATTGACGGATTCGACACGGCGGCGATGGGCTATATTGCTCCCATGCTCTCTGCCGACTGGGGGATTCAGAAGCAGGATCTCGGGCCCGTATTAAGCGCTGCACTGCTGGGGCTGTCACTCGGGGCACTGGTCGCCGGGCCAATGTCAGATCGCATGGGGCGTAAGCGCGTGCTGGTCTTTTCCTGTCTGTTTTTTGGCCTTGCCAGTCTTGGCACCGCATATGCGCAATCGCTGAATATGCTGACGCTCTGGCGGTTCCTCACCGGGCTTGGACTGGGCGCTGCGATGCCCAACGCAATTACGTTAGTGTCGGAATTTGCGCCAAAGCGTTGCCGTTCAATGACGATTAATGCCATGTATTGTGGTTTCCCTCTTGGTGCGGCAGGCGGTGGGGCAATCTCTTCCTGGCTTATCCCCCATTACGGCTGGCACAGTGTGCTGTTGGCGGGTGCGATCGCCCCGCTGGTGTTAACCATATTACTGGTGCTCTTCCTGCCGGAGTCGGTCAAATATCTGGTGCATCGTGGTAAAGACATTAGCCAAATCAGACGTGTTGCCCAACGTTTCATCACGGGTAACCTTGAGCAGGTCACCCAGTTTTATCTGGATGAAGAACGCACTGCAGACAAAAAAGGCAGCGTGGCACAACTGTTCAGCATGCCCTGGTTACCTGGCACGCTCATGCTCTGGACGACCTACTTTATGGGGCTGGTGATCTATTACGTGTTACTGAGCTGGATGCCGACGCTGATGCTGGGAATGGGTTACCCACTGGCGGAATCGGCGTGGCTCACCTCGCTGTTCACTTTCGGCGGCACGGCAGGGATCCTGCTGGCAGGCTGGATGATGGATCGTTGGGAAGCGCACAAAGTGGTCACCACCGGTTTTATCCTGACCATGCTGTTCGCCCTTGCGCTCGGGTTTGAAAACAACCATATCATCCTGTTTGGCGCGCTGATCTTCCTGATGGGGATCACTATGAATGGCGCGCAATCCGGTCTGCAGACGCTGGCAGCAACGTTCTATCCTACCCATTGTCGCGCAACGGGTATTGCGTGGATGCAGGGCGTCGGACGCTTTGGCGGCGTGGCAGGAACCCTGACCAGCGCGCAGTTGCTTTCCCTGCAATGGCAGGCCGACAGTATTTTGATGTTTCTCAGCCTGCCGGCGCTCGTAGCCGCTGCCGCCACGCTTTATAAGCTGCAACGCTACAAGCTACAACGTCTGACCGTCGCATAGCACGGGTGATTTCTGCTATTCTGCCCCCCGCACTAAGGGGGCAGTATGCTAAACATCGTTCTATTCGAACCAGAAATCCCGCCAAATACAGGCAATATCATTCGTCTTTGCGCCAACACTGGCTTTCGTCTGCACATTATTGAACCGATGGGGTTCACCTGGGATGACAAGCGCCTGCGCCGCGCAGGGCTGGATTATCATGAGTTCACCGCGGTAAAGCGCCACCACGATTACGACGCTTTTGTGGCAGCGGAAAATCCCCAGCGCCTGTTTGCGCTGACCACAAAAGGTACACCGGCGCATAGCGCAGTCAGCTATCAGGATGGCGACTATTTGATGTTTGGGCCCGAAACGCGAGGTCTGCCAGCCAGCATTCTTGATGCCCTGCCCGCTGAACAAAAAATTCGCATTCCAATGATGCCGGACAGCCGCAGTATGAACCTGTCAAATGCCGTGTCAGTGGTCGTGTATGAAGCGTGGAGACAACTGGGATATCCAGGGGCGGTATTGCGTAGTTGATTTTTGTCGGATGGCGGCTGACGCCTTATCCGACCTACGAACGCATTTGCCATTGATTTTTCTGGCATTATCGGCGCAGTCAGATTGGACACGTACCGCGCGCAGCGACCGGAGCGTACACGCAGTACGTGAGGATGGCGAGCACAGCCCGGGTTCAAGATGACAAGTAAGATAGTCCGGAAGTTAGATGCCGTCGCCGTACTCAAACGTATGGTGGATCCCGTTGAAATGCTGATCCATATCCATGGACGGCTTATCGCTGTCAGGTTTACCGACAATACGTGCCGGTACGCCTGCGGCGGTGGTGTGCGGCGGAACAGGCTGCAATACCACGGAACCGGCACCAATCTTCGCGCCGCGACCAACTTCAATATTGCCGAGGATTTTCGCCCCCGCGCCAATCATCACGCCTTCACGAATTTTCGGATGACGGTCGCCGCCCGATTTACCGGTCCCGCCCAGCGTTACGGATTGCAGGATGGAAACATCGTTTTCAATGACCGCCGTTTCACCCACCACAATCCCGGTGGCGTGATCGAGCATGATGCCACGGCCAATTTTTGCCGCTGGGTGAATATCGACCTGAAAGGTCACTGATACCTGATTTTGCAGGAAAATCGCCAAAGCCCGGCGACCTTCATTCCACAGCCAGTGGCCAATACGATACGCCTGCAGAGCATGAAAACCCTTCAGGTACAAAAGTGGGGTTGAGTATTTATCGACCGCCGGGTCGCGAGTGCGCACCGCCTGAATATCGCAGGCCGCTGAGGCGATCATTTCCGGATCTGCCGCGTAGGCTTCCTCTACCACTTCACGTATGGCTATCGCGGGCATGATGGACGAAGCCAGTTTATTCGCCAGCATATAACTGAGCGCACTGCCCAGATTCTCATGCTTGAGTAGCGTGGCGTGGTAAAAACTGGCCAGCATCGGCTCACAGTCCGCAAGTTGACGGGCTTCGGCTTTAATATTGTTCCAGACGATATCCAGTTCTTCACACGGCATTGCGGACTCCAGGTATTGAGGCGAACGACCGGCCCGTTCTTCGCGGGCCGGGTCATTTTTTGTTCAGACAGATCCTTGCGGCTAGTGGCGGCTTCGCTCATCCTTGCGTGCACGACCTAATAACGTCAATGCTGCCTCGCGCGCGTTTTTTCCGCAATACAATACTTGATAAATTTCCTCGGTTATTGGCATTTCGACACCAAAACGGTGCGCCAATTCACGAACTTCTTTTGTATTGCGATAGCCTTCAACCACCTGGCCAATCTTGTCCTGCGCACCTTGAACATCCATGCCCTGTCCGAGCATCATGCCAAAGCGGCGGTTACGCGACTGGTTGTCAGTACAGGTCAGTACCAGATCGCCTAACCCAGCCATCCCCATGAAGGTGGTCGGATCGGCTCCCAGTGCGGCCCCCAAACGTGACATTTCGGTCAGCCCACGGGTGATCAGCGCAGTACGCGCATTGGCGCCAAAACCGATGCCGTCGGACATTCCCGCGCCAATCGCAATAACGTTTTTCACCGCACCGCCAAGCTGTACGCCAATGAAATCCGGATTGTTGTAGACGCGGAAGCTTTTACCGCAGTGCAGCAATTGCTGCAGATCGTCAGCAAAAGTGTCATCCGTTGACGCCAGGGAAATTGCCGTCGGTAAACCCGCCGCCAGCTCTTTGGCAAACGTTGGGCCAGAGATCACCGCGAGCGGAATTTCCGGTCCTAACGCTTCTCGCGCGACATCCTGCAACAGGCGTCCCGTCTCTGCTTCCAGACCTTTTGTCGCCCATACAAGGCGTGCATCCGGGCGCATCAACGGTTTGATCTGACGCAGTACTTCACCAAAGACATGGCTCGGCACCACGACCAGAATATTACGGCTGGCCGCCAGCGCAGTGGCTAAGTCACTTTCCAGGAGAAGCGAGTCAGGAAAAGGCACATCAGGGAGAAACGCGACATTACAGCGATCGTGTTCAAGGGTCGCGATATGTTTAGGATCATGGCCCCACAGGACAACCTGGTGGCCATTTCTTGCCAACGTGATGGCAAGAGCGGTGCCGTACGAGCCGGCACCGATCACAGTCATTGAAGCATTACTTTGGTTCATCAGGCATCCTGATGTTCTTCAGTACCTTCGCCAGCCTGCTGCTGTAAATAGTTCATGAACAGCGCATCAAAGTTGACCGGCGCGAGGTTCAGTTGCGGGAATGTACCGCGGGAAACCAGGCTGGTGATGCATTCGCGGGCATACGGGAACAGAATGTTCGGGCAGTATGCGCCAAGGCAATGCGCCATCTGAGTCCCTTCGATACCACTGATGGAGAAAATACCGCCCTGCTGAACTTCACACAGGAACGCCGTTTCTTCACCCAGGGAAGCCGTAACGGTGACACGCAGCACGACTTCGTACACGTCATCAGCCAGTTGGGTCGATGCAGTATCAAGATCAAGTTTAACCTCTGGCTGCCAATCTTTCTGGAAAACATGCGGCGCATTTGGCGCTTCGAAAGAGACATCCTTGGTATAAATACGTTGGATCTGGAAAGCCATTTCAGTGTTATTTTGTTCTGACATGTTGAGAAAACCCTTTAATGTTGTCCTTTAATACC
Organism: Citrobacter sp. NCU1; assembly: GCF_010231475.1. Classification (GTDB taxonomy): domain Bacteria; phylum Pseudomonadota; class Gammaproteobacteria; order Enterobacterales; family Enterobacteriaceae; genus Citrobacter_D. Next base: position 135,360 of record NZ_NRDO01000046.1, on the reverse strand, counting down.
GTCTTGATGCAATGTTAACGACGTGCGTTAGCTCAGCAGGGGATCCAGTCCACCACGCGCATCCAACGCATACAAGTCGTCACACCCACCGATATGCTGCGCATCAATAAAAATCTGCGGAACCGTCGTACGACCACTACGTTTGATCATCTCTTCACGTTTAACGGCATCGCCATCAATTGGAAGTTCCTGGAAACTCACACCCTTATCGCTCAGCAGCGCTTTTGCACGATGGCAAAACGGGCAGGTCGCTTTGGTGTAGATTTCAATATTGGCCATGACTTCGCTCCTGTGTTTATCTACAGCTTACTTACCGCGTACCAGAGGCAGGTTTTCACCACTCCAGCCTGCAACACCTTCTTTCAGCACAAACACTTTCTCAAAACCAGCTTTAGTCAGCGCCGTTGCAGAGTCCTGGCACTGCATGCCAGAGCCATCTACCACGATAACCGGTTTGTCTTTGTGCTTCTCAAGCTCACCAACGTTGTTGGCTTTGATTTCGCTCGGCAGCAGGTTAGTGGAGCCCGCGATATGGCCTTTGCGGAAGTCGTCGCGCTGGCGTAAATCTACAACAATGGCATCTTCTTTATTGATAAGACGTGTCGCTTCACCGCGTGTAATCACCTTCACTTTCGAGGTCAGGCCTTTGAACGTGGTGAATAATACCGCCACCAGTAACGCAATCCAGGCGATACTTAGAATGGGATGACGGCCAACAAATTGCATAATTTCTTGCATGGGGGGTAACAACTCCCGACTCAGTGATTAAAAAAACCAGGAAAGAAGTATACCTGCGCGTTGTCGCAAATACAGCCAGAGCGTGCAATGGATTGCATTTTTGCGGGGTGCTACGGAAAAAAAACCGTAAATCCGCGCCATCCCCAGGCCGCTCTCCGCCATTATTTGATCTTCTGGGGCTATTTTATCGATTCAGCTGTAGTAAAATTACGCAATTAATTTTGTCTATTGAGTGTGAGGTTGTCGCAATGTCGGTTTCTAAAAAACCTATGGTACTGGTGATCCTGGATGGCTATGGCTATCGTGAAGACAGCCAGGATAACGCCATTTTTAATGCCAAAACCCCAGTAATGGATGCTCTGTGGGCAAAACGTCCGCATACCCTGATTGATGCTTCCGGTCTGGAAGTGGGTCTGCCTGACCGCCAGATGGGTAACTCTGAAGTGGGCCACGTCAACCTGGGTGCAGGCCGCATCGTGTATCAGGATCTGACCCGCCTGGACGTTGAAATCAAAGAACGTACCTTCTTCGCCAACCCAGTGCTGACCGATGCAGTCGATCAAGCGAAAAACGCCGGTAAAGCGGTACACATCATGGGTCTGCTGTCTGCGGGCGGCGTTCACAGCCACGAAGATCACATCATGGCAATGGTTGAACTGGCCGCCGAACGTGGCGCAGAGAAAATCTACCTGCACGCCTTCCTGGATGGTCGTGACACCCCGCCACGCAGCGCTGAATCCTCGCTGAAAAAATTCGAAGACAAATTTGCCGCGCTGGGCAAAGGGCGCGTCGCCTCTATCATCGGTCGTTACTATGCAATGGACCGCGACAACCGTTGGGATCGCGTAGAAAAAGCGTATGACCTGATGACGCTGGCGCAGGGCGAATTCCAGACTGACACCGCTGTAGCTGGCCTGCAGGCCGCCTATGCGCGCGATGAAAACGACGAATTCGTAAAAGCCACCGTAATTCGTGCAGAAGGCCAGCCCGACGCGGCAATGGAAGATGGCGACACGCTGATTTTCATGAACTTCCGTGCTGACCGTGCCCGCGAAATTACCCGTGCATTTGTTAACGCTGACTTCGACGGTTTCGCCCGTAAGAAAGTGGTCAATCTGAACTTCGTGATGCTAACCGAATATGCGGCCGACATCAAAACCGCAGTGGCTTACCCACCCGCATCGCTGGCGAACACCCTCGGCGAATGGATGGCGAAAAACGATAAAACCCAGTTGCGTATTTCCGAGACGGAAAAATATGCACATGTCACCTTCTTCTTCAATGGCGGCGTAGAAGAGCCGTTTGCCGGTGAAGATCGTATTCTGATCAACTCTCCGAAAGTAGCAACCTACGATCTGCAACCAGAAATGAGCTCTGCAGAACTGACCGAAAAACTGGTTGCCGCCATTGAGAGCGGTAAATACGACACTATCATCTGTAACTATCCGAACGGCGATATGGTGGGTCATACCGGTGTGATGGACGCGGCGGTTAAAGCGGTTGAAGCGCTGGATCACTGCGTTGAGCAAGTGACCAAAGCCGTTGAATCCGTTGGCGGCCAGGTGCTGATCACCGCTGACCACGGCAACGCTGAACAAATGCGTGATCCGGCGACCGGCCAGGCGCATACAGCGCATACCAACCTGCCCGTTCCGCTGATTTATGTCGGTGCTAAAAACGTGAAAGCCGTAGAAGGCGGTAAACTTTCCGATATCGCGCCTACCATGCTGACGCTGATGGGTATGGAAATCCCGCAAGAGATGACTGGTAAGCCGCTGTTCATCGTGGAATAATCCCTCCCCATGAGGGGAAAGGCGTTTAATTCCATTACATGGGCCGTGAATCCGCGAAGGTTTTCAGTCAGGCCTCTGATCTACGCCAGCGTAATTAGCGCTGGCGTATTGTTGTGCGCCTTTTCCGCACACGCAGATGAGCGGGACCAGCTCAAATCCATTCAGGCGGATATCGCCGCAAAAGAACGCGCCGTGCGCCAGCAACAGCAGCAGCGTTCTAGCCTGCTTGCACAGTTAAAAGCACAAGAAGAAGCCATATCTGCCGCTGCCCGAGCGTTGCGTGAAACCCAGAACACCCTCGCCCAGTTAAACAAACAGATCGCCGAGATGAATGCGTCTATTGCCAAACTGGAGCAACAAAAAGCCAATCAGGAACGTAGCCTCGCCGCGCAGCTTGATGCCGCATTCCGCCAGGGCGAGCATACCGGAATTCAGTTGATTCTCAGCGGCGAAGAGAGCCAACGTGGGCAGCGCCTGCAAGCCTACTTTGGTTATCTGAACCAGGCGCGTCAGGAAACCATCGCGGAACTGAAGCAAACCCGTGAAGAAGTGGCCTCGCAAAAGGCCGAGCTGGAAGAGAAACAAAGCCAGCAACAGACGCTGCTGTACGAACAGCGCGCCCAACAGGCCAAGCTGGAACAGGCGCGTAATGAGCGCCAAAAAACACTCTCCGGGCTGGAATCATCGATTCAGCAAGGCCAACAGCAGTTAAGCGAAATGCGCGCTAACGAATCCCGTCTGCGCAACAGCCTTGCACGGGCAGAAGCCGCAGCAAAAGCGCGGGCTGAACGTGAAGCCAACGAAGCGCAAGCCGTACGCAACCGCCAACAGGAAGCGACCCGCAAAGGCACGACCTATAAACCGACTGAAAGCGAAAAATCGCTGATGTCACGTACCGGCGGACTGGGTTCCCCTCGCGGACAGGCATTCTGGCCAGTACGCGGTCCAACACTGCATCGTTATGGCGAACAACTGCAAGGTGAGCTACGTTGGAAGGGGATGGTTATCGGTGCGTCTGAAGGCACCGAAGTTAAAGCCATTGCCGATGGCCGGGTCATTTTGGCGGACTGGCTACAGGGTTACGGGCTGGTTGTTGTAGTAGAACACGGCAAAGGCGACATGAGCCTTTACGGTTATAACCAAAGTGCACTGGTCAGTGTTGGTACACAAGTGCGCGCGGGTCAGCCTATTGCGCTGGTTGGCAGCAGCGGTGGTCAGGGCCGACCGGCGCTTTATTTCGAAATTCGTCGCCAGGGTCAGGCCGTCAATCCACAGCCGTGGTTGGGAAGATAAGTTTTGCCTCAGTTTCGCCATATCATTCTCTCACTGGTCAGCCTGCTGGCGTTCGTAACCCCTGTTTTTGCTGGCAAGCTCGCCATCGTTATCGATGATTTCGGTTATCGTCCGCACAATGAAAACCAGGTGCTGGCGATGCCTTCCAATATCTCTGTCGCCGTGCTGCCCAATGCGCCGCATGCACGTGAAATGGCCACCAAAGCGCACAATAGCGGCCATGAAGTTCTGATCCATCTGCCGATGGCGCCATTGAGTAAACAGCCGCTGGAGAAAGACACGCTACGCCCGGAAATGAGCAGCGACGAAATTGAGCGGATTATTCGCGATGCCGTCAACAAAGTGCCGTATGCCGTTGGGCTTAACAACCATATGGGCAGTGCGATGACCTCCAGTCTGTTTGGTATGCAAAAAGTGATGCAGGCGCTGGGGCGTTACGATCTCTACTTCCTCGACAGCATGACTATCGGCAACAGCCAGGCAATGCGGGCAGCCTCCGGAACAGGCGTGAAAGTGATTAAACGCAAAGTGTTCCTTGATGACTCGCAGAACGAAGCGGATATCCGTCATCAGTTTAATCGTGCCATTGAGTTAGCTCGCCGTAATGGTTCCGCCATTGCTATCGGACACCCTCACCCGTCAACGGTGCGCGTGTTGCAACAGATGGTCTATAACCTACCGGCAGATATCACGCTGGTGCGCCCAAGTAGCTTGCTCAACGAACCCCAGGTGGATACATCTACACCCAACCTGACACCACCGGGCAACAATGAACCGAACGCACCGCGCAACCCATTCCGTGGTGTGAAGCTGTGTAAACCGAAGCAACCGTTAGAGCCAGTCTATGCCGACCAGTTCTTTAATGTCTTGAGTGAAAGTATTCGCCAGAGCACCGTCGTCACTTACTTCCAGCATCAATGGCAGGGTTGGGGAAAAGCATCCTCTCCCAACGGGGTGAACGCTAACGCAAATTAAGCGGAAGATGAGCAGGAAAATAAGATCCTGCAAAGCGAGCAAACGTTTATAAAAACACCTTCGCAGCGTGTAGTGTTCTGCAGAAAAAAGGGCTGGATAACCAGCCCTTTTACAATTAATCCCAGCTCAGGATCACTTTCCCTGACTGGCCTGAGCGCATTGCATCAAAGCCTTTCTGGAATTCATCAATTGAGAAGTGATGGGTGATGATCGGAGTCAGATCCAGACCAGACTGGATCAGTGCAGCCATCTTGTACCAGGTTTCAAACATTTCGCGACCATAAATGCCTTTGATAAACAGGCCCTTAAAGATCACCTTTGTCCAGTCGATAGACATGTCTGAAGGAGGGATCCCCAACATGGCAATACGACCACCGTGGTTCATGGTATCCAGCATGGCACGGAACGCTGGCGGCGCACCGGACATTTCCAGACCCACGTCAAACCCTTCGGTCATTCCGAGCCTGGCCATCACATCAGGTAGATTCTCTTTCGAGACGTTTACCGCATGCGTGATGCCCATCTTACGTGCCAGCTCCAGACGGTATTCATTGACGTCAGTGATGACTACATGGCGTGCACCCACATGTTTTGCCACTGCTGCAGCCATAATACCGATCGGGCCTGCGCCTGATACCAGCACATCTTCGCCCACCAGATCAAACGACAGTGCCGTGTGTACCGCGTTGCCGAACGGGTCAAAGATAGAGGCTAAATCGTCGGAGATATTGTCCGGGATTTTAAAGGCGTTAAACGCAGGAATAACCAGATACTCAGCAAAACAGCCTGAGCGGTTTACACCCACACCCGTTGTATTACGGCACAGGTGAGTGCGTCCGCCGCGACAGTTACGACAATGGCCACAGGTGATGTGACCTTCACCGGAAACACGGTCACCCACCTTAAATCCTTTGACTTCCTGGCCGATACCGACCACTTCGCCAACATATTCGTGCCCAACAACCATAGGTACCGGGATCGTTTTTTGCGACCATTCATCCCAGTTATAGATGTGAACGTCGGTCCCGCAGATGGCTGTTTTACGGATTTTAATCAGCAGATCGTTATGTCCGAGTTCCGGTTCAGGAACGTCGGTCATCCAGATGCCCTCTTCCGCTTTCAGTTTGGATAACGCTTTCATCTCACATCCTCAGGCGATAACGCCCAGTTGTTTACCAATACGCGTGAATGCCGCAACGGCACGCGTAATTTGCTCAGGCGTGTGCGCCGCAGACATCTGGGTACGAATACGCGCCTGACCTTTTGGCACCACCGGATAGAAGAACCCGGTGACATAAATACCCTCTTTTTGCAGTTCGCGAGCAAATTCTTGCGCAACCACAGCATCTCCCAGCATAACCGGGATAATGGCATGGTCAGCGCCCGCAAGCGTAAAACCTGCCGCAGACATCTGCTCACGGAACTGACGTGCATTCGCCCACAGGCGGCCACGCAGTTCGCTGCCAGCTTCCACCATCTCCAGCACTTTAATGGAGGCGGCAACAATCGCCGGCGCTAATGAGTTGGAGAATAAATACGGGCGAGAACGCTGACGCAACCATTCCACCACCTCTTTATGCGCTGCCGTATAACCGCCGGATGCGCCACCCAAAGCTTTACCTAACGTACCGGTAATGATGTCTACACGGCCCATCACATCGCAGTATTCATGAGAACCACGACCGTTCTCACCCACAAAACCGACAGCATGAGAGTCATCAACCATCACCAGCGCATCGTATTTATCCGCCAGGTCACACACCCCTTTCAGGTTGGCGATCATGCCGTCCATAGAGAACACACCGTCAGTCGCGATCAACACATGTCGGGCACCGGCTTCTCGCGCTTCTTTCAGACGCGCTTCCAGCTCCTGCATATCATTATTGGCGTAGCGAAAACGCTTCGCTTTGCACAGACGTACACCATCAATAATAGAAGCGTGGTTCAGCGCATCGGAAATAATCGCATCTTCTGCACCCAACAACGTTTCGAACAGGCCGCCATTGGCATCAAAGCAGGAGGAATACAGAATGGCATCTTCCATACCCAAAAATGTCGCCAGTTTTTGCTCCAGCTGTTTATGGCTGTCCTGGGTACCGCAGATAAAGCGCACCGAGGCCATACCAAAGCCGTGGGAGTCCATCCCGGCTTTCGCTGCTGCAATCAATTCCGGATGATTCGCCAGCCCCAGATAGTTGTTGGCGCAAAAGTTGATGACGTGGCTTCCATCCGCCACGGTAATGTCCGCCTGCTGTGCAGACGTGATAATGCGCTCTTCTTTAAACAATCCTTCCGCACGAGCGGTTTCCAGATCGTTGTTCAACTGCTTATAAAAATCCCCACGCATTGCGATTCTCCAGACTGGGCAAATTTCAGCACATATTACCCAAACCTATAAGTTGATACGAGATGACGCGTTATCACTTCTTTAAAATGCAGCATAAATCACGCGTATCCACATGGCTTACCGGTGAATGGCTGAAGCCAGGGCCTTGTGATGGTATGATTACAGATATTCGTGTCTGAGATTGTCTCTGACTCCATAATTCGAAGGTTACAGTTATGATCATCGTTACCGGCGGCGCGGGCTTTATCGGCAGCAACATCGTTAAATCCCTGAATGATAAAGGCATCACCGATATCCTGGTGGTGGACAACCTGAAAGACGGCACCAAGTTTGTAAACCTGGTGGATCTGGACATTGCTGACTATATGGATAAGGAAGATTTCCTGATCCAGATTATGGCAGGGGAAGAGCTCGGCGACATCGAAGCGATTTTCCATGAAGGCGCATGCTCCTCTACGACAGAGTGGGATGGCAAGTATATGATGGATAACAACTATCAATACTCCAAAGAGCTGCTGCATTATTGCCTGGAGCGCGAAATTCCGTTCCTGTATGCCTCTTCAGCAGCAACCTACGGTGGCCGCACATCCGATTTTATTGAATCCCGTGAATACGAGAAACCATTGAATGTATATGGTTATTCCAAATTCCTGTTCGATGAGTATGTCCGCCAGATCCTTCCAGATGCCAACTCACAGATTGTAGGATTCCGCTACTTTAACGTTTACGGACCGCGCGAAGGCCACAAAGGCAGCATGGCGAGTGTCGCATTCCATCTAAACACTCAGCTCAATAACGGCGAAACGCCGAAACTGTTTGAAGGCAGCGAAAACTTCAAACGCGATTTCGTCTATGTGGGTGATGTTGCTGCCGTTAATTTATGGTTCCTCGAAAATGGCGTTTCCGGCATCTTTAACCTGGGAACAGGCCGTGCGGAATCCTTCCAGGCCGTAGCGGATGCAGCTCTGGCTTACCACAAAAAAGGCGACATCGAATACATTCCGTTCCCGGAAAAACTGAAAGGACGCTATCAGGCGTTTACTCAGGCAGATCTGACCAACCTGCGTGCTGCTGGTTACGACAAGCCGTTCAAGACCGTCGCCGAAGGCGTAACGGAATATATGGCCTGGCTGAATCGCGACGGCGACACAAATTCACAAAATCATTCGAGCGGTATCAAGGCGGCAACGAAGTGAATCTCCGGGAGCTTACAAAAGTAAGTGACCGAAGTGAACGCGGGCAGCCAACGCAGAGACAGCTTGAAGGATGAAGTGAATGAAGATACTGGTGATCGGCCCGTCATGGGTGGGCGACATGATGATGTCGCAAAGTCTCTATCGCACGCTCAAGGCGCGCTATCCCCAGGCGATAATCGACGTGATGGCACCGGCGTGGTGTCGTCCGTTGTTATCACGGATGCCGGAAGTCAATGAAGCGATCCCAATGCCGCTGGGTCATGGAGCACTGGAACTTGGCGAGCGGCGCAAACTCGGGCATGGTTTGCGTGAAAAACGTTATGATCGCGCTTACGTGCTGCCAAACTCGTTTAAATCGGCACTCATCCCCTTCTTTGCCGGAATTCCTCATCGTACGGGCTGGCGCGGCGAGATGCGCTACGGCCTGCTTAACGATGCGCGTGTACTCGACAAAGGCGCCTGGCCATTGATGGTCGAGCGCTATGTTGCGCTGGCCTACGACAAAGGCGTGATGCAGACGGCAAAAGATTTGCCACAACCTCTACTCTGGCCGCAATTGCAGGTGAGTGAGGGGGAAAAATCACTCACCTGCAACGAATTCGCACTTTCAACGGAACGTCCGATCATCGGCTTTTGTCCTGGTGCTGAATTTGGTCCGGCAAAACGCTGGCCGCACTATCACTACGCGGAACTGGCAAAACAGCTCATTGATGAAGGCTATCAAATTGTCCTGTTTGGCTCGGCAAAAGATCATGAATCCGGGAACGAGATTTTGGCGTCCCTGAACACCGAACAACAGGCATGGTGCCGTAATCTGGCTGGTGAAACACAGCTGGAACAGGCTGTAATCCTCCTCGCGGCATGTCAGGCCGTCGTCACCAACGATTCTGGTTTGATGCATGTTGCGGCAGCGCTGAACCGTCCACTGGTCGCACTTTATGGCCCAAGCAGCCCGGACTTCACACCACCACTTTCACAGAAAGCTCGCGTGATCCGCCTGATTACAGGTTATCACCGGGTGCGTAAAGGGGATGCGGCAGAAGGGTATCACCAGAGCCTGATCGATATTACGCCAGAGCATGTACTGGAAGAACTTAACAGTCTGTTGTTACAAGAGGAAGCCTGACGAATGCGGGTTCTGATCGTCAAAACATCATCGATGGGTGATGTGTTACATACGCTTCCTGCGCTCACTGATGCACAGCAGGCCATTCCAGGAATTCGCTTTGACTGGGTAGTGGAAGAAGGGTTTGCACAGATTCCATCATGGCACGCTGCGGTTGACCGGGTGATCCCGGTGGCGATTCGCCGCTGGCGTAAAGCCTGGTTTTCTACTGCCATTAAAGCTGAACGCAAAACCTTTCAAGCGGCAGTACAGGCACAACATTATGATGCCATTATTGATGCGCAGGGCCTGGTGAAAAGCGCTGCATTCGTCACTCGTCTGGCGCGTGGCGTCAAGCATGGCATGGACTGGCAAACAGCCCGCGAACCTCTGGCCAGCTTGTTTTACAACTGCCGCCATCATATTGCTAAACAGCAGCATGCAGTAGAACGCACCCGCGAACTGTTCGCTAAAAGTCTGGGCTACAACAAACCGCAGACTCAGGGTGATTATGCTATTGCACAGCATTTCCTGAACAATATGAATACCGATACAGGTCGATATGCTGTATTTTTACACGCTACCACCAGAGATGATAAACACTGGCCGGAGTCAAACTGGCGGGAATTAATTGGTCTGCTAAGCCAGTCAGGTGTTCGCATTAAATTGCCGTGGGGAGCACCTCACGAAGAAGCACGGGCGAAGAGGTTATCTGAGGGATTCGCTCACGTTGAGGTATTACCGCGAATGACGCTGGAAGGCGTCGCGCGCGTGCTGGCGGGAGCAAAATTTGTCGTTTCAGTCGATACGGGGTTAAGCCATCTGACCGCCGCACTCGATCGACCTAACGTCACGTTGTACGGTCCTACGGATCCAGGGCTCATTGGTGGTTACGGGAAGAACCAGGTGGCGTGTCGTGCTCCAGGAAATCAATTAGCAATGCTAAACGCTGATTCAGTCCGCGACGAACTATCATCATTATTATAAAGGTAATTGAATGCCAACCTTGAGTCTTATCAGCCCCTGGCGTCACTACGCCACAAAGACGTCTTCAGCACTGGAAGTGACAACCTATTTGCTCTGTGCCATCACGCTGATTGTTGCAATGTTTGATAATACGCTAAGCATGAAGTTATATAATGTTACAGCGATATTGGGTCTGTTGGCGCTGCTATTACGCGGTAAACCTGAAAGCTATTCGGTACAGTACTGGTTGCTGCCACTCGCTATTTTTATCATCGGCGCACTGGATGTCGCGTGGTATTCCGCCTTTAAGGTTGATCACTCCCCCTTTCGCGCGACCTATCATAGTTATTTGAACACAGCGAAAATCTTTCTCTTTGGCGCTTTTCTTACTTTGCTGGCGTTGACGTCAAGAATTCGCTTTAAGAAAGAGTTACCGCTTTATATCCTGTATTCGCTGTCATTCTTTATCGCGGGATATGCGTATTATATAAAAGCGACCACTGGCATAATTCGTCTTGATTTTGGTATTGGTTCGGCCACGGGCGCAGCCTACTCCATTATGTTTGTCGGGATTGTCAGCGGGATATCGATTCTCTACACCCAGCGGAATCATCCGATGTTATTTTTACTGAATGCCATCGCGATATTCTATGCCCTGGCACTTACCCAGACGCGCTCCACGCTGTTGATCTTCCCGGTGATCTGTGCGCTGTCGTTGGTTGCCGGGTATATCAAGTCGCCAAAGAAACTCTTCTTTTCAGTCATTGGCTTTTTCATCGCACTGGTTGTGCTGATTGCCTTGTTTAGTAAGCCGATTTATAACCGCTACCACGAAGGTGTGTCGGATCTGACGCGCTATAGCCAGGGTAATAGCAAGAGTTCTCTGGGTGCACGTCTGGCAATGTATGAAATTGGCTTCGACATCTTTAAAGAGGCTCCGCTCGCGGCGAGATCCGCCGAGACACGGGCCCAGCGAATGACAGAACTCGCAACTGAGCATAAATATCTGCAAAGCGCGCTGGAGTTTTCGAATGTCCATTTACATAACGAGTTTATAGAAGCCGCTTCACTGAAAGGGATCTCTGGCGTCCTGTCGACACTGTTGTTCTATATCGCGCTGTTCTTTACGGTTTATTATCACCGTTCGCTGGGACTTTTTACGTTAACGCTAGCGATCGTCGGAACGGGGCTCAGTGATGTCATTCTCTGGTCCCGGAGCGTGCCAATCATCTTAATAACCGCGATCGTTTTAATGCTTTTCCTCAAGAAAAATCGATTGCACGGCGATATTGCGCCACAATAAGCTGACCATCAGAAGTGAGCTATCACTCACTTCTGATGTTTCGACAGCAACCCCTCTACCGATTCAGTCAGAACCTTCAGGCTAATATCCTTCACCGTATACGTCGGAGAGACCACCTGTAACGCATTGCAGTTATTCGGTGCCCAGATGAGATGTGAGGGGTAGGTCGTTTGTCGTGCATGTGGATAAAGTGCGAGCGTAGGAATTTCATAGGCCGATGCAATATGGACCAGTGCGGTATCCACGGAGATCACATACTGACTGAATTTTGTCAGTGCAACGGTATAAATGAATTCTTTAAAGGGCAGGGATTCAATGCCAGGTATTGCAATAGCGCGAATATCTTCGGCTAAGCCGGTAAAAATAACCCGGTAATCCGGATGCTGTTTACGGAGATGCGAATAAATCGTACCGATCTGCTCATCAGACAATCGACAGATTTTCTTTGCCCCTAGCGCATTGATAATAATTACTTTTGAGTCGCCAACAAAATTCAGAACATCCTTTTCAACCGACTCTGGTAATGGTAAATCATAACTCACATCAAATTCATGACGTTCATCGCCATAAAAATGACGCAGTATCTCACTGGCCCGTGTACACATGTGCGCCGTTAACTTCTCATCATGCGGATGGTAAACGGTATAGTAACGTTTATACCACTTATCAAAACCCAGGATATGAGCGTGTCTGACACCCGACAGCAACAGGCTATGACCAAAGGAAGGCATGGTTTCAAAGGGGTCAAGTACGATATCGAAAGATTCGCGGGAAAGACGTTTACGTAATGCCAGCACATCTCTGATAGCATTTGATTTTTTAATATAAAACTGATGTATCCGGTTATTACCAGAAAGAAACGCTTTCCCCGTTTCTGTGGTTAATATTGACAGTTGTACACCACGATTAGTCAGTTCGCGATACAACGAACTCAATACGATTAAATCGCCTAACTTGTTGTTATCATGGATTAGCAAGCAGGTCTGAATCTTATCTGCATTAATTTTTGCATTCTTTTTTCTGGCGAAGAAAAATGACAAAAAATTAATCTTAATTTTATTAATGCAGTATCTTTTTTTCTTATGAAAAGCACCTAAACCCATGCGAGTTACCACACTACAAATAAAAAAGAGGTTAATACTAACTTACATAAGAATCGGCACGATCGTGAAGATCATGCGCATTGTTCATGATGTGCTGTCTGGAAGGTAACTTTGCGATATCCCCTGCCTTGATATAGGGAATAATATCGTAGCTTATGGCGGTATCGTTAGACAGATTATAAATATTAAAGTCGTCAACATTCTCACACATAAACTGGAAAAATGGCAGAATTTTGACTAAATCCTTGCTCAGTTCAGAAGGCATTGGATTGCGACTCTCATCATAAAAACGCGCACAGCTCCCGGTGATGTCTAATCCGGAACAGATCGTGTTGTCATAACCTAATGAATACGCTATCTGCATCGCCGTATACGCCACAGTATGGCATGAGCAGTAGCCTGAACTGATATCCTTACTAAACCCAACCAGTCTTTTACGTTTAGAAATGGGCACGCTAATCAAGAGATTCTTATTCCATTTTGAAAGCATTTCCAGCTTCAGTTTCTTGAAAAAGCCACCTTTTTCACGCTTATAAAGTGCGCGTAAAATCAAACAATGAGTTCGCATATATTTCTTATCTTCTTCGGTAGCGGCTTCATAAACATCCATATTGACAACAGTAAACTTACTCGCCCGGCTAAATTGATAAAAATCGTGACGTCTTTGTAGCAAAAAACGCGCATCTGTTAAGACATAAATGAAGGGAGTAATACTATTACTGAGCAAGTATTCCGCGGCGCCGTTAACGGTAATGACATCATTGTTCTGCAAAAAAGAAAGCGGTGTCCCTCGGGAGGTTGGCCCCGATAAGAAAATGATCACGTTATCAGATGTTCTGTTGGCAATAAGTTGTTGAACACCTGCTCGAGTTATAAACTTAACATTACTCATATGAAACCTGTAGGTTTGTCATGCAACTTAAATCACGATGAATCTTTGAGGAAAGTGTTCATGGTTTATCTTTAGCGAGGATGAACAAACCAGGCCGACCAGATTTGTTCATAAAATATACAAACTCATTTTTGCATTTAGAACGACCAAAAGCAATATTCTAAATAATCACATTGAAACTTAGCGCATACTTTTACCTTTCAGACGGCGCAGGAAATTACGCCACTTTTTCTTATAAACCAGGAGATAAAAACCCAAGTCTTTTCTATTATTTTCAATACCATAGTGGCGTTCTAAATCAATACGATCTTTCGCCATTCTCTGTTGGGAAGGTCTTTTTCCGGACAGATCGATTATTCTTATTTCATCATTTTGTAATATGAAGTTACCTTTATGCGGGTCACCTGAGACCATACCATGCCGATGCAAACCTTGAATGGACTGCTTTATCTTCTCTTTCACCTCAGCGGAGATGACGGGCAGGTCAACCAGTTCAACCCCCTCGATATACTCAATGATCATTATGTAGGTATGCACATAACGTAGGGTCTTCACTTCGGCAAGCAAATAAAAGTCATTTAAGGCGTCAAAACCTTCCTGCCGCACGCGATCGGTCTGGTAAAAAAGCTTTTCGTAGTAATCCCCTTTAACCAGCGACTTAAAAAATCGCTCGGTATTTTTGAATTTAGGGTGAAATACTTTCAGAATATATTTCCCATGGTCAGTATCGATTAACACGACCTTGGTGTCCTCAATACTACGAAAGACTTTTAATACTTTAAGATTATGTGTTAAAAAATCATTGAAAATATCAATGTATTTTTTACCATCCTGTTTTACAAATACAGTATAGTTTTTAATTTTTGTTTCAGTGATCATAATTATAAAGGTATCATTTCGCTATAATTTTACGACAGAGGTACGTTACACCCGCAACCACTCCACGCAGATAATGTCTTTGAACCAAAAGATGTTTATATCTTTTTTTATACTCGACCAACGTTCGTGCCTCTTTGGCAGGAACATCTTTCCAGGGTGATTGAATAAAGGCAGTGGTATAATAAATCACGGAAGGATAGCTTGCCCAGGCATGCCAGGGTTTTGTCGCCCCTGTATAGTGAATCAGTTTTGTATCAGAATGGATTATATTTAAATATTTTTCATGCGTCTTATCTCTTAATTCACTTTTAATGGTATAAATTGTATTATATTCACGAGGTAAAAAATGAACTTTATCACGCAGTAATATATTCAGGACATCCTGATCGGGATATTTATAAAAGGTTACACTTCCGTCTTCACCCGTTAACAGAGATAATGCTCTTTCAGTTAATCGATTCTCAGCCCATTGCCGGAGGTTTATCAAAACAACACCAGAGTTAAAATATCGCCCCTGAAGATTAAATGAGGGGAGTCTTTCATTTACCCTGGACTGAATGGAGTCAACGTCTTTTACCACGGCAGCGACATTATCATCGAGGTCAAGACCCAGAAGATAATCTAGAGAACCTTTGCAAATGACATCGGCATCAAGATATAGCAATTTATCCAGTTTGTGATGCAGATAATCAAAAGCGAAAAGTCGAAAATACATAGCTCTTGGCCAGACCTGCGTTTTCGGCAATACCTCAAGACATTTGACATTGATAAGATATAATGAAATTTTTATCTTATGTTCTTGCACCAGCGCTTCAATCTTATCAACGAAGCTTTGTGTGTATTTGTCGCAAATAATATGAAAAGCAACATTAATATCATTATGAATTAATACCGAGGTAATAGACACCCCGACACCATCAAGATAGTTCTCATCAATTCCATAAGAGATATTTAATGTGTTACCATTTTTATCATAGCGCTCATCAAAAACTTTATACTCTGCTATCTCTATTTCAGGAAATGAGTCCACGGCATCACCTATAATTATTTTTATTTAATAATCTTGCTTTTAAAGTAAAGTGCATAATCTATCAGACCAGAGAAATATTGCTTCTGGTTGAACATATGCTTCGCCGCATAACGTAACTGATGACTATTTTTAGGTTTTAGCAATTCAACATTACACCAGGGTGATAACTTTTTCGCATTCAAAAAGCTTTGCGCAACAGGGTAGTTGCCCCATTGATGCCAGGGCTTAGTCGGTCCAATATAATGAATGAACACCGTGTATTCATCCACAGGGTTAACCACATCGCGCTTTAATTCATAATTGATGCTGAATTGGGTATTAAATTTATTACCGATAAAACGCGCTTTGCCAACCAGCAACATATTCAGTACATCCTGATCCAGGTGAGTGATACGCTGTACCACATCCGGATCGCGTAACATCTCGATGGCCTTGCGGGAAATATCCTTAGCGGTCCAGGCAGGAAGGTTAATCAGCAAAAAGCCTGCATTAAAGTAGCCAGAAACCAGTCCCGGCGTTGCCAGACTGACAGAGCGATTCGTCCACCACTCTGACTCTCCCTCCGCAACCACGCCCGCAATTTCATGTTCAGCAAACTGGAGATCTATCAACTCTTGCACACTGCCCCGACAGGCAATATCTGCATCCAGATACAGTACCTTATCCGTTTTTCCCGCGAAGTGATCGGCAATAATAAATCGGAAGTACGTTGCATATGACCAGTTTTTAGTACTTGGTAATGATTTCAACTGCTCGCAGTCAATGAGATACACCACTATTTGGGTGGCGTATTGCTTTGCCAACGCATCAAATCGCGTCTTTTCCTCATTGCTAAATGAGTCAGTAAAGACATGAAATGCAAACGGAGTATTGGGGTTAGCAATTAGTATCGATGCAATGGATACACCGCAACCAAAAAGGAAGTTCTTGTCAATGCCATAGGCAATATTAAACTTATCAGCATCACTATGTTCTGCATAGTTATAATCTAAAGTTTGCTGGATGACTTTTTCTTCAAAATATGTTTGAGTCATAGTGATCACTTATTGATTTTGGAAAAAATCGCATTTTTTAAATGTTGAAAATAGACTTCATTATAGAAGTTATCTATCGACTCAGGAATCAGATTACTATCATACTTCAACTGACCAGAGAGGATTTGGTTGAGTAGATGAATAAACTGCTTGAGATCGTTCGACGGATACAAATCGCCATTAATACCCGGTTTGATCATATCCCGTGGACCAGACATACAGTCGGAACTAATGCACGGGATACCATACGACATGGCTTCCAGTAGGGTCATCGGAAAGCCCTCGAATGACGATGTCAGCAACAGTGCCGTGACGTTCTTTATCTCGTTTTGCACCACATCCCAGGGAGATATCTGCCAACCATGCCAGATAATACGATTGTCAATCCCTAGTTCTCGCCCATAGGCCTGACATTTTTCAAAATCAGAACCATCACCAATGACATGCAACCGCCATTCACCTTCCGCCTGGGATAAACCATTCAGCAGATCCTTAATTCTTTTTTGCCCTTCAAATTTCATCCTTCCGACATACAGAAAGACCGCGGGTTGGCTTTTTTCTGGTTGCGGAATAATCTCTGACTTTCTGGAAACGGGATTATAAACAACGGTAATGTTCTTTTGATCAATACCCCGTGCGATCATCTGTTGTTTGATACCGCTACTGATTGCCAGATGATAATCAGCCCAACTAACACATTCTGCGTGTTTTTTATGATCCAGCGAAAAATGTGGCCAGGAGAATATAGTAAAATTCTGGTCTGATTTCTTCCGCGCTTTACTGGCAAATAGGCAAGACAGCACATCAATACAGATCACCACATCGGGTACTGTTTTCTTCAGCCAGTGGCTAAACGTATGGATATGCTTTGCCCGACGTAAAAAGCTCAGACGGATAGTAGAGAAAGAGCATGAGTAATTAATACCGTTTAACCATGCCTTATCCATTTTGTCATTTCGGCAAAAGAAAAACATCTCACACTGGATTGCAGAATGTTCGGCCTGAAAGTTATAGATAACATCCCGAATGACCGTTTCCATTCCACCAAAACCAGAAACGGACTCACCAATAAATGCAATTTTCATATAGATTATCCAGTCCCTGCTAAAATTTCATGTTAAATATCTTCATCAATAAATAACGCAGGTAATAAGATATTGCCTCACCATATTTACTCCCCTTCCATAGCAATTTAGATTTTATTCTGATTTCACTTGCCGATGGGGATAGATATCTTTTGGCATTACGCCAGGGCGATTGAGAAAAGTATCGCCCGAAGTTATTGGCATTAAAAATAAGATACCATGGTTTATTTGGTGTTACATAATGCATAATAACTGTGTTTTTTATATTTTCATTTTCTGCATTGTGATATACACTTAATGTTGTTTTATTGTTGAATTTTGCATTGAGATATTGTAGGCGACCATTAAGTAAAATATTTAAAACATCCTGATCTGCGTATCTGTAAATTTTACCGCTATTGATCATAGTCAATGCTTTCTGCGTAATATTATTTTCTCGCCATTCTTGAGTGTTAATTAGCATAACGCCAGCATTAAAATATTTAATAAAATTCACGCCATAATCTAAATTATCAACACGTGCTTGCATTTCTATAGAATCTGAAATTACTCCAGCAATATTATTTTGCAAGTCGTAGTTAACCAATTCAATTAAATTACTATAGCAAATTATATCACAGTCCAGATACATCACATTAGTAATGGATTGATCAATAACTTCCGGAATTAAAAAGCGCAAACATGTTGATAATGGAATCCCCAGAACCAACGTTTCAGGATTTATATTAAAACTACCTTTTATATGATAAATTGTAATTGACACATTTGGTCTATTTAACTCATGAAATAATGCCATATCATTTGCTGACACATCAGAAACTAACAGATGAAAATGTAAGTTGATATTTTTATTATTTTCAATAATAGAGAATATCGCCACCCCAGCAGGCATTACGAAACCACAATCAAAACAAAGTGAGATATGAAGCGTATTTGCTAATCCTCCTATATTAGGAAATAGCTCTTCTTTTTTTGCGACGAAATCGCTGACATTTATCAATTTAGGAAACCCTGCTTAATTGAGATAAACAATAATATAAATACATTATAATTTTTTACGAATCGTTCTTTCTCTGATTTTTTCTGCTTTTATTTTAGCTTTTTCAATAAGCTCATCTTCCCGCTGGAAGATGACATTCAGGGGTAAACTAAAATAAACCTTCATAAAGCGGAAAACATCCCGCTGAGTCAGGCCAATGTTCATTGAGGAAAAATAGAGACCGATGAGATCTTTATCGCGCCAGCGGCGTGGAACGTTACGACGAATTTGTGCCCGGTGTAGGTCAATAACCGAAATTTTAAGATCTTTTTCCTCACCCGAGAAAGGCAGATGCAAAAGGAAATGACATATATAACAATCACGATGATTGATCCCCCCTGCATGCATTTTTTGCACCATAGTAGCAACACGCTCGATGATCATCCGCTTCACTTTTACATCTGGAGGATTCGTTGCCCAGTCAGCGCAATACTCTTCCAGACTGAGGGTAGGAGTGAGATCTTCAGTAATGATGAATGAGGTTCTGGTTAGAGGATTCAGGCCTTTTTCACCAAACCCCACACCGTGCATCGTGTCTACACCTAAATCACGGAGGCGATGAATCGCATTCCACTCTCTGTCGGCACCTAACACCGGCATGCGCAGTGAGAGCAGATTTTTGACAATCTCTTTTAGAGAGGTGCCTTTATGCCATTTAAGGAAGTAGCTTTTATCGGCCAGTTCAAATCGCAGTGTTCTGCGGGTTTCCAGCTCTCTGAAGACTTCACCCTGCAGCGTTTTAACTTCCTCGAACGCATCTTTACCTCGCCATAGCGTGGCCAGCGGCTCTTTCAACTCAACCATCCAAATCACCTGTAATAATATCCGCCGCTTTTTCTGGCAGACTGTACAAATCTTGTGTATCGGCATAGTACCTGGCGTTTTCTGCCCAGGCCGCACGCAATGAAGGCTGAGTTAACGCTTTGCGTAAAATCTCATTTAGCCCTTCTTGTCGGTAAGGTTCTTCTATCGCGGCACCACAATTAGCATCCACAATATAATGCGCGTAACCGCAAACAGATGTGGTCAGAACAGGTAATCCCGCCGTGATCGCCTCCAGCAAGACAATACCGGCAGCTTCCTGATAAGCGGGGTGTAATAATATATCGGCGGCAGCCATTAACTCAGCCACATCATTGCGGCCAGAAAAGAAATGGACATTTGCTCTCACACCCAGCTTTTCCGCCAGAGATTCAAATTTTCTCGGCTTATCCTGACCTACAATAAACAGCAGCGTATTTTGTCGTAGAGCCTCGGGTAATGAGGCAAGCGCCTTGAGTGATCGATCGACGCCTTTACGCGTGAAATCAGAACCGACCTGCAACAGTAAATTCTGTTGCTCTGTGATACCGTTCTTCCGACGGTAAATTTCCCGGCTATCTGGAATTTGCTGGCTGTATTTTCTGTCCGGGTAAATCCCCGGAGGGAGAATGTGAAAGCGATCGGTTTCAGTCTGATAATGTTTCTGAAAATCGGCTATCTGCTTATCCGTTAACATCAGCAATTTCGTTGGCTTACCTTGTTCAAAGGTTGCGCGTTCGAAGGCTGTATAATGGCGATACCGTGACGTCAGCCGGTAAAAAAAACCTTTTTCCTGTGCGACTTTCTCGGCATAACACACATCGGCAGCGTAGTAGACATCCAGTCCCGGCATTTTATTAAACCCGACGACCCGGTCAACCGGGTGTTCACGCATATGCGTCTGCACCCAAGAATAGTACTCAGCGTTACGACCATGATTAGTGCGCGATTTCACTGGAACCCGGATCAGTTCAAAAACATCAGGGCACTCGCCTTCCCAGGACTGGGTATAAACCCGAACATGATGACCACGTGAGGCAACGGTCTGCGCAATGCGCATAAAATCACGTTGTAAACCGCCGAAAGGAAAATATTTGTACAGGCAAAATGCGACGATCATAATGGCGCATCCATTTCGATAATTTGCGCGTTCTGCGGCAACATTTTTTCCGTTGCTGCAATCACATCCTCAGCGGGAATAACGGACATATATTTTTTGTCACGGTCCAGTTCAGACCGTTTAGGCATGGGCGTATAATCCCCTGCCCAGAACTGAATAATATTGTCAGTCCAGGGCCGCCAGAAGACGTGGTCTGTCGGGCCAAACAGACATATCACCGGCGTCTTGACCGCCGCAGCAATATGCCCAGGGGCTGAATCGACACCAATAAAAAGGGCGGCATGATCAATCAGCGCTCCTAATTCTGGGAATCGGGTTTTGCCTGCCAGCCCGGTGATTGGTTTGGTTTCGCACCCCAGCGCAATCTCTTCCACACAGGCTAAATCGTCAGCAGAAGGACCGGACGTCAACACCACTTGGTATCCACGACGTTCAAGAGCATCAATAACGTGGGAAAATTTGTCATTATCCCAGCACTTAAATAACTGCCTTGCCGTGGGTTGAATCACCACGTATTGATGCATCACGCCGAGTTGGCGCAGCTGCCGACGCATATTCTCCCAGTGTTCAGGCCGATAGCTCATGGTCGTTTCAGTAACAACATGCTCCAGCCCCAGAGGTTTGAGTGCAGACAGCGTGCGTTCGACAACATGCTCACCGGAATAAGAAACGAGATGGGTAAAACTCTGTTTCCAGAATGCAGACTGCCGGTTGGCGAAATCCTGGGATATTTTTACTC
Organism: Citrobacter sp. NCU1; assembly: GCF_010231475.1. Classification (GTDB taxonomy): domain Bacteria; phylum Pseudomonadota; class Gammaproteobacteria; order Enterobacterales; family Enterobacteriaceae; genus Citrobacter_D. The sequence continues at coordinate 113,922 of NZ_NRDO01000046.1, read as the reverse complement.
TTGCACGCAAAAAACGAACAATCAGCGCCACAATCCACTGATCGGTCAGGTTGATGACCAGATCATATTGGTTGTTGCGTAAGGTCTTAATCAGCGAAAGCGTATTTTGAATTTTCTCTGTCGCTCCCGCTCCCTTGTTACTGATGCCATAGAGGGCATTAATCTCGGGATTTTCAGACAAAATGGGCATTGTGTCCTGGTAAAGCAGCACATCTATTTTTGCATCAGGGTAATTCTGCTTTAGCGTACTAATAACAGGAGTAGTGAGTAACATATCTCCATGAAAACGCATCTTTACGACCAGGATTTTTCTAAATGGCTTATCCACAAGCGACTCTTTTGTTGTGATTTTCCGGTAAAGGTAAGCAGAAAAAAGCACGCTACCGCCCCAGGCTCAACAGCTACCTGAATACTGATACGCGCACCTACTTTGTGCATGTTAGTGTAACACTTCTTTCGCCGTGATCCGATATGAATAAATTTTAAGCGCGTCTCGTTTTTTTTCTTTTATAATCAGTGAAATAAAAAACAGCACACCGAGCTAATAAGGTCATTCAGGATTGCGCTATAGGGAGAATTCAATGAATCGCATAAAAATACAAAAAAACTGTGGCCTTCAGCGTTCTTTATACACGTTTCAGGCAATTTGATTCAAAAACAGGAAAAGTAATGGTAAAGCCTGTGCTAAATACTTAGAATCCCCAGCACATTCCAAAGTCAGCTATTTATTATGCTCGAATTGCTTTACACCGCCCTTCTCTACCTTATTCAGCCATTGATCTGGATACGGCTTTGGTTGCGCGGAAGTAAGGCGCCTGCCTATCGAAAACGTTGGGGTGAACGCTACGGATTTTACCGCCGTCCATTAAAACCTGGCGGGATCATGCTGCATTCCGTTTCCGTGGGTGAAACACTGGCCGCAATACCTTTAGTCCGCGCCCTGCGTCACCGTTATCCGGATCTTCCGATCACGGTGACCACCATGACGCCTACAGGTTCAGAGCGCGTGCAGTCCGCTTTTGGTAGCGATGTTCAGCACGTCTATCTGCCTTACGATTTGCCTGATGCACTCAATCGTTTCCTCAATAAAGTCGACCCCAAACTGGTGTTGATCATGGAAACTGAGCTGTGGCCAAACTTAATCGCTGCATTGCACAAACGCCATATTCCGTTAGTGATTGCCAACGCGCGCCTTTCTGCACGATCCGCAGCAGGTTACGCAAAGCTGGGCAAATTTGTCCGCAGGTTGCTGCGCCGTATTACGCTCATTGCGGCGCAAAATGGCGAAGATGGCGAACGCTTCGTAACACTGGGGGCGAGAAACAATCAAGTTACCGTCACTGGTAGCCTGAAGTTTGATATTTCTGTCACCCCACAGCTTGCCGCTAAAGCCGTCACCTTGCGTCGTCAGTGGGCGCCGCATCGTCCCGTGTGGATTGCCACCAGTACTCATGACGGCGAAGAAAGCGTGATTATCGCTGCGCATCAGGCATTGTTACACCAGTTCCCCAATCTGCTGCTGATTCTGGTTCCCCGACATCCTGAACGTTTTCCAGATGCGATTAACCTCGTACGTCAGGCTGGACTAAGCTTTACCACACGCTCCTCAGGAGAAGTGCCCTCTGCCAGCACTCAGGTGGTCATTGGCGACACCATGGGCGAGTTGATGTTGCTCTACGGTATTGCGGATCTCGCTTTCGTCGGCGGTTCACTGGTTGAACGGGGCGGACATAATCCGCTGGAAGCCGCTGCGCACGCGATTCCAGTTTTAATGGGACCACATACCTTTAATTTTAAAGATATTTGTGCCCGACTGGAGCAGGCAAGTGGTCTTATCACTGTCACTGATGACACAACACTGGCAAAAGAAGTCTCTTCTTTGCTGACCGATGCCGATTACCGTAATTTCTATGGTCGCCATGCTGTTGAAGTGCTGTATCAAAACCAGGGCGCGCTTCAGCGTCTGCTCCAACTGCTGGAACCCTACCTGCCACCTAAAACGCATTGAGGGCTGTCATGCCAAAACGGGCCATTTATCCGGGTACCTTCGATCCGATTACTAACGGTCATATCGATATCGTGACACGTGCGACACAGATGTTTGATCACGTGATTTTGGCCATTGCTGCCAGCCCCAGTAAAAAACCGATGTTCACGCTTGAAGAACGTGTAGCGCTGGCGCAACAGGCAACGGCACATCTCAGTAACATCGAAGTGATGGGGTTTAGCGACTTAATGGCGAACTTCGCTCGTGAGCAACAGGCGAGCATTCTGATTCGTGGCCTGCGTGCGGTCGCAGATTTTGAGTATGAAATGCAGTTGGCGCACATGAATCGCCATCTGATGCCAGAACTGGAAAGCGTCTTCCTGATGCCCTCCAAAGAGTGGTCATTTATCTCTTCTTCGTTGGTCAAAGAGGTAGCGCGTCATCAGGGCGATGTTACCCATTTCCTGCCAGACAACGTTCATCAGGCGCTGATGGATAAGCTGAAGTAACGACGATGCCGGATGGCGGTAGCGCTAATCCGGCCAGAAGCCGCTCGCCCCTTCATTCATTTCTGACACTGTCGACAATAAAACGTCGCTCGCTGAGCGTGTTTGGTGGCGATAATCGGTGTGCCGCAGACCCGACAAGGTTCACCTTTACGCCCGTATACCTGCAATTCCTGCGCAAAATATCCTGGTTTACCGTCGCTTTGCAGGAAATCCTTCAACGTTGTCCCACCCTGTTCGATAGAACGCTGTAAAACCGCCTTAATCACGCCTGCAAGCTGCGCATACTCATCCTGTGACAATGACGACGCCAGACGGTCAGGATGGATGCCTGCCGCAAACAGCGACTCGCTGGCGTAGATATTACCGACACCCACCACCAACCTGTTGTCCATCAACCATGGCTTTATGGCCGTTTTCTTCTTTGCACACTTCTGTTGCAGATACTCACCGTTAAAATCGTCGCTCAGCGGCTCCGGGCCAAGATGTGCCAGGACATTATGCCCTTCCAGCTCTTTCGTCCAAAGCCAGGCGCCAAAGCGGCGCGGATCAGTGTAGCGGAGAATTTTTCCGTTGCTCATCACCAAATCAACATGGTCGTGCTTTTCTGCGGGGAATTCTTCAGGGAGGATCCGTAAGCTGCCTGACATTCCCAAATGAATGATAATCCAGCCATCCGGTAACTCCAGCAGCAGATATTTGGCACGCCGTTGCACGCTCAGTACGGGTTTATCACTCAGGCGGTAGATTTCTTCTGACACAGGCCATCGTAAACGCCCATTGCGCACAATGGCGTGCAAAATAGTTGCCCCGACCAGATGGGGTTCGATCCCACGGCGACTGGTTTCTACTTCAGGTAATTCAGGCATAGCGTCTCCGGCACGGTTTCAGATGTTTTTATTATGGGGACAGCCAGAAAACAAAAAACCCCGCCGAGGCAGGGTTTTTCTTTACATCAAAACGAAAATTATTTGATTTTCGCTTCTTTGTATAAAACGTGCTGACGAACAACTGGATCGAACTTTTTCAGTTCCAGTTTTTCCGGCTTAGTACGTTTGTTCTTCGTTGTGGTATAGAAGTGACCAGTACCAGCAGAAGAAACCAGCTTGATTTTCTCACGAATACCTTTAGCCATGATTTATTTCCTCTTAGTACTTAGTACTTTTCGCCACGGGCACGCAGTTCAGACAGAACTGTTTCGATGCCTTTCTTATCAATTACACGCATACCTTTAGCAGATACACGCAGGGTGACAAAACGCTTCTCGCTCTCAACCCAGAAACGGTGAGAGTGCAGGTTAGGCAGGAAACGGCGTTTAGTCGCGTTCAGTGCGTGGGAACGGTTGTTACCGGTCACCGGACGCTTGCCAGTAACTTGGCAGACTCGGGACATGTCTATTCTCCAAAAATCAAATTAGCTCGAGCTTCGTATGGGGTATTGGCGCCTCGTCAGGCTTCTCAGCCCGGTTATCGCAGTTCTAAGCGAACTCTCGATTGCCAGGCCCAAATGCCAAACCCGAGATTCTCAAAGGTGGCGTAGTATACGCTGTGTAAGCGATGTGCTCAAGTCCCGAACAGACAAAGATCCCACTGGATCGCGCAAAGTGCGCTAAATCCAGCCACGTTCGGCAAAAGAAACGTACTCTCCGCGCCCAATCACGAGGTGATCAAGCACTCTGATATCCATGATCTGGCAGCATTTTACCACACGCTCGGTGATGAGTTTATCCGCTTTACTCGGCTCTGCACACCCCGAAGGGTGATTATGTGCAAGGATCACCGCCGACGCATTTAATTTTATCGCCTCGCGGATGATTTCACGCGGATGCACCTCAACATGGCTGAGCGTTCCGGCAAACAGACGGCTGTGGGTAATGACACGATGCTGGGCATCAAGAAAGATCACCAGAAAGATCTCCCGTTCCTCTTCCATGAGCTGACTTTGCAAAAACTCCCGTGTCATTTGCGGACTCAGCAGCGAGTTTTCCTCCATCATCCGCACGTTGTAGTAACGCCGGGCCAGTTCTGCAATCCCTTTTAACTGCGCATATTTAGCAATACCTACCCCAGAAATGGAGCGGAACTGTATAAAATCAGCCGTCAGCAGGCCGTAGAGAGAACCGAAATGGCAGAGCATCTCTCCCGCCAGTGTCATCACATCTTTTCCCGGCGTTCCCGTGCGCAAAAAGAGGGCCAGAAGCTCCACATCGCTGAGGGAACCAATTCCTGACTGCAGCATTTTTTCCCGAGGCATCAAACTTTCTGCGGTATCCATACGCCCTCTCCCCTTAGTCACGCCATATGTTGGCACAGCCTCTCAGGGGATTCGACGCCCTGTTATCACTCCTGCGTACTGCTTCGCAAAGTGAATAGCGGGCAAAAACACGACGCACTACGGATTGTGATAAAATATCCGCCTTCTGGTGAAACCCAACACCCAACAGGAAAGATCATGATGAGCCTGGCCGGTAAAAAAATCGTTCTCGGTGTCAGCGGCGGCATTGCGGCCTATAAAACCCCGGAACTGGTACGTCGTTTGCGCGAACGCGGCGCCGATGTCCGCGTAGCAATGACTGAAGCGGCAAAAGCCTTTATTACCCCTCTGAGTTTACAGGCGGTTTCGGGTTATCCCGTTTCCGACAGCCTGCTGGATCCCGCAGCCGAAGCGGCAATGGGTCATATTGAGCTGGGGAAATGGGCCGATCTGGTTATCCTCGCGCCAGCGACGGCCGACCTGATTGCCCGCATCGCTGCCGGTATGGCGAATGATCTGGTTTCGACGATTTGTCTGGCCACACCGTCACCTGTTGCCGTGCTCCCGGCGATGAACCAGCAAATGTACCGCGCCACAGCAACACAGCATAATTTGAGCATTCTCGCCTCCCGTGGTTTGCTGATTTGGGGCCCGGACAGCGGAAGCCAGGCTTGCGGAGACGTGGGGCCAGGCCGAATGCTCGACCCATTAACGATTGTGGAGATGGCCGCAGCACATTTTTCGCCTGTCAACGATTTGCAACACCTCAACATCATGATTACGGCGGGTCCAACGCGCGAACCGCTCGACCCGGTGCGCTATATCTCTAACCATAGCTCCGGTAAAATGGGATTCGCGATTGCCGCCGCAGCCGCACGGCGCGGTGCTAACGTGACGCTGGTTTCCGGGCCGGTTTCACTGCCGACGCCTCCTTTTGTTCAGCGTGTTGATGTGATGACTGCGCTGGAAATGGAAGCGGCTGTCCAGGCAGCAGTGCAACAGCAGCATATTTTTATCGGTTGTGCCGCAGTGGCTGACTATCGGGCTGCCTCTGTCGCGAATGAAAAAATCAAGAAACAAGCCACTCAGGGTGATGAATTAACAATAAAAATGGTCAAAAACCCTGATATTGTCGCCGGGGTCGCCGCACTTGATGCTAATCGCCCCTTTGTCGTTGGGTTTGCCGCCGAAACGAATAATGTGGAAGAATATGCCCGGCAAAAACGTATCCGCAAAAACCTTGATATGATCTGTGCGAATGATGTTTCGATTACAACTCAAGGCTTTAATAGCGACAGCAACGCTTTGCACCTTTTCTGGCAGGATGGAGATAAAGTCTTACCGCTTGAGCGTAAAGAACTCCTCGGCCAATTATTACTCGACGAGATCGTGACCCGTTATGATGAAAAAAATCGACGTTAAGATTCTGGACCCGCGCGTTGGACAGCAGTTCCCGCTTCCGACATATGCCACCTCCGGTTCCGCCGGACTTGACCTGCGAGCCTGTCTCGACGCCGCCGTCGAACTGGCGCCCGGCGCGACGACGTTACTGCCGACAGGATTGGCTATTCATATCGCCGATTCCTCTCTGGCAGCCGTTATTCTGCCGCGCTCCGGCCTGGGTCACAAACATGGTATCGTGCTGGGCAACCTGGTCGGTTTGATCGACTCAGATTACCAGGGCCAGTTGATGGTTTCTGTCTGGAACCGTGGTCAGGACAGCTTCACCATTGAACCTGGCGAGCGTATCGCACAGATGGTTTTTGTTCCTGTTGTGCAGGCCGAATTTAATCTGGTGGAAGATTTTGATACCACCGATCGTGGTGAAGGCGGCTTCGGCCATTCAGGACGTAAGTAATACGTCACGTATCCCACTACGCAATAACGTCATAACATCACCGCAAACCCTGAGTTTGCGGTCGTAGTGTGGGTGCCAGCCTGGCAAGTGCTTATTTTCAGGGGTATTTTGTAACATGGCAGAAAAACAAACTGCGAAACGGAATCGTCGCGAAGAAATACTTCAGTCTCTGGCGCTGATGCTGGAATCCAGCGATGGGAGCCAGCGTATCACAACGGCAAAACTGGCTGCTTCCGTCGGCGTTTCTGAAGCCGCACTATATCGCCATTTTCCCAGCAAGACGCGCATGTTCGATAGCCTGATCGAGTTTATCGAAGATAGTCTGATTACCCGTATCAATTTAATTTTGAAAGATGAGAAAGACACTGGCACACGCTTGCGTTTGATTGTGTTGCTGATTTTGGGATTTGGCGAACGCAATCCCGGTCTGACGCGTATTCTCACCGGGCATGCGTTAATGTTTGAGCAAGACCGCTTGCAAGGGCGAATCAACCAGCTCTTCGAACGTATCGAAGCGCAGTTGCGTCAGGTTTTGCGGGAAAAGAGAATGCGTGAAGGCGAAGGTTACGCCACGGAAGAAACGCTGCTGGCGAGCCAGATTCTGGCGTTCTGTGAAGGCATGCTGTCGCGTTTTGTTCGCAGCGAATTCAAATACCGACCGACGGACGATTTCGACGCACGCTGGCCGCTGGTTGCCGCACAGTTACAGTAAATTTTATTGCCCGGTAAGCGAAATGCTACCGGGCATTTCAGGTGAAATTACACCCCAAATTCTTCCTGGTACGCACGAACAGAAGCCAGATGCTCAGCCATCTCTGGTTTCTCTCCCAGGTACTCAATCAGGTCTTTCAGCGTAATAATAGAGATAACCTGACAGCGATAGTCACGCTCCACTTCCTGAATCGCTGAAATCTCTCCGCGTCCGCGTTCCTGGCGATCCAATGAAATCAGCACCCCCGCAAGTGTTGCCCCATTCGCCTGAATAATCTCCATCGATTCGCGGATAGCGGTACCGGCAGTAATCACGTCGTCTACCAGCATCACACGTCCCTGAAGCGCACTCCCCACCAGATTGCCACCTTCGCCATGGTCTTTGGCTTCTTTACGGTTAAAGCAGTATGGAAGGTCTTTGTCGTGATGTTCCGCCAGCGCAACGGCCGTTGTGGTGGCAATCGGAATCCCTTTGTATGCGGGACCGAACAACAGATCGAAATCAATGCCGGAATCCACCAGCGCTTCAGCATAGAAACGACCTAACAGAGCCAGGTCGCGCCCGGTATTAAACAGTCCGGCATTGAAGAAATAGGGGCTCTTGCGCCCGGATTTCAGCGTAAATTCGCCAAACTTTAGTACCTGCTTGTTAAGCGCAAACTCAATAAACTGGCGCTGATACGGTTTCATGAATTCGTTCCTCATCTCACTTTATTTCAGACAAAAAAAAGGCGACTTCTCAGTCGCCTTAAAAATCAATTTTCTAACGCCGCCTTCTGCGTCGCTACAATAGATTCGATTCCCCCTCGGGCTAGCGCCAGCAAGGAGAGAAGTTCTTCGTGGCTGAACGGTTCGCCTTCTGCCGTGCCCTGAACTTCAATGATGCGGCCATCCTCAGTCATCACCACATTCATATCCGTTTCTGCAGCAGAGTCTTCAACATACTCTAAATCACACAGCGCTTCGCCATTTACGATACCAACGGATACCGCAGCAACCATTCCTTTCATCGGGTTGGTTTTCAACTTACCGTTCTCGACCAGCTTTTTCAGCGCATCGGCCAAAGCAACACAAGCACCGGTGATAGACGCCGTACGGGTACCACCGTCAGCCTGAATAACGTCGCAGTCCAGCGTGATAGTAAATTCACCCAGCGTCTTGAGATCAACCGCGGCACGCAGTGCACGCGCGATCAGACGCTGAATTTCCATGGTACGGCCGCCCTGCTTGCCTTTCGCCGCTTCACGCGCATTACGAGTATGCGTAGCGCGTGGCAGCATACCGTATTCAGCAGTAATCCAACCCTGCCCTTGCCCTTTCAGAAAACGCGGTACGCCTTCTTCAATAGAGGCAGTACACAGCACTTTGGTATCTCCAAATTCGACCAGCACCGAGCCTTCAGCATGTTTTGTATAATTACGGGTCAGGGTTACGGGACGCACCTGATTAGCGCTACGGCCTGCTGGACGCATATTGAGATCTCCGGCTTGAAACGAATGTGGCTGCGCATTATACGGACTTCCGTCTGTTATTCCTATCCTGATAGGGCATGCATAGCTATAATCCCCCCATCTCTCCTTTAAAAACAGGAACGTCTATGATCCGCAGTATGACCGCCTACGCCCGGCGTGAAATCAAGGGTGAATGGGGTAGCGCTACCTGGGAAATGCGCTCGGTAAACCAGCGTTATCTGGAAACTTATTTTCGTCTGCCGGAACAGTTCCGTAGTCTCGAGCCTGTTGTTCGCGAACGCATTCGCACACGTCTGACGCGCGGTAAAGTCGAATGTACGCTGCGTTTTGAACCCGATGCCAGCGCACAAGGTGAACTCATTCTGAATGAGAAGCTCGCAAAACAACTCGTCACCGCCGCTAACTGGGTCAAAATGCAGAGTGATGAAGGGGAAATCAATCCGGTTGATATTCTGCGCTGGCCGGGAGTCATGGCCGCTCAGGAGCAAGATCTGGACGCCATTGCGGCTGAAATCCTGAACGCCCTTGACGGTACGCTGGACGACTTCATCATCGCCCGCGAAACTGAAGGCCAGGCCCTGAAAGCCCTGATTGAGCAACGTCTTGAAGGCGTCAGCGCTGAAGTCATCAAAGTACGCGCGCACATGCCGGAGATCTTACAATGGCAACGCGAACGCCTGGTCGCCAAGCTGGAAGATGCACAGGTTCAACTGGAAAATAACCGCCTGGAACAAGAACTGGTGCTGATGGCGCAACGCATCGACGTCGCAGAAGAGCTGGATCGTCTGGAAGCGCACGTGAAAGAAACCTACAACATCCTGAAGAAAAAAGAGGCGGTTGGTCGTCGTCTGGACTTCATGATGCAGGAATTCAACCGTGAGTCGAACACGCTGGCGTCTAAGTCTATCAATGCAGAAGTCACTAATTCCGCCATTGAACTGAAAGTATTGATCGAGCAAATGCGCGAACAAATTCAGAACATTGAGTAATATCTCAGACGATCTCACTTTGTCTCACCCAAGTTAAAACCTCCTCTAAGAGCCCGTATTAAAGGGCTCTTTCTTTATCACCTTGTCTCATGGTGTATCACTACAGCGCATGTTTAGCGTGTACTTATCTATGTACATAATGACTTTTATGGCATCATGAATATGTACACACAGCACATAAGCAAGAGTCATACATGGCAAAAATGACAGACATACAAATCAAGGCATGGATCAGAGCTGACGAACGCTTCGAAGCAAAGTCGGATGGTAACGGCTTATATCTTTGTTTTCCGAAGAAGTATGCAGCTCCATTCTGGCGCTTTCGCTATCGTTTCTCTGGAAAACAGCGGGTAATGGGTATCGGTTCCTATGCTGAACTCTCACTAGCAAGGGCGCGAGAGACCGCCAAAGAGCTCTCAGCACGTGTAGCATTGGGTTATGACGTAGCCGGAGAGAAGCAAGAGCGCAAAGCTGATGCTCTCAAAAAAATCGAGTCTGAAAAACACGCACTGAGGGTTTCCCAATTAGCCAGCGAATATTTTGAACGCCAGATACTTAAACGCTGGAAGCACCCCGACATACTGCGCCGACGAATCGAAAAAGATATAAATCCTAATTTAGGCAATCTACGAATAGAAGACGTTCGCCCATATCATATTGATGATATGTTGCAAAAGATCCTTCTACGAGGAGCCCCTACCGTTGCCAATGACGTCCTGAGGTGGACTCGACGGATCTTTGATTATGGAATCAAGCGGCACATGCTAGCTTCGAATCCAGCAAGTGCATTTGATATATCTGATGCAGGAGGACAAGAACAAAGCCGCGAGCGCTGGTTAAGTCGGGATGAACTGGTACAGCTCTTTCAGGTAATGCCTTTAACCAAAGGTTTTTCTCGTCAGAATGAACTAACAATGAAACTCATTTTAGCCCTCTGCTGTCGAAAGATGGAATTGTGTGGTGCCAGGTGGTCAGAAATTGATCTGGACGAAGGCGTCTGGCATTTGCCAGCTGAGCGCGTTAAAAATGGCGATGGTATCGATATCCCACTAGCGGCACCCGTTGTTGGCTGGTTTAAAGAATTACAAACCATGTCCGGCAACAGTGAATGGGTTCTCCCGGCAAGAAAAATGCAGCACCGCATGATTCCTCATATTCAGGAAAGTACCTTGCCCGTCGCGCTAGCTAAAATAAGGTCAAATATGCCAGATGTGCCAAATTTCACAATACATGATTTTCGGCGAACTGCCCGCTCCCATTTAGCTGCACTGGGGGTAGATCCGGTGATAGCAGAACGCTGTTTAAATCATAAAATCAAAGGTGTTGAAGGTATATATAATCGCTATCAATATTTTGAAGAACGTAAGCAAGCTCTAACTATATGGGCTGAGCTACTTACAACATTGGAAAAAGGTAATAATTACAACGTTGAACCAATAAGAAAAGAAATAGCGTAACATTGCACACTATTAACATTTACTTTAGCCTGAAAACAATCAGGCTAAAGTAATCATTCATTTATTATATGTGCCGTCTATAGAACCTATAGATGTTACACCACAATGTTGATCACAATCCTTAGAAATAACCTGCATGGCACCATTTTCTAATTCACTTATCAACACGACACACATGCTTGACTGGTCACTATAAATCCAACGGTTACGTTGCCCTTTACGAGCGTCAATAGGTGTTAATTCACCTCCTATCTCGCATACTCCCGATGTAGTTCCATATGAAGAATTAATACCGAAATGGGTGTGGTTTTCGCTCTGATACAAAGAGAGTATTCCATTTGTTTTTTTAAAATCACTCGCTTGAACTGAAAAACATAAAATCATCAATGGTAGGGTAGTCAAATATTTCATATCTATACCTATATATAAAGTTAATATTTAACACCATTCTTATTAAATACGACAAAAGCAACTGAATAATATGAGTTAAATACCAAGCCTTCTTCTTCGATATTCTCAGCAGCAATGAGTCCTTTATCATTTATAACACCCTTCAAGAAATATTCATTATCCTCTTGATAGAGTGCAAATCCTGTTGCAGGACGCCCAGCAAGTTTTACTTTGAAACCTATATAATTATTATACTTAACAAGTTTAACTGACTGAAGGTTTGGAAGGTCGAAAAAAACAGAGAGAAACTGTTTCAGATTTGAGAAAAATACAAAGTTATCATTCAAACTTGCACGAACATAAATATTAGAATTGAGTTGCTCCTCTGTAAGTCCTAAACTTGATATTTCATTACTATATTTTTCAGACAAATATTTTAATACATCTTCGTTTGTCACTCCATCTTGCTGAGTTGACGTTGAGCTTACTGTTTCTTGTAAATGGATATTATTCGGAGATGAATAAACAACATTACAAGAAAAAAACAACGAGATACTTAATATTTTAGCGATAGATGAATTTTTCATATTTCACTCATTTGCGATTGGTATTAGGAAAAAATATTACTTGCTAGTCTAATAAAGTAAGAACAAATTTAAGTTAAGTCATTTTATGACGGTTTAAAGTTAGAAAAATGGACTTTTTTGAAGCCAAATCATCCATAAAGGAGTAAAAATTAATTTATAATCCATTATCGATGTTCATGCAAGAGTAAAACACCCGCAAAATGTCTTTTATAGACATATACGTTGGAAACAAGGCGGGGAAATGGCGAAGCTTGCATCCGAAGTCACTGATAAGATGGTTGGTCAGCGTATCCAGATGCGCAGAAAAGAACTTGGTATGACTGCACAGCAATTAGCCGAGTATGCGGATATTTCCCAGCAACAACTTTCACGTTATGAAAGAGGAGCCAATAAAATTAATGTCGCACATCTTGTAAATATTGCCATAAAAATGAATACGCCAATTGGTTGGTTTTTCATTGATTGCTTTGATGAGAACTCCTCTGATAAGAACGAACAACCAGAATTTGTTCCAGTGAAAGATGTAGATCTAAAGAACAGATTTGAACAAATTTGGCCTCGTTTAACACATGAACAACGCAGGGTATTAATCATTTTCCTAGATGAATACACATAATTAAGCTATCTTTCAACAAGCTTTTTAGACATAAATATGTCTATGCCATGAAAGCTCCTTATTTTAATTGCATGATATCTATATCATTTCGAGTTAATTGATTAAAAATCCCTCCTTAAAATCCAATCTAATGTCGTAATACTAGTCATTTTTTTATCTTAGTATTCGTTAAAAGCAGCAAAAAAAGGCTGCTCTCAAGATCTACCAAACTCACCTTTTTCGCTCAGTAGGCGCGAAACTTTTCACATAGAAAACCTGAAATTTTCCGCCGCTGAACTTTTTTTGAAACCCAGAAATTCTAGAATTTTCGGCGTTCGAAACTTTCGAAACTTTCAAATGACTCGAAAACACATACCATTGAAAATAAATAAAAACCATTAAATTCAACATGTTACAAGCTTTTCGCTCATTCAATCTGCAAAACTGTAAATCGTAGAGGTATCAATCCGATGCGCTTTATTGTGGATTCAAACAATGCCGAATCAACGTCTAATCAAGGTGAAAACGGTCCTGGAACTATGCGCAATTTCTCGTGCAACGCTCTATCGACAAATCGAAGCAGGTGCGTTTCCTCGACAAGTTAGCCTAACCGGAGCACGCGCAGTTGCATGGCGAGAAGAGGAGGTTTTGGAATGGATAGCAAGTCGTCAGTTAGTAGAAGCAATATGAACTAATCCTTACAGAGTTCTCTTAGCTTTATCTAGTTCCCTCTAATAGCACGCTATATACCACCTATATCCCACCTATATAAAATCCTATGTATAGAGGTGCACTCAAATTCACGATCCATTTATAAATGGAAAGGCATTGTACGGAAAATTATATGCTTTTAAACATGAAAAACATTGAAACAAGGCTTTCTATTAGTGCAGGAAAGAGTTTTCACAATCATGAATTAAAGATAAGAATAGACAAAGCCACTCTTGTAAGTAGTTTTTCTACTGAGGATGAAAAAATTAAAATATACTCTGCACTCAAAAACTGCAATAAACTCCCAAACGATAAATACGCCATAACTCACACAAAACTAAAGGAAGGTCATCCATATAAGAAAGCAATCAACATATTTAGTAGAGAAGAGATTCCAAGTTTGATATTGCACATCGCATATGTTCCTGTAAATAATAACACTGGAAGTATAAGATTTGATTTTCGGCCACAACATGTTAGTGATAATGAATTTAAAGAATTTATAAAATTGATGAAATCACAATTCGGAAAGGCCATTATTAAAACCATACGCAGATCTTGGATTACACAAATAGATGTGGCATTGGACATTTATGATTGTAAACTTAAAGACTATTTATGGTCATTAAAAAATTCAGGTACATCTCAATACTTTCATCACAAAAATGGATTGCCCGGATTAAGGTTAGGAAGTACAAGGTCAAAAATAAGTATACTTTGTTATGAAAAAATATACATGCAAAGGAATCTTTTTAATTCCTTTAAAACAGAAAGTGAGTATTTGGAGCTTAACAAGGATTACAGAAATCTATTAAGAATTGAAGCTCGCGTCAAACCAAAGAAAAAATTAAGAAGTAAAAAAGAAAAAGCACTTTTTCTAAAAGAAATATCATCTATGGAGAACCCATTCTTACGATTAATGATTTATAACAATCAGATGCAAGAAGAACTCATAAAAAAGAACTATCTTAAATATAAATTGAAGACTCAAAATGTAACTATCATTAAAAATAAAATGAAAAAAAGCGTAAAACTTTCTCGCCATTGTCTCGCAGTGATTGAGAAAAACGCAATTGACTTGATCGATCGAGATAAGTTATGGGAAAAATGGCTATTATGTATCAGCAAATTAAAATATATCATAAATAAAAAATAACGTATATCAACTTACTTTTGGCCTGCGGGACTTATTAGCTTTATTATAATCACAATTTACAATGTGGTTTGAACGTTAAGATCATACTTGCCTCAAAAGGATTATTTAAAAACTCTAATTTTCAATCTTTATTAAAAAGAAAAACTAATAGTAGTTCTTTCTGGATACATCCAGAAAGAACTACTTTATAGTATATCCTGATAATAATATATCTTCTAGCTGCAAAACTTAAGGTGTAGCATCTTGTTTCGCGACCTCTGATAAGAATTTCTTAGCGACCATATCTTCATATTTCCTATGGCTATCAAGGTATTGTACATCAATATGATTTTTATATTTAGTATTAAACTTAAATGCTTCACCAGTGATTTCATCTTTTCTTTCATCTGTAGGCATGAAGAATTTATTATATCTTCTTGGGGCAACACCTTCGAAGTCTGAAAAAATTACTTTCGAGTGATCCTCAGATTTTGTAATCGAGTCATCGTGAAGATCTAATGCAAGACTTTTATCGAATGGTTCGATATATATAACTTTCTTAATACCAGAAGATACAATATGCCTTGCACAGTTATGACAAGGATAAGTTGTGGTAAAAAGAATTTTACCTTTTGCCCCTTCGGTCGACTTTCTTGCCATTGTTGTAATGACATCCATCTCTGCATGGATAGATCTTGAATACTCCATAATGGATGAAATGTTACTACCTTTATAAATGGCCTCAGTAATATTAGGTGTTATGGCCTCTAACCTTCTCAAGATTAGCTCCATTGATGGATCTGAGCCTAATGAGGACTTAATTTCCTTTAGAAGGATATCATGTATTTTATTTTTAATTTTTAACTTGCTTGATACGTTATAACACTTTCCACTTTTATGCACACAACGATGATCTTTTTCACCATCATCACTGACATAAAGCCCACCGCCAGCTTTGGGAACGTCATTTTTGCCTATGGCGAGAAGGTTTCCTTCATCATCAAAGAGAGCGGCTCCGACTTGCCTTGATAAACATGCTGATTGTAAAGATGCTGAAAATGCTGCGTACATACCCTTTTCATTTATAGTCGGGGTCAGACCATTTTTTCCGTGTATAAGTCCAAAAAATCTATCAATTTTATTTTCAAGGCCTTTTTTCTGACTTTGGTTGTTTTTAACAAAAAAATCAGAGGTAAGTATTGCCTGACTTGTCCTTTGCCCATAATCATCATCTGACTTATCATCAACATTCATGATTAAAGGAATGTCATTTTTCGTGACACCATCTTCTCTTAAGTTTCTAATCCTATGCTCTTGATCTCTTAAAATTCCCATTAAATAGAAATTATGTTGATAAATAACCCTGAATAACTCAATCTCCTCAGGCCGCTTCAATTGATCAATAATATATAAAGTAGCTTCAGAAGTGCTGGATGATTTGTTTTTATCAGCATTTATAGCAGCGATTGCCGCTTCAGATAAAAGCTCATTTCTCTTGAAATTTCTTCTTAATCCATTAGCTAATTTTTGCATAGCTAAATGCCGAACAATGCTATTATCAAGATGTTGCTCAATTAAGATCTTTTCGAAGTAAAGGGGATCTTGCATTAAATCGCTAATCCTAATGTGGACAACACTATACCCCCAAGTTTCGGCTACCTCTTTTATCACATCGACAACAGTTTTGATTCCACATCCTGCAAATCCGCACAAACCTAAAAAAATGTCAGTAGATTGACGACCTTCAATAGTTTTCATTGAAGATGTATTATCATTAGCATCAATAGCTTTATTTATTTTTAATTTTCTTGCTGTGCTAGTCATATAATTACCTAATCAAAAATAATTTCTTTAGTGAGAATTTTTTTGAAAGCTTCAAGAGTCTCTCTTTTATCTAATTCCATCCGTAAATCATAAATATTGTCGTTATGTCTACTGACATAAGCGATCTCCACACAAGTCTGGTCGTTAGTAGCCTCTCTATCTTCACACCCTTCTACTATCAAATTTTTGTATGACATTGATAAACCTCACCTTTCTTAACTCAACAACATCAATCCATAAATTTTAGCACAACTTTTTCTTGTGCATCACTCAGAAATCAGGTTTTGTGAGTTGATTTACAATGATTAATGTTAATAACTTCACTCACTATAAGTAACTGATCATTGATAGCCGAGATAGTATGTTATATTTTTATCAATATCTTCATTAAAGATATTTATCAACCATCATTGGAAAAATAAAAACGTTATTTTTTATAGATAAATAACTTGGTACCATCTTATTATATAATTAATAGACTTAGCTACTCATAGATATTGCTTATTCTAGCTTCCCACGTTAATTAGTGTAATAATCTTGTGCAAACTACTCCCATTGTCACAACCATTTAAGCCAAAGCATTTACGCGAAATGCTGAATATGTTTAGATATATTAATCAATAATAGAGGGAGATATCGGAAATTACTGTTAATGGTTATTTAAACTGATTGCTTTTAACTTAGGTGATAAGTTCTACATCTTGTTCAAAGAAAGCATACTGCAAGCTTAATATTTTTAAATTGTATTGCTGACAATTTATCAATACAGTGACGTCTATTTTTGGTACAGGATGCCGACTAGAAGAGTTATGATTCTGCACATAGCTGTTTCAGGCCAAATCACATTAATGATTGTTTCATACAACTAAAAAAAGCCCCATCTTAAGGGGCATTTATCAAAACCTGAATGGAACAACCACATCATCATAAATATCAGAGGCAGTTTCCTTATACTCCATCCCTGTTACACTCGCCAACAATACAGGTTTTACACCTAATTTATCGGCCATCATTTTAAATGTAACACCTAAGTGCTCTTTCATAACAATGATGCTTTCTTTCAGTATATGAGGCTCTTCCATTTCAAGAATATCATCAAGCTTCTCTTGTCGTGACTGCCTAGTTTGGCTGAACCAGACATTAGCACTTCTGTACTGCTGTGCATTTATAAATCCTAAAAAGTGAGCTCTAAAGATTATTGCCTTTGCACTCACCTTCCATCTAACTTTTAGATCGTATATTTTTTTCCAATTAAAAGAACCATCAAAATTTAAACAGGCTGGAAATTCACTTGCAAATGACTTCCTCGGGAATAGAAATGCACTAGCAAACGCATCTGCCTCCCTTTCCGTTTGTTTACAACCTGTTTCAATGCCATCGTGCATAACTAAATGGCCACATTCGTGGGCCAAATCAAATCTCATTCTGCAAACACTTTCCTTTGCAGTATTCCTTATTATTATTGGATATTTTCTGTTTACAGATAGAGCATCGACTTTTTCAGAAACACCATCGAAACAAGTAACAATAGCCCCTTGATTTTCCAGCACGTTAACCATATTGTCGATCGGAGCATCAGCAGATAAATTCCATCTGACACGGGCCCCCTCAGCAATTTTTTCAATAATGGGGGGAGTCAGTTCAGTAATCTTTGTATTATCGATTAAGTTAAATCCATTTTGAGGCATATCCAAATGCTCATGCAACTCAACTACTAGTTGCTCAAGCACCGTGCTATATGCTTGCACACGCTCTTTTACTCCTACTGGAGTTGTTTGTCTCTTCCGGAAATGACATTGCTCCGGTTTTACATCTCCAGACATAGGCATACCAAAAAAGCCAGGAGATACATTAAGGTACTCTGCCAAAGCGTTTCTGACATCCATTGAAGGAGCCCTTGCATCGCTTTCATATTGGTGTATACCCTGTCTGGAAACAGATACTGCATCACCAAGCTCTTGAAGAGTTACCCCTTTGAGTAAACGAGCCAGCCTTAATCTTTCACCATAGAAATCTAAATACATACCTTACTGACCATTATCTTCGCCATCATTCTCTGCTTTTTTGTCTTTCTTTTTGACAGAGACTGACGCTTTCTTCGTTTCAACTGGCTGAGGCAATTCACTCATGGCAGGGCCAAAAGCAACAACCCGCTCGTCAAGAGGAATTTCCCAACACGAAATCTGCTGACCTTCAAGGAAACCGACAAATGTTACGCGCTCAACGTATCGCATTTCATCCAATTCGATAGCAAAAAACCAGAGTACAGCAGCAACATCACCGACTTCTGGCTCAAGGCATGACATTTGCCTTAACGCTTCAATTGAAGGAATTAATCTTCTTTCTTCTGGACAACTCGGTTTACCCCTGTATAGCCTCACAGGAACTGATTGAATCGAAAAGGTAAATCGTC
Organism: Citrobacter sp. NCU1; assembly: GCF_010231475.1. Classification (GTDB taxonomy): domain Bacteria; phylum Pseudomonadota; class Gammaproteobacteria; order Enterobacterales; family Enterobacteriaceae; genus Citrobacter_D. The sequence continues at coordinate 95,034 of NZ_NRDO01000046.1, read as the reverse complement.
CGTCAGGTTTCACAATTCCTAACCAAGGCCAATTTTTTCCATCCTTTACCGCACGAATGATACGTGAACGCGAACACTCGTATGCCCTCATACCAGTACTACGGGCAGTATCACCAATCTCGTCATCATGCCGATCAATCACATCATCCCTGACATCTCTTATTAGAGATGCTAGCTGTTTTAATCGATCAGCGGTGAGTACGGAGTTAAGTTCCCAAGGTTGCATCATCAGAAAAGGTTCCTCTTTTACAGAGCAGGTATATAGGGTTGAGGCAAGAAGATGTGACAAGCAAATAATCTTGCACTTATGGTGATTTGTCAAGCAACGACAAAAAAGTAAAACCAATAGTGAATTGTCAATATCAACTCATAACCTCTCACCCCCAACATCTGTGTACTTATGAGTGTACTTAATCACCCACATCAATTCATAAATAACATATAAATCATAATATTAATGATACATTCAACATTCAGATTCATTCACCACGTAGCCCGTAAAAACGAAACGGTGCTACGTGTTTTTCTTTTATTTCAAACCACCCACCTCTTTTCCTATTAGTTTTTTTCATCATATTATTTCAATTACAGAACCTTAAAAGGCGTTAAATATGATAAAAAATATAATATTGCATAAGTAAAAGTTATTGAAACGACCTCACCTTAGAAAATCTCAATCGTGATACTGCGCACAAATCGCTAACCTTTCTCCCCAGTAAATCAGGGGGAAGGCATGCTGTTACACGTTTTGTACTTAATTGGCATTACCGCAGAAGCCATGACGGGCGCTCTTGCTGCAGGTCGTCGTCGCATGGATACCTTCGGCGTCATCATCATTGCAACCGCGACAGCCATTGGCGGCGGCTCTGTTCGCGACATTCTGCTTGGGCATTATCCGCTCGGTTGGGTGAAGCATCCTGAATATGTCATTATCGTGACGACGGCTGCGGTGCTGACGACCATTGTCGCCCCCGTCATGCCTTATTTGCGCAAATTATTCCTTTTGCTTGATGCGCTGGGCTTAGTGGTCTTTTCCATCATCGGTGCTCAGGTTGCACTGGATATGGGTCATGGCCCGATCATTGCCGTGGTCGCCGCAGTGACCACTGGCGTGTTTGGCGGCATACTGCGTGACATGTTCTGTAAACGCATTCCCCTGGTCTTCCAGAAAGAGCTGTATGCCGGCGTGTCGTTTGCTTCTGCAGTGCTTTACATAGCACTTCAGCACTATGTCTCCAGCCATGATGTGGTCGTTATCTCCACGCTGATCTTTGGCTTCACCGCGCGATTGCTGGCGCTACGTCTCAAACTCGGTTTACCCGTTTTTTATTATCATCACGAAGGTCATTAAGGCATAAATCCCGTAATACGCTGAGCAGATAACCACTGGCTCAGCGTTTTTATCTCTGGGTTCTCTCTCCACTGTATCATTTGCCTGGCGCGGCGCTCGCCCGTTGACGGCAGCGTTCGCCAATACTGCTCTGTCTGTGCCAGCAATGGCCCCCACGAACGAATATCGCAGGCCTTAAGCGCGGCCTGGGTTAGCGGTATATCCATCGCCATAACCCAGCGGATAAAGGGCTGGCGGCGCGCCATATTGAACTGATGCCACAATTGCGCACCTTTCCCTTTGCCTACCCCAGGTGTGTTCTGTAATTGCTCCTCGGTTAACGCAAGCCAGGAAAATATATGCTCAAAGCGATGCACCTGATGAAGCGCACGCCATCCTGCCTCTCCCACACCATCCAGATTCAATACCGATTTCTCCCCCAACCAAACCAGTCTCGCAATGAATTGTTCCCGGCATTCGGATGAAGCATAAAAACAGGTCAGTGGCCCCAAACGCCCTCCGGGAGGTTTTGGTTTAGTCCGCTGCGTACTACGCCAGACAACATCGTCGATACGTGGAATACCTTGCCCGGCCAGACTGACCAGGATGCGATCGCCAGGCACGATATCCCACTCTTCCCAACGTCTGACGGAACCCAGATTGACACGCTGAACCTTTTTATCGTCCAGCATGACAGGAACCAGCGATGCGACCACCGCGGTTTTCCCACTCTTTCCTGTGGTGAAGAGAATTTCCGCCACTTCTGCGACCTGCGCCACCGGGGTATATTTCCAGGCAACCAGCCAATCTCCTTCACCAGGAAGCCAGCTTCGGGCTTCCGGCTCTTTAGCCATCCGCACCACGATGCCATCGGTTGCAAACGGTAGACTCGTTGTCCACCATCTCTCTCGCGCTTTTTCAACATCATCAACGCTATTCACGGGCTGGGTATAGCGCTGGGTTAAACTAAATCCCGCGTCAGTCAGTTTTTGCAATCGTTCAGGCATCGACTGCGGACCATCAGGCCACGCCCAGATAAAAATGCCTAATGAGTTTAGCAAGGAGGAATGTTCTGCGCGCAGCATCATCCCTGCAACTTTTGAACGGGCGTTCATTCCCCCCATTCGCTGCTGGATATGGTTTTCCTGAAGCAGGAAGATTTCGCCCTGCAGAATGCTATTGGCAAGTGCTCCTTTTGTGGTGCGCGGCACAGACGGAATATGACGAACCTTTTGCGTCCAGTCTTCGCCTTCCAGTCCATCCCCCCGGCTAATCGCCCTGATGAGATTGCCATCCCGGTACACTAACGTTACTGCTACGCCATCCACCTTCGGTTGAACCCACAGATCGCTTCGACGAAGCATCCATTGCTGCATCGCCTGTTTATCCGCAAGCTTGTGCACGCCAGTGTGGGCAACAGGATGCAACATTGAGCCATTTTTTGGCGGCGCCGCCGGGTCTGTAGGAACCTCCTCGCCAAAACAGCGTCGCCATTGTGTAAGTTGCGTACTGAGCTGGTCGTAAACCGTATCATCGACTGCGCTAATGCCCTGCTTCCAGTAAATGTCATTCCACTGCGCGATTTGCCGCGTTAAACGAGTTATTTCCTCTTCCGCCCTGGCCGCCGTCCAGGCGGGGCAAACCGCGCCAACCGATGAATGACACAGCAATACACTGATTGCGATACTCTTCCATAACGTCATTTGCACCTCCATCGCACGTTGTCCGGCAGGTATAGCGCAGAATGATTTCGGCACCGAGCGGTAAACGCGAAGCCTGCGAGCAGGATTCCTGTCATTTTCACTCATTGCAGTAATTGCACGGTAAATCAGGAAAAAGGTACGCAAAACGCAATAATCAGAGGCAAAAAGTGTGACAAGGACTACGTCATATAGCGGCGACGTGTATAATAAGCTCGTATGTAGGCTCTCTTTCGACAATCACATACATAAGATACTCATGGCTCAAGGCACGCTTTATATTGTTTCTGCCCCCAGTGGCGCGGGTAAATCCAGCCTGATTCAGGCTTTATTGAAAACCCAACCGTTGTATGACACCCAGGTTTCTGTTTCACACACCACACGCGCTCCGCGTCCGGGTGAAGTGCATGGCGAACATTATTTCTTTGTGGATCATGATGAGTTCAAAACCATGATTGGCAGAGACGCGTTTCTCGAGCATGCCGAAGTGTTCGGTAATTATTACGGCACATCTCGCGAAGCCATTGAGCAAGTGCTTGCTTCCGGTGTGGATGTTTTTCTTGATATTGACTGGCAGGGTGCCCAGCAAATTCGTGAAAAAATGCCGCAGGCACGCAGTATCTTTATTTTACCGCCGTCCAAAATTGAGCTGGATCGCCGTCTTCGCGGTCGCGGTCAGGATAGCGAGGAAGTCATTGCAAAACGTATGGCGCAAGCTGTTGCAGAAATGAGCCATTACGCCGAATATGATTACCTCATTGTGAATGATGATTTTGATACCGCCCTGGGCGATTTGAAAACCATCATTCGCGCCGAACGTCTGCGCATGAGCCGCCAAAAGCAGCGTCATGACGCTTTAATCAGCAAACTGTTGGCAGACTGAACCCACATTCAGTATCATGCCCAGTCATTTCTTCACCTGTGGAGCATTTTAAGTATGGCACGCGTAACTGTTCAGGACGCTGTAGAGAAAATTGGTAACCGTTTTGACCTGGTACTGGTCGCCGCGCGTCGCGCTCGTCAGATGCAGGTAGGCGGAAAGGATCCGCTCGTACCGGAAGAAAACGATAAAACTACCGTAATCGCGCTGCGCGAAATCGAAGAAGGTCTGATCAACAACCAGATCCTCGACGTGCGTGAACGCCAGGAACAGCAAGAGCAGGAAGCCGCTGAATTACAAGCCGTTACCGCTATTGCTGAAGGTCGTCGTTAATTACTCATCGGGTCGCCCTTGTATCTGTTTGAAAGCCTGAATCAACTGATTCAACACTACCTGCCGGAAGACCAAATTAAGCGTCTGCGGCAGGCGTATCTCGTTGCACGTGACGCTCACGAGGGTCAGACACGTTCAAGCGGTGAACCCTATATCACCCATCCAGTCGCCGTTGCCTGCATTCTGGCCGAGATGAAACTCGACTATGAAACGCTAATGGCGGCGCTGCTGCATGATGTGATTGAAGACACTCCTGCCACCTATCAGGACATGGAACAGCTTTTTGGTAAAAGCGTTGCTGAACTGGTAGAAGGGGTGTCGAAACTTGATAAGCTCAAGTTCCGCGATAAGAAAGAGGCGCAGGCCGAAAACTTTCGCAAGATGATTATGGCGATGGTGCAGGATATCCGCGTCATTCTCATCAAGCTTGCTGACCGAACCCATAACATGCGCACGCTGGGCTCATTGCGCCCGGACAAACGTCGCCGCATCGCCCGTGAAACCCTCGAAATTTACAGCCCGCTGGCACACCGTTTAGGTATCCATCACATTAAAACCGAGCTCGAAGAGTTGGGTTTTGAAGCGTTATACCCGAACCGTTATCGCGTTATTAAAGAAGTGGTGAAAGCTGCGCGCGGCAACCGTAAAGAGATGATCCAAAAAATCCTCTCAGAGATTGAAGGGCGTTTGCAGGAAGCGGGAATTCCGTGTCGCGTTAGCGGTCGCGAAAAACATCTGTACTCTATCTACTGCAAAATGGTGCTCAAAGAGCAGCGTTTTCACTCGATCATGGACATCTACGCGTTCCGCGTTATCGTTCATGATGCCGACACCTGCTATCGCGTGCTCGGCCAGATGCACAGCCTGTATAAGCCGCGTCCGGGGCGCGTGAAAGACTATATTGCCATTCCAAAAGCGAACGGCTATCAGTCTTTACACACTTCGATGATCGGCCCACATGGTGTTCCGGTTGAAGTACAAATCCGTACCGAAGACATGGACCAGATGGCGGAAATGGGGGTTGCGGCACACTGGGCTTATAAAGAGCACGGTGAGACCAGTACCACTGCGCAAATCCGCGCCCAGCGCTGGATGCAGAGCCTGCTGGAGCTGCAACAGAGCGCCGGTAGCTCGTTTGAATTTATCGAGAGCGTTAAATCCGATCTCTTCCCGGATGAGATTTACGTTTTCACACCGGAAGGGCGCATTGTCGAGCTGCCAGCCGGTGCCACACCTGTCGACTTCGCGTACGCGGTACACACCGATATCGGACATGCCTGCGTCGGCGCGCGTGTTGACAGACAGCCTTACCCGCTTTCACAACCACTCTCCAGTGGCCAGACGGTTGAGATCATTACCGCACCGGGCGCCCGTCCGAATGCCGCATGGCTTAACTTTGTCGTTAGCTCGAAAGCGCGTGCCAAAATTCGTCAGTTGCTGAAGAATCTCAAACGTGACGACTCCGTGAGCCTTGGTCGTCGCTTGCTGAATCATGCTTTAGGCGGCAGCCGTAAACTGGCTGAAATTCCACAGGAAAGCGTCCAGCGTGAAATTGAGCGTATGAAGCTCGCGACGCTGGAAGATCTGCTGGCGGAAATCGGTCTGGGTAACGCCATGAGCGTTGTGGTGGCGAAGAATCTGCAGCAAGGTGAAGCATCGACAACCGCACCAGCGCAGTCCAGCCACGGACATCTGCCGATCAAAGGCGCAGATGGCGTGCTGATCACCTTCGCCAAATGCTGCCGCCCGATCCCCGGCGACCCGATTATCGCTCATGTCAGCCCCGGAAAAGGTCTGGTTATTCACCATGAATCCTGCCGTAACATCCGTGGCTACCAGAAAGAGCCAGAGAAGTTTATGGCTGTCGAATGGGATAAAGAGACGGAGCAGGAGTTCATCACTGAGATCAAGGTGGACATGTTTAACCACCAGGGTGCGCTGGCGAACCTGACGGCGGCAATCAACACCACCACCTCCAATATTCAAAGTTTGAATACTGAAGAGAAAGATGGTCGCGTCTATAGCGCCTTTATTCGTCTCACCGCACGTGATCGTGTGCATCTGGCGAATATCATGCGCAAAATCCGTGTGATGCCGGACGTGATAAAAGTCACCCGTAACCGAAACTAGCCTTATGAATGCACAGCGTTATGCGCGTATCTGCGAGATGCTCGCCAGGCGTCAGCCTGATCTGACCGTCTGCATGGAGCAGGTCCACAAACCTCATAACGTTTCTGCGATTATCCGTACCGCAGATGCCGTTGGCGTTCATGAAGTCCACGCCGTTTGGCCGGGTAGCCGTATGCGCACCATGGCCTCTTCGGCGGCGGGAAGCAACAGCTGGGTGCAGGTGAAGACTCACCGCACCATCAGCGATGCCGTCATCCATCTGAAAAGCCAGGGCATGCAGATTCTGGCCACTCACCTTTCGGACAAAGCCGTCGATTTTCGCGAAATTGATTACACCCGCCCGACCTGTATTCTGATGGGACAAGAGAAAACCGGCATCACGCAAGAGGCATTAAACCTTGCGGATCAGGACATTATCATCCCGATGATTGGCATGGTGCAGTCACTCAACGTCTCCGTCGCTTCGGCACTGATTCTCTACGAAGCGCAGCGTCAGCGACAAAACGCTGGCATGTACCGGCGCGAGAACAGCATGTTGCCGGAAGATGAACAGCAGCGTCTGCTGTTTGAAGGCGGTTATCCGGTACTGGCAAACGTCGCTAAACGCAAAGGTCTGCCTTACCCCCATGTGAATGCACAAGGCGAAATTGAAGCCGATGCCGCATGGTGGGCCACTATGCAGGCTTCCAATATTACGCAAAATCATTCACGTTGCATCGCGGCGGCAAATGAACGAATCTCCGGGAGCAGAGAAAACGATGTGACCGGAGTGAGTGAATGCAGCCAACAAAGAGGCGGCGGGAAGGATGAAGCGTAAATGAAAGGGCGCCTGTTAGATGCTGTACCGCTCAGTTCACTAACGGGCGTTGGCGCAGCGCAAAGCAGTAAACTGGCAAAAATTGGCCTGCATACCGTACAGGAGCTCCTCCTGCACCTTCCACTGCGTTACGAAGATCGTACTCATCTCTATCCGATAGGCGAACTGTTACCGGGCGTTTACGCCACCGTCGAAGGGGAAGTGCTGAACTGCAACATCACATTTGGTGGTCGCCGGATGATGACCTGCCAGATCAGTGACGGTACCGGTATCCTCACCCTGCGTTTTTTCAATTTCAGTGCGGCAATGAAAAACAGCCTGGCAACGGGTCGCCGCGTACTGGCCTACGGAGAAGCAAAACGGGGAAAATACGGGGCAGAAATGTTCCACCCGGAATACCGCGTTCAGGGCGAACTCAGCACGCCGGAGTTGCAGGAGACGCTTACCCCCGTTTATCCGACCACCGAAGGGATAAAACAGGCCACGCTGCGTAAACTCACCGATCAGGCGCTGGATTTACTGGATACCTGCGCCATTACCGAACTGTTACCGCCAGAGCTTCTGCAGGGCATGATGAGTCTGCCGGAGGCATTACGCACCCTGCACCGCCCACCGCCGTCGCTCCAGCTCAGCGACCTGGAAACCGGGAAACATCCGGCGCAGCGGCGGCTGATTCTGGAAGAGTTACTGGCGCATAACCTGAGCATGCTGGCGCTACGTGCTGGTGCGCAACGATTTCACGCTCTGTCGCTCAGTGCGCAGGGCGAACTCAAAAATCGTTTTCTTAATTCACTGCCCTTCAAACCAACCGGTGCGCAAACTCGTGTGGTGGCGGAAATCGAACGCGACATGACGCTGGATGTACCGATGATGCGTCTTGTGCAAGGTGATGTTGGCTCCGGTAAAACGCTGGTTGCAGCACTTGCTGCGCTGCGGGCAATTGCCCACGGCAAACAGGTGGCGATGATGGCGCCGACCGAACTGCTTGCTGAACAACACGCCAATAACTTCCGTCAGTGGTTTGCCCCGCTCGGTATTGATGTCGGCTGGCTGGCCGGTAAACAAAAAGGTAAGGCGCGTCTTGCGCAGCAGGAGGCCATCGCCAGCGGCCAGGTACAAATGGTGGTGGGTACCCATGCGATTTTCCAGGAACAGGTACAGTTTAACGAACTGGCTCTGGTGATCATCGATGAACAACACCGTTTTGGTGTGCATCAGCGGCTGGCGTTATGGGAAAAAGGCCAACAGCAGGGATTCCACCCACATCAGCTGATCATGACCGCAACCCCGATTCCACGCACCCTGGCGATGACAGCGTATGCCGATCTCGACACTTCGGTTATCGACGAACTGCCGCCAGGCCGTACGCCGGTCACCACCGTCGCCATTCCTGACACCCGCCGCAGCGATATTATTGACCGGGTGCGTAACGCCTGTACTCACGAAGGACGCCAGGCTTACTGGGTCTGTACACTGATTGAAGAGTCGGATCTGTTAGAGGCACAGGCGGCGGAAGCCACAAGTGAAGAACTGAAACTTGCGCTACCTGAGCTGAACATTGGTCTGGTCCACGGGAGAATGAAACCCGCCGAGAAGCAGGCGGTGATGGCGGCCTTTAAGCAGGGTGAGCTTCATCTTCTGGTTGCGACCACAGTCATTGAAGTGGGGGTGGATGTTCCCAACGCCAGCCTGATGATTATTGAAAACCCGGAGCGTTTGGGTCTTGCGCAATTACACCAGTTGCGCGGACGCGTAGGTCGCGGCGCAGTGGCCTCGCACTGCGTACTGCTCTACAAATCTCCCCTGTCAAAAACGGCGCAGACACGCCTGCAGGTTCTACGCGACAGCAACGACGGTTTTGTCATTGCGCAAAAAGACCTGGAGATCCGTGGACCTGGCGAATTGTTGGGGACACGTCAGACGGGCAGCGCTGAATTTAAAGTGGCGGATTTACTGCGCGATCAGGCCATTATTCCGGAAGTTCAGCGCATTGCGCGCCATATTCACGAACGTTACCCACAACAGGCCACGGCGTTGATAGAACGCTGGATGCCGGAAACCGAACGCTACTCCAACGCCTGAGGCTCACACAATGCGGCGGTTTTCACACCGCCGCATTGTCCTTATTGCGCAAAAATCGGCAACAGCAGATACAGCTTAATCACCAGCGCATTGACGATGTCGATAAAGAATGCCCCCACCATCGGCACCACCAGAAACGCCATGTGCGACGGGCCAAAACGCTCGGTAATCGCCTGCATATTGGCGATTGCCGTCGGCGTCGCGCCAAGACCAAAACCGCAGTGCCCGGCAGCCAGAACAGCAGCATCGTAGTTTTTACCCATCATGCGCCAGGTCACAAACACGGCGTACAGCGCCATGAAGATCGACTGCACCACAAGAATCGCCAGCATCGGCAACGCCAGTGAGGCCAGCTCCCACAGCTTCAGACTCATCAGCGCCATCGCCAGGAACAGTGAGAGACTCACGTTGCCCAGCACCGATACCGCTCGCTCAAACACGCGATAAAAGCCCACTAACGCCAGACCGTTGCTGAGGATCACGCCGATGAACAGTACGCAGACGAATGTCGGCAGTTCCAGCACGGTTCCCACCAACATCTGGGCCACGATTTTGCCTACGGTCAGACAGATCGCGATAAGCGCAATGGTTTCGATCAGCACCAGAGAGGTGATCATGCGGCCAACGTCCGGTTTCTCAAACGCGGTCGGTACAGCCTGATCGTCCGGCATACCATCTGGCGTGGTGGAGTGCTTCACCAGGTAACGCGCCACCGGACCGCCGATCAGTCCGCCCAGCACCAGACCGAAGGTTGCGCACGCCATTGCCACTTCCGTCGCATTGGTAAAGCCATAGCGTTCGATGAACAACTTGCTCCATGCCGCACCGGTTCCGTGCCCACCCGAAAGCGTAATTGAACCCGCGATCAGTCCCATTAATGGATCCAACCCCAGCAGGCTCGCCATACCGATGCCGATGGCGTTTTGCATCACCAGTAAACCCACCACCACGATCAGGAAGATGCCAACGACACGGCCGCCTGCACGCAGGCTGGCAATGTTCGCGTTCAGACCAATGGTGGCAAAGAACGCCAGCATCAGCGGGTCTTTCAGACTCATATCAAAATCCACTTCCCAGCCCATGCTCTTTTTCAGCACCAGCAGGGCGATTGCCACCAGTAGTCCACCAGCAACCGGTTCAGGAATAGTGTATTTCTTCAGAAAGGAGACTGACTGGACCAGCTTGCGTCCCAGCAGCAACGTCAGTGTTGCGGCAACAAGTGTCGATAAAGTATCGAGATGAAACATATTAAGCTCCTTTAAGTCCCCATCGCTCATCACGAACGATGCATTCCTCGGTCATTTTTCAGCTCTTAACGAGTAATCGGCATGGATTTTAATCAGAAAAGGTACAAAAGTTATATAAAAAGGTGATTTTATCTGTTTTAAATATTAAGAATATCGACTAGCAAACGTTTGCTTTTGCACCCTGGTCGGATAAAATGCCCGCTTTTACACCACGGGATTGCCTCTGATGTCTGTTAACACTGTCGAGTCAGAAAATGCGCAACCGATTGCGCAGACTCAAAACAGCGAACTGATTTACCGTCTTGAAGATTGTCCGCCGCTTCCTCAAACTCTTTTTGCCGCGTGTCAGCACCTGCTGGCAATGTTCGTCGCAGTCATCACGCCCGCGCTGTTAATCTGCCAGGCGCTTGGTTTACCGGCTCAGGACACTCAACACATTATCAGCATGTCACTGTTCGCCTCCGGTGTGGCCTCCATTATTCAAATTAAAGCATGGGGTCCGGTAGGCTCGGGGTTGCTCTCCATTCAGGGAACAAGCTTTAACTTCGTTGCCCCGCTGATTATGGGCGGTACGGCGCTGAAAACCGGTGGAGCCGACGTTCCCACCATGATGGCAGCGCTGTTCGGCACACTGATGCTGGCGAGCTGCACCGAAATGGTTCTCTCCCGCGTACTGCATCTGGCGCGTCGAATCATCACCCCACTGGTTTCCGGCGTGGTGGTCATGATTATCGGCCTGTCGCTGATCCAGGTTGGCCTGACGTCCATCGGCGGTGGTTATGCTGCGATGAACGACAACACCTTCGGCTCACCGAAAAACCTGCTGCTGGCAGGCGTCGTACTGGCATTAATCATTCTGCTTAACCGTCAGCGTAACCCCTACCTGCGGGTTGCTTCGCTGGTGATCGCGATGGCCGCAGGCTACGCGCTGGCATGGTTTATGGGCATGTTGCCGGAAAATACCGCACCGACCACGCAGGATTTCATCATGGTGCCAACGCCGCTGTATTACGGGTTAGGCATTGACTGGAATCTGCTGTTGCCGCTGATGTTGGTCTTTATGATCACCTCACTGGAAACTATTGGCGATATTACCGCTACCTCCGATGTTTCTGAGCAGCCGGTTTCCGGGCCTCTGTATATGAAACGACTGAAAGGCGGGGTGCTGGCTAACGGCCTGAATTCGTTTGTCTCTGCGGTGTTTAACACCTTCCCGAACTCCTGCTTCGGTCAAAACAACGGTGTTATCCAATTGACGGGCGTTGCCAGCCGCTATGTTGGCTTTGTTGTCGCGTTGATGCTGATTGTACTGGGCTTGTTCCCAGCGGTGAGCGGCTTTGTGCAACACATTCCTGAACCGGTGCTCGGCGGTGCGACTCTCGTGATGTTCGGCACCATCGCGGCCTCCGGGGTGCGTATCGTGTCGCGTGAGCCGTTAAACCGTCGTGCTATCCTGATTATCGCCCTGTCACTGGCCGTCGGACTGGGCGTTTCCCAACAGCCGCTGATCCTGCAATTTGCGCCGGACTGGGTGAAAAACCTGCTCTCCTCCGGGATTGCTGCGGGCGGCATCACCGCTATCGTTCTGAACCTGATTTTCCCACCCGAAAAGCCGTAAGCGGAATGTGGCGGCGATCGACAATCACCGCCACTGAAACGCTCTTTCACTATTCCCGCCTTGAGGATTACGCCTAAATCGTGCATAACTCAGTTATGTGCACTTCGCGGGATGGAAGACCATGAAAATTATTGGAAAGCTGCTTATCTACGTGCTGATCGCCTTTTTGGTGGTGATTCTCGCCTTCTATTTTCTGCTGCAAACCCGCTGGGGAGCAGAACGCGTCAGCAACTGGATCTCTGAAAATAGCGGCTACCACGTAGCTTTCGATACGATGGATCACCGTTTTTCCTCCCCTTCCCACATCCTGCTGGAGAACGTCACCTTTGGCCGGGATGGTCAACCTGCCACACTCGTCGCAAAAACCGTGGATATTGGGCTCAGTACCCGCCAACTGACCGATCCCCAGCATGTTGACACCATCCTGCTTAAAGACGGGACGCTGAATATCTCCTCGCAAACGGCGCCGCTTCCTTTCCGGGCCGATCGCTTAGAATTGCACGAGATGGCGTTCAACAGTCCCGGCAGCGAATGGAACCTGAGCGCACAACGCGTGGACGGTGGCGTGATCCCCTGGAATCCTGAAGCAGGCCGGGTGCTCGGCAGCAAGGCACAGATCCAACTCAGTGCCGGTTCGCTGACGCTGAACGACGTTCCCGCCACTAACGTGCTGATTGAAGGCAATATCGACAAAGAACAGGTGACACTGAGCAACATTGGCGCAGACGTCGCACGTGGCGCATTAACCGCCGTGGCGCGACGAAATGCGGACGGCAGTTGGATCGTAGATAGCCTTCGTCTGAACGACATCCGCTTACAAAGCGACAAAGTGCTGGCGGAATTCTTTTCGCCGCTCACCCACATTCCTTCTCTGCAAATTGGCCGCCTTGAGGTGACAGACGCGCGTCTGCAAGGTCCTGACTGGGCAGTGACCGATCTTGACCTCAGCTTGCGCAACCTGACCTTCAGCAAAGATGACTGGCAGACACAGGAGGGCAAATTGTCGATGAATGCCAGCGAGTTCATCTACGGTTCGCTGCATTTCTTCGACCCCATCTTAAACGCGGAATTCTCTTCGCAAGGCATCGCGCTACGTCAGTTCACCACCCGCTGGGAAGGCGGCATGATTCGTACATCCGGTCATTGGCTGCGTTCCGGTAAAGCACTGATTCTCGACGATACTGCCATTGCCGGGCTGGAATACACACTGCCGACAAACTGGAAACAGCTGTGGATGAAACCCTTGCCCGGCTGGCTCAACAGCCTGACGCTGAAGAAATTCAGCGCCAGCCGCAATCTGGTGATCGATGTTGACCCCACTTTCCCGTGGCAACTGACCGCGCTGGACAGCTACGGAGCGAACCTGGGGCTGATACAGGACCATCAGTGGGGGGTGTGGAGCGGGAACGCCACACTCAACGCCGCAGTGGGTACGTTTAATCGTGTTGATGTGCGCCGACCCTCTCTGGCGCTGACGGCAAACAGCAGTACGATTAACATCAGCGAACTGAGTGGCTACACCGAGAGAGGATTGCTGGAAGCCACCGCCAGCATTTCTCAACTGCCGCAACGCCAGACCCAGGTAAGCCTGAACGGACGAGGGGTTCCGGTGAACATCCTGCAGCCGTGGGGCTGGCCAGCCTTACCGATTTCTGGCGACGGCAATATCCAGCTCACCGCCAGCGGGACGGTTCAGGCCGATACGCCGCTGAAACCCACGGTGAATGGCCAGTTGCACGCGCTGAACGCAGAGAAACAGCAGGTAGAGCAGACGATGGCGGGGGGAGTGGTGTCGACAGTTTCGGCTGTGGTCCCCGCTGCGACACCCACCTCCCCTCAACGTTGAAACGTAGGCCCGGCAAGCGCAGCGCCTCCGGGCAATTTTAGGCTCAGGTGCCAACAAAAACGCCGGGTGGCGGCTTCGCCTTACCCGGCCTACACATCAAACTCCGCCACCATACACATCCCCCTCGCTCCTTTGGGGAGAGGAGAACAGCATCACAGATGAATCACCAGCTCATTTCCGGTCACTTTCACCACAACACCCCGCTCGCTGCTGGCATGTGAACCGCCTTTCACGTCAGCGATCTGCGGGATGTTACGCAGGCACAACGTCCAGTCGCGCGCGTCGCCTTCGCCCGTCACCGTGAGCGTATTGCGGGTACGCTGCGCTTTTAACGTGAAGATCACCGAACCGTCTGCGGCAGGGACTTCGCAGAACGCTTCGTGTCCCTCTTCCAGATGGAACAGGTGGAAAGCGGTGCTTTCATGCCAGGCGTAATCCGGCCTCTGGCTGTTGTTGCCGAGCGCCAGCAGGGTGTTGTCACGCACATAAACCGGGAGGCTCTGAAAATCGTGCTGCTGTTTGTGCCAGCGGCTACCGTTCAGTTCATCGTTGTGCCACAGGTGCGTCCAGCGGCCTTCCGGCAGATAAAACTGCACGTCGCCCGCCTCGCTGAACACCGGCGCCACCATCACCGCATCCCCCAGCATGTACTGGCGGTCGAGGTAATCGCACGCCGGATCGTCCGGGAACTCCAGCATCATGGCGCGCAGCATCGGCGTACCCTGTTCACGGGCCAGCGCCGCCTGGCGATACAGATACGGCATCATCTGGCACTTCAGCTGTGTGAAATGGCGCACCACGTCGCAGGACTCGTCATCGTACGCCCACGGCACGCGGTAAGATTTGCTGCCGTGCAGGCGGCTGTGGCTGGAGAGCAGCCCGAAAGCGCACCAGCGTTTGTAGACGTGCGCCGGGGCAGTATTTTCAAACCCGCCGATGTCGTGGCTCCAGAAACCAAAACCGGACAGGCCAATGGACAACCCACCGCGCAGGCTTTCCGCCATCGATTCATAGTTGGCGTAGCAGTCGCCGCCCCAGTGAACCGGGAATTTTTGCGCGCCCACCGAAGCCGAACGGGCAAACAGCACCGCCTCTTCTTCGCCCACCGTCTCTTTGAGCACGTTCCACACCAGTTCGTTGTAGATGTAGGCGTAATGGTTATGCATTCTCTGCGGATCGGCACCGTCAAACCACTGCACGTCAGTCGGGATGCGCTCGCCGAAATCGGTTTTGAAGCAATCCACGCCGATATCGACCAGACCTTTCAGCTTATCGGCGTACCATTTACAGGCTTCTGGGTTGGTGAAATCGTAAATCGCCAGCCCCGGCTGCCATTTGTCCCACTGCCACAGGGAGCCGTCCGGGCGTTTCAGCAGGTAGCCTTTCTCTTTCAGCTCTTTGAATACCGGCGATTTCTGGCCGATGTACGGGTTTATCCACACACAGACTTTCAGCCCTTTGTCTTTCAGGCGGCGGATCATCCCTTCCGGGTCCGGGAAGGTCACCGGGTCCCATTCGAAATCGCACCACTGGAAGGCCTTCATCCAGAAGCAGTCGAAATGGAAGACGTGCAGCGGCAGGTCGCGCTCTGCCATGCCGTCGATGAAACGGTTGACCGTCGCTTCGTCGTAATTGGTGGTGAACGAGGTGGTGAGCCACAGGCCGAATGACCACGCGGGCGGCAGCGCCGGGCGACCGGTAAACTGCGTGTAGCGGTTGAGCACCTCTTTTGGCGTTGGGCCGTCGATCACGAAATATTCCAGATATTCGCCTTCAACGCTGAACTGCACTTTAGAGACTTTCTCGGAGCCGACTTCAAAAGAGACGTTTTCCGGATGATTCACCAGCACGCCGTAGCCGCGGTTGGTCAGGTAGAACGGAATGTTTTTGTAGGATTGCTCGGTACTGGTGCCGCCGTCGCGGTTCCAGGTTTCCACCGTCTGGCCGTTGCGCACCAGCGCGGTAAAGCGCTCGCCCAGGCCGTATACCGCTTCACCCACGCCCAAATCCAGACGCTCGAACATATAATTGCGCTCGGTGTTGCCATCCTGCACGTAGCCGTTGTTTTTCAGTTGGCTGCCGGTGATGCGCTGCCCGTCGCGCAGGAAATCCAGCGCCCAGAACTCACCTTTGGTGACGCGCACGCTCAGGTTGCCGCTTGTGAGTTCGGCATAGTCGGCGTTGTTTTCAATCGTGACCTTCACGTCTTGCAGAACGTTAAGCGGATAGTGTGGGCCGTTATCTAACGCCCCCTGGAAATGCTCGATGCGCACGCCAACAATCCCTTCCTGCGGCGAGAACAGGCGAACCGTGAACATCAGCGTGTCCAGTTGCCAAGTGCGTTCACGCACGTCGCGCGGCGCAACGTACACCACCAGGTCGTTGCCCTGCTGCTCCACATCGAAGACCTGAACCGGATACGTCACGTTCAGACCTGGCTGGATCAGCCAGTTTCCGTCACTGATTTTCATACTCTTATCCTCTTAGTTCCGTAATTCTTTGCTGATCGGCAGGTCCTCAAACGCCTGCTGGTTGCGACGCGCGCCCTGCGCCAGCTCGCCCATAATTTTGGTCAGGAACGGCGTTTTCAGCGTGTAATAGCGTTTGGCGATAATCGCGCTCAGCACGTAGCACACCGCCGGAGCCAGAGTGAACAGGCCAATGATGATGCTGAGGGTGGCGCTGTTCTGGGTTTTGGCGGCGGCATCGTAACCGCCGCCTGCCAGCATCCAGCCGATGAGCGCGCCGCCCAGCGCCAGGCCCAGCTTCAGCACGAACAGCGTGCCCGCAAAGCTGATGCCCGTCAGGCGTTTGCCGTTGGTCCATTCACCATAATCGACGGTGTCGGACATCATCACCCACTGAATCGGCGTGACCAGTTGGTGCAGCACGCCAATCACGAAGATAAAGGCGAACATCATGATTGTGGCCTGCATCGGCACGAAGAACATCGCCACGCTCACCACCGCCAGTGCGGCGTTGGTCCACCAGAAGATGCTGACTTTGCATTTCCAGTCGGTGAGCGGTTTGGCGAGTGCGGAGCCGATCAGGTTGCCGACGCAGTAGGTGGTGAGGAACGCGACGAACACTTCCGGCGAGCCCATGATCCAGGTGCAGTAGTACATCATCGCGCCGCCGCGCACGCAGACGGCAAGGATATTAAGAATGGTGAGCACGCCGACGATGCGCCACTGGTCGTTTTGCCAGATATCGCGCAGGTCTTCACGCATGGAGGTGGTGCTTGGCGGCACCTGGATGCGCTCTTTGGTGGTGAAGAAGCAAAATGCCAGCATCAGGAACGCCACCACGGAGAGCACCGCGATCCCGCCCTGGAAGCCAAAGGCTTTGTCGTCGCCGCCAATCAGTTTCACCAGCGGCATCATCAGCACCGTGGAGAGCATGCCGCCCGCCGTCGCCAGCACAAAGCGCCAGGACTGCAACGAGATACGCTGCGTCGGGTCGTTGGTGATCACGCCGCCCAGCGCGCAATACGGGATGTTGACCACGGTATAGAGCAGGGTCAGCAGCGTGTAGGTAACGGCGGCGTACACCATTTTACCGTTCAGGCTGAGATCCGGCGTGGTGTAGGCCAACACGCAGACGAGGCCAAACGGAATGGCGCCGAACAAAATCCACGGACGGAATTTGCCCCAGCGGCTGCGGGTGCGGTCGGCAATCAGCCCCATGCACGGGTCGGAAATGGCATCCAGCGCGCGCGCCAGCAGGAACATGGTGCCAACAAACCCGGCGGGAATACCGAAAATATCGGTATAGAAAAACATCATGTACAACATAACGTTATCGAAAATAATATGGCTGGCGGCGTCACCCATGCCATAGCCAATCTTCTCTTTGACGGATAACACTTCACTCTTCATCTGCTTATCCTTGGTGCTATGAGACCGGTTACAGACGTTGTAAATCATACTTCTGGGCGCGAGTATTCCGTTATTTTGTTATTAACTTACGATTCTTGTTTTCTGTGATCGGTGTAACGCTGCAGGAGAGGTGAAGTTGTAACTAGTGGATTTTATAAGGATTTATATGAAACCGATCATAGTAAGACGAAACGGTACGGAAAAAAGTGTGATTAGTGATGTGGAAACGCCAGGAAGTAGCTATAATGCGCCCCGCCTCCATGTAGCAATCGAGGCGCGGAAGATCGTCATCTCCGGTGAGGTGGCTGGACTTCAAATCCAGTTGGGGCCGCCAGCGGTCCCGGGCAGGTTCGACTCCTGTGATCTTCCGCCAAAATCTTCATTTTTTCTATATTTTATCTAGACAATTATATTTATGCTCATATCATAAAATTGCTCGCTATTTAATTTTAGGGTTGAACATGGAAAGTCAAATCAGCATAAAAATTGATTATAATTCTGATAGAAAAAATCCAGAAGATATTTTTTCGGCTATGGCATTATATATATCAGCGCAAAAAAAAATATGGAAACTTATTGGCTGATAGTTTAGACCTTGACGTTAAATACGAATTGATATTGTCAGATATTGAGAGGGGTTCAATAAAATCAATTCTAAACTCCATTGCAAATGGTTTAGGACAATTCATTAATAATCAATCAATGAGTTTAATAAATGATCTTATCGATGTAGATGAACTTGATTCTACGGAAAAAATAGAAAAACTAATAGAATCTCAAGAATCAAAAATAACAGAAGAATACAATAAAATCTCACCTCATTTAGACAGGATTAAATTCACAGAGATTATTTCAGATATATCATCAGCTAACCAATTGCTAGAAAAAGGAGAGGAGGTTGTAATATGTCACAAAACTTGTGAAGATGATAATGTTTACTATCTTAATACTAAAATGAGAGTTTCAGTCGCACCTGAAGAAATGCTAATAAAAGGTGAACATATAATAAACACAACGAAAGATTATTTGGATATTATAAAACCAGTTAATTTTGGTGATTCTCAATGGCTTGTTCGAAGTCGTACAACAGGAAAGCAATATCTTGCATTCATGGAAAATAAGACTTGGTTGAATCGATATCAAACAGGGAAACTTCCTGTAATAACAGCAAAGTATTGCATGATCGCAATTGTAAAGATTGAGGCATATAAGACCAAAAGAAAAACAGAAATAAAAAGAGCTGAAATTTTAAAAGTGATAAGTGTAATTTCAAGTGATGAGGCACAGAATGAGTTATTCTAAGCATTTGAAAAGTCTTTTAGCTGCCTATGCATTTGTCATTGTTCCATTTTCACTTATGATTATAGTAAAGGCATCGGAAAAAAAGTGGCAAGAGATAATTTTAGCCAGTGACTGGTCGATTGCGAGTTTTATCATATTTGGACAATCTTTAACTTTTTTATCTTCAGCGTTGATTTCTTCCTCAAAAAATAAAAAAAGGGAAGGTTGGGAATGGTATATTGCAAAGGTTTTCCTAACAGGAATAGGTCCCAGTCTTGTCTTTTATACATTACTTTTAGTAAGACCATCTCTTATTATTGGAATTGGGCAAATTGTGCTATTTATTTACGCATCATATAGGTTTTTCGTTGACGGATTGGCTGCCAAGAAACTAGAACAAGATAGTTCCTCCTGAATTTCCATTAACTATCTTTTTTCAATCGCTCTAAACATGCTTCTTTTACCCACTTACTAAAATTCCCTTTCCCCGCAGCTTTCTCAATCTGTTCCAAAAGCTCATCTTCAAACCGGATGTTCTTCATCGTGCTTTTGGTACGGTCAAAATTGGGTTTCTTTTTCTCTTGCATGGTAGGTACCACTTCGGTTAGTTTATCTGCATGTGGTACCTACCACATGGATTCGTAATTTTGACAACGCCCCGCAGTGTTGGAGCACTAAAGGGCGTCTAACCTCACCAACTATCAAGGAGTTGATTATGGCTGATCCGCATTCTACCCCAGACACCCCGATTGCAAAAACCGATCGCACGCTCATTGTGGGATATCGCCCGCAGGGCACGAATAAAAGCACACCCAGCCTGACGCTTTCAGGGAAGTGGTTACGAGAAGCAGGATTTGATACCGGGCAACAGGTGACGGTCAAAGTCGCGGGGGGATGTCTTGTTCTGATGACCGGGAGCGAACAAGAACAAACGCTGCTTGCGGAGTTGAAAACGGCGCAACGAAAGCTGAAAGAGATTGAAGGGGCGATGTCGTTCGCGCACTGATTGCAGTCGGTCAACGGGTCACCTGGTCGCTGCGCCCTGAGGTGACCCTCGCTCCCCCCGCCACGCCATAGCACCTATTCCCCATTGCGAGCCTACTCAGCGTTCTGCCGCTTCTGATACAATGCCTCCCGCCGGATTTTGGTTAGTAACGCTCCCGCTGGAGCGTGACGTCGCTGGCATCCATACTCATTCAGCGACGCGTAGCATTTCACATTGCATGATATGTCCGCCCGATGCCGTAGAGCAGTTAACCCGTATCCGGAGAGTACTATGCTCAAATATATTCTTTTAAATTACATGCCAGGCTTAAAGAATTTATTAGATTACGAAAAAAGCTGGCTAAAACAGGATATTCGAGCTGGATTATCCGTCGCGGCGGTGGCGCTTCCCGTTGCCATTGCATATGCCGAGCTGGCCGGCGTGGGGGCTGTCGTCGGGCTGTATTCCTGTATTTTACCGATGATTGCCTATGCGCTGTTTGGTTCTTCCCGACAGCTGATTGTCGGCCCCGATGCCACCACCTGCGCCGTGATCGCGGCCGTCGTCATTCCTCTGGCCGCCGGAAACCCCGAGCTGCACTGGCAACTGACAATTGTCATGACACTGATGATGGGGGGATGGTGTATTCTTGCCAGCCAGTTTCGGCTTGGCGCCATTGCCGACCTGCTGTCACACCCGATCCTGACCGGTTTACTTAACGGTGTTGCCATCACCATTATCGTGGGGCAACTGGGAAAAGTGATGGGGATTACGCTCAACCAGTCGCAGGTGATTGAGAAAATTATTGCCTTACCGGGCCGGATCCCGGACAGCCATTTATTAACCACCGCGATTTCACTCTTAACGTTAGCCATCCTCCTCATCATCAAGAAGTTTCGCAGTCAATGGCCTGCCCCTTTGATTGCCATTATCATCATGACACTACTGATGTGGTGTACCCCGGCACAGCAGTATGGTGTTGCCACCATTGGCGGCGATAACTTTCAGTCAGGTCTGCCTGTTGTCCACTGGGGAACGTTCAAACCCGGTTTAATGCGTGATTTGGTGATCCCGGCGCTGAACCTGGCGTTAATCAGTTTTGTCAGCCTGATGCTGACAGCACGCAGCTTTGCGGCCAAAAACGGCTATGGGATTAACGCCGATGTTGAATTCCGGGCCCTCGGTATTGCGAACATCATGTCCGGCTTATCGCAGGGATTTGCAATAAGCGGCGCAGACTCCCGCACCGCAGTGAATGACGCCAACGGCGGTAAAAGCCAGTTGGTGTCTATTATCGCCGCGCTGGTGATTGCGATTATCGTCTTCTTTTTCACCGAACCCTTAAAATACATCCCGGTCTCCGCCCTCGGTGTGGTGTTAATTTATGCGTCATGGTCGCTGATCGATTTACGTGGGCTGTGGGGACTGAGAAAAAGAAATAAACCGGCCTTTCGTCTGGCCTGCTTTACGTTTGTTTGTGTGTTGCTGATTGGGGTGCTCCAGGGAATCGGGCTTGCTGTATTACTGGGGTTGCTGCAATTTTTGCGTACTGTATTTCGTCCTACTGAGCAACTGCTCGGGACAGATGAAAATGGGATGATCCACTCCTTAGGTAATACAAACGATATCAAAATGGTTCCAGGGGTCATGATGTATCGCTTTAATTCCCCCCTGACCTATTTTAATGCCGCCTATTTTAAACGGCGGATACTGAATCTGGTTGATGGCGCAGCGTTTGAACCCAAATGGGTGGTGATTGATGCCGTCGCCTGTTTTACCCATCCGGATATCAGCGTGTTAGCCACCATTGATGAATTAATTAATGAACTCCAGACCCGCAAGATTATGTTAGTGCTGGCAGGCAGGAAAACGGAGTTAACCCGCTGGTTTACTGAACACCGACCGATGATGGACGAGAGTAATATTATCTTTACTCCCGACCTTTATCTGGCGCTCAGGCTGATTCAAAGTAAAGACAGTATGGAGAAAGACGCGTAACTTACGGCGTTCACAGGCTGTATCAAAAGCATATCCTTGAACCGGACGTTCTTAATGGCGCGTTTGGTACAGCCAGCATTTCGCGGCATTTTCGTTTTCAGGGAAGTGACGACGCCAGCGCGTCGCAGCGCGCTTTTACCGCTTCATGCAGTAAGCGCACCGCAGTGGAGAGTTGTTTGCGATGCGGGCAGATCATGTTTAATGGCGCGCTCTCTCCTTGATATTCCGGCATCAGCACCTGTAACTTTCCGTCTCGCACATCGTCACTGACGTCCAGCCAGGACTTGTACGCAATCCCTTCCCCGGCAATCGCCAGCCGCCGGATGACTTCAGCATCATCGCTCATCATGACGCCATTCACCTGCACGCTGCTGACTTCGCCATTGCGGATGAACGTCCAACGGTCATGAAGGCGTCCACGCAGCACGAATGTCAGTGCATTGCACTGCGTCAAATCCTCCGGGCTGCGCGGTTCGCCCTGTTGCGCAATCCAGTCTGGCGAAGCCACCAGCACGCGGCGATTACCGGGTGCAACAGGTAGCGCGATATATGAGGCGTCTTCGGAGTGCCCATAACGAAACGCGACATCCACCGGATCTTTGAATACATCCGCAATCTGATCAGAGAAAAATATCCGCAGCCGTAGCGCAGGATGGCGACGGCGGAAGGACTGAAAAACAGGCAGCAACAGGTTTCGCCCAAGATCAGACGGCACGGCTATTTGCAGCGTCCCGGAAATCTCATCGTCCGGCGTCTGGATCTTTTGCAACCCGGCGTACATCGCCTCCAGCATCTGGCGGGCGTAGGGCAGCCAGATCTCGCCTTCTGGCGTCAAACGCAGACTGCGGGTCGAGCGGGCGAATAATCGAATGTTTAACACGGACTCCAGCCGCTTGATGGCTGAACTGACCTGAGCAGGTTGCACGCCCACTTCTCGCGCGGCATCACTAAAACTGTTTAACGCCGCAGCGCGGACAAACAACGTGAGATCTTCAAGGCGGAACATGTGCACTCCCCGGGTATAAATCCTGTCGCCGTCAGGCCATTTTTCCCGTTCTACTGCCAGTTTGCCATCGAATTATTCAGACCGTTTTTCCACGCGGTTACCGGTGACGCCATGCCCGCCATCTCTGCTATGATGCCTGCACATAAAAAAGACAAAACAACACGCAGAGGAAAAAATGAGTTCCACCAGAAGAGGGATGATGAACGTCCTGATCGCCGCCGTATTGTGGGGCAGTTCAGGGGTGTGCGCGCAGTACATCATGGAGCAAAGCCAGATGTCGTCGCAGTTTCTGACAATGACGCGTCTGATATTCGCCGGACTGATTTTGCTGATGCTCTCTTTCGTGCATGGCGATAAGGTGTTTTCCCTCTTCAGGAATCGCAAAGACGCCCTGAGCCTGCTTGTCTTTTCCATCGCCGGGGCGCTCACCGTACAGCTGACCTTCCTGCTCACTATCGAGAAATCCAACGCCGCTACCGCCACGGTGCTGCAATTTTTGTCACCGACGATTATCGTGGCGTGGTTCGCGCTGGTGCGTAAAGCGCGGCCTGGCATGTTGGTACTGACCGCCATTCTCACCTCTCTTATCGGCACTTTTTTACTGGTGACTCACGGCAACCCGACGTCGCTGTCTATTTCAGCTTCCGCGCTATTCTGGGGGATCGCCTCGGCCTTTGCCGCCGCGTTTTATACGACATACCCCTCTACGCTGATTGCACGCTACGGCACGTTACCGATTGTCGGCTGGAGTATGTTAATCGGCGGGGCGCTCCTGTTGCCGTTTTACGCCACAGAGGGCACCCACTTCGTGGTCAATGGCAGTCTGATTCTGGCGTTTTTCTATCTGGTGGTGATTGGCACGTCGCTGACGTTTAGCCTGCACCTGAAAGGCGCTCAGATGATTGGCGGGCCGAGAGCCAGTATTCTGAGCTGCGCAGAGCCATTGAGCAGCGCGTTGCTCTCATTGCTGTTACTGGGGATCACGTTCACCCTGCCGGACTGGCTGGGTACGCTGTTGATCCTCTCCTCGGTGGTGCTGATTTCAATGGACTCCCGCCGCCGCGCCAGACCGGCATAACGCTCTGCGGCGCGGCAACGGGCAAGCATCACCAGCCCGGCACCGCGCCGCCGTTAAAAATTTTCTCCGCCGCTTTGGCAACGTCAGGCGACTGATAAGACTGAAGAAATTCTTTCACGTTTTCGGCGTCTTTATTGTCTTCCCGAGCCACCAGAATGTTCACATACGGCGAGTTTTTATCTTCAATAAACACGCTGTCATGCACCGGAGACAACCCGGTTTGCTGAATGTAGGTGGTGCTGATGATCGCCACATCGACTTTGGCATCGTCCAGGACACGCGGCAGCTGCGCGCCTTCCAGTTCCATAATGTTCAGATGACGCGGATTGTCTGTAATATCCAGCGCGGTTGGCAGCAGCCCTTTCCCCTCTTTCAGCGTGATCAGCTTTTCTTTTTGCAGCAATAAAAGCGCGCGACCAAGGTTGGTTGGGTCATTTGGGATCGCCACCGTTGCGCCCTCTTTCAGTTGATCAACAGTTTTAATTTTTTTCGAATAGCCCGCCATCGGGAAGACAAACGTATTGCCCACCGCTACCAGCGTGTAGTGGTGCGCCTTGTTATCCTGCTCGAGGAACGGACGGTGCTGGAAGACGTTGGCATCCAGTTCGCCATGATTGGTGGCGTCGTTGGGCAGCAGCGAACCGCTAAAGCCAACCAGTTCGACCTCCAGGCCGTACTTCTCTTTTGCCACTTTTTTGGCAACCTCCGCCACATCCTGCTCGGCGCCGTTAATCACGCCCACCTTGATGTGTTTTGCATCACTGCTTTGCTGATCGCAGCCTGCCAGCAGCAATCCCGCCAGCAGCACTGCCGTGCCTGTCCAGACATGAGGTATCGTCAATTTCACGTTTTTATCCTTTTAAAATAACCGCCAGAGGGTAATGAAATGACTATAACGGGAAGGGGACGGCGGATTAAAAATCGAAAAAGCATCAGCAAGAAGAAAAAGGCATAACGGGAAAAGACCGGGTGGCAGAAATCCTGGTATTCTTCTGGCTCCGCCATCCGGTCATCAAAATGTTTTCGATAAATAGTGGCGGAAAATGCCTTTTTCCGGAAAATCCGGCAAGGTCATTTGCTGTGTATAGCCATGCTTCTGGTAAAACGGCAGCGCCTGGAAGCTGAAGGTATCGACCATCGCATGCAGACAGCCCCGCGCCTGCGCAGTTTGCTCCACCGCCTGCATCAGCTTGCTGCCGTAACCCGCTTTACGTAAGGATTCATTCACCCACAAATACTCAATGCACAACCAGTCACCTTTGATTTTCGCAATTAATCCCCCCTGCATCTCACCTTGCGAATCCCACCAGTAGACAGCAAGTTCGCCGAAATTCGTCGTTTTAATATACTGTGCGTTATAGGCTCGCAGCCCTTTAAAGAGCGCATTCTGGTCGTCTTCGGTCACCGTATCGGTTATCTGTATCTGCATTTTATCCCTCTGAAAAACTACAACTTATGGCTGAACCCATTATTGAAGGTAGCACAGGCTGATGAGAGAGCACTGAACTGTCTACACTTACTCTAGTGATGATGCGCATTGATAAAAGGATGATGACCATGAAACGAATCGTGTTACCGCTCGTGACCGCCCTGCTCGTCTTACCAGGGATTGCGCAGGCCAACTCGGCTTACGGCGGGCTCCAGACTGCGAATGAAAAGACAACGGTGCTGAACGACTTACGTAAAATCTGTACACCGCAGGCCTCAATGTCAGATCAGGCATGGGAAAAAAGCATCATGTCTGGTGAAACTAATCAGCAACATATCCGTGAAGCGATCATTGCCATCGAGCGAAATAACCAGAACAACTACTGGGAAGCGCTGGGCAAGGTTGAATGCCCTGATATGTAGCACAGGCCACCGCGTCGTTTATCTCGACCGTGATACCGTGAAAACGGGCGCTGTAACCGGTTTCTTTTTGCAAAATTAACCTATTCTCTTTGGAACAGACATTTGTTGCTGACCAAGGAGAAAAAACAATGCGTTACCGTTTTCCTGAAAACTTTTGGTGGGGCAGTGCCTGCTCGGCGCTGCAAACCGAAGGCGACAGCCTGAACGGCGGCAAAAGCCAGACCACATGGGATGTGTGGTTCGCGCGCCAGCCAGGTCGTTTCCATCAAGGGATTGGTCCAGAAAATACCTCTGGATTTTACCAACACTGGAAACAGGACATCGCACTGCTAAAACAGCTGAAACATAACAGTTTCCGTACTTCGCTAAGCTGGTCGCGCCTGATTCCCGACGGTACCGGCGAAGTCAATCCTGAAGCCGTTGAGTTCTACAATCATATAATCGATGAGTTACTGGCGCAGGGCATCACGCCGTTTATTACACTGTTCCACTTTGATATGCCGATGGTGATGCAGGAGAAAGGCGGGTGGGAAAACCGGGACGTGGTGGCGGCTTTTGGTCGCTATGCGCAAATCTGTTTCGATCTGTTTGGCAACCGGGTTAAGCACTGGTTTACCTTCAACGAGCCGATTGTTCCAGTCGAAGGGGGTTATTTATATGACTTCCATTACCCCAACGTGGTGGATTTCAAACGCGCGGCTACCGTGGCGTACCATACGGTGCTGGCGCATTCGGTCGCGGTTCGCGCGTATCGTGCCGCAAACCACGACGGTGAAATTGGCGTGGTGATCAACTTAACGCCCTCTTACCCGCGCTCGGCGCATCCGGCAGACGTTAAAGCAGCCCATCATGCGGATCTGCTGTTTAACCGCAGCTTCCTGGATCCGGTGCTGAAAGGGGAATATCCCGCCGACCTGATCGCCTTGTTGCAAGAGTACGATCAACTCCCCGCGTGTCAGCCCGGCGACAAAGAACTGATTGCCGACGGCAAGATTGACCTGCTGGGGATCAATTACTATCAGCCACGCCGCGTGAAGTGTCGGGATAATGCGGTGAACCCTGACGCTCCCTTTATGCCGGAAGCATTATTTGATTACTACGACATGCCGGGCCGGAAAATGAATCCCTACCGCGGCTGGGAAATTTATGAACCGGGTATTTACGATATTATTACCAACCTGCGCGATCATTACGGTAACCCGCGTTGCTTTATTTCTGAAAACGGTATGGGGGTCGAGAACGAGCAGCGCTTTCTCCATGATGGTCACATTAACGACCATTACCGCATTGAATTTGTCAGTGAACATCTGAAGTGGCTGCACAAAGGGATTAGCGAAGGCTGCAATTGCCTTGGCTACCATATGTGGACCTTTATTGATAACTGGTCATGGTTGAACGGCTATAAAAACCGCTACGGTTTTGTGCAGTTAGATTTAGAAACTCAACAGCGCACCATCAAACAGAGCGGCAAATGGTTTGCCGAAACGGCTGAGAATAACGGCTTTAATTAAGCAACAGGGTGACCTGCGGGTCACCCTTCCCGTTTACGGATGGACGCTTTTTATGCGCACTTTCGAGGCGACCAACAGCGCCGTCAGCAGCATCAAACTACCGGAAAGCACCAACGGTGACAGCAAACCCAGATTGTCGATTGCATAACCCCCTGCCGCTGCGCCACAGGTGTTCGCCAGCTGGATCACCGCGACCTGAATAGATCCGGCTTTTTCCGCCTGATCGGCAAGCGTGCGCGTGATCCACGTTGACCACCCTACCGGCACCAGCGCAAACGCCAGTCCCCAGAGGATGGCGATCCCTGCCGCCACCGCTTTTTCGCTCCCCCATAATGTCAGCACCAATGCGCTCACGGCCAGCACCAGCGGTGCGCCCGCCAGCGCCAGTTTGACCGAACGTTTGAGGATAACGGAAGAGATCGAAGTACCGACAAAGCTGGCAATACCAAAACTCAACAGCACCAGCGTCAGACCATCAACGTCAAAGCCCGCCAGATTCATATACAGCGGGCGGATGTAGGTAAAAAACGCGAACTGACCGGCAAAAGACAGGAAAATGGCAATCATCCCGGCCATCACGCCAGGACGTTGCAACAGGCTCAGCATGTTTTGCTTTTGGTGCGACGGTTCGCCAGGCAGAGAAGGTAAGGTTTTCATCACCCAGAGAATGCACAGCACCCCCATCACCGCCGCCGCATTAAAGACGTTACGCCAGCCGATAATACCGCCTAAAAAACTGCCCAATGGCGCAGCGATCACCAGTGCAATAGAGACCGCGCCGAAAATCACCGACAGCGCTTTCGGCACCGTACGTGCCGGAACCAGCCGCATAGTGAGTGACGCAGACATCGCCCAGAAGCCGCCAAGCGCCAGTCCGAGACATGCACGCCCCATCAGCAGCAATGTAAAGGAGTTGGCAAACGAAACCAGCAAGCACGAAAGCGTCAGCAGAACAGTAAACAAAATCACCACATAGCGACGGTCGGTCGCCTGGATAATTTGGGTAACAAACAGGCTGGCAAACATGGCGACAAACGCGGTTACGGTTACTGACTGACCGGCAACACCCTCAGAGATCCCCAGATCCTGCGCCATTGGCGTCAGCAGGCTGACAGGCAGAAATTCCACGGTGATCAGACAGGCGACGCAGAACGCCACAGCAAATACCGCAGACCAGTTGGGTCGGGTCATTTCTTCAGCGCGGGATTTTTCAGCTATACATTCACTCATTTTGTTACCTGCGTCGATTTTTTTGTGGAAAAGTTACGCAGTGTAACATTTTAAATGTGACACACTTAACGTTTTAGCAACTAAAACGCCTTACACCGAAAGAATACGTCATCCAGGCGCATTAAATATGGAACGCCACTCTCTTACCTGTAGGCAACTTAACATCAATACTTAGCTCGCCACCCAGCGCTGCTACATAACGTTTCAACGTAGAGAGGCGAGGATCATTGTCAGCCTGTTCCATTTTTGCAATGGTTGGCTGCTTAACGCCCATTGCTGCGGCCAGTTCTGCCTGCGACAGGTTAAGTTCTTCCCTTAACATATTTAACGCGATAGCCTGGTGCATCTCCTCAACTTTCTCAGCAATACGCGCCTGACTTTCCGGGGTTTGTTTAGCCATCAACTCTTTAAGGGTAGCCATAATTTTTCCTTACTTATTAAGGTGTTTCCTGTACTCAGCATCTGCTAACTTGATCATATCCTTATAGAATTTCTTCTCGTTTAGCCCCGTTTTATCTCCAGCGCACAACACTATGCCATGACGAGAAGGATCAAACACGAAGAACGCCCGGATTGGGTTACCTTGATGCTGAATGCGTAGCTCTTTCATATTCGAAAAAGCGGAGTCGTTCACCGTATCCGCAAACGGTCTTCCCAATTGGGGGCCATACTCGGACAAAATAATCATAGCGGCGAGCATGTCCTCCTTGAGTGCTTCAGTCTGTTCATCAAACCACCTGTCGAAAACATCCGTTGTCTCAACATCCCACATGAGCGATCCCTCATAGCCAATAAGCTATAGGTAAATTATAGCCTATTGGCTATAAAATCAATCTGTCTCGTTACGCTATTTACACGCTTGCCAATCCAGCGTCACGCGCGGTCCGACCATCAACGGACGGCACATATTCCGTAATTTGCGCCTCAATCGGAAAACCAAAAGTGGTAAAGCGGAAGCGGGCGTTGAGTTTGGTTAAGTGGCTTGTTTCATGATGAACCTCGTCGTAAGAGTTAACGAGGGACATCATGCGCGAGGATAAGATATAAATATAATTGCGATTCAGGATAATCATCATCATGAATATTGATATCAGTGCAACCAGTGTACGCCATCTTCAGGCTGAAAGAACGCGTTGTAGCGCATCTGAAAAGCGTTAATCTCCTGCATATCAGGCTCCATTTCGCGCAGAAAACCCAGCGCTAGGCGCACCTGTGCGTCGGTGATCGGTGCCGCCAGACGGGCTTTTTGCAACAAACGATGCCACTGCTGCAGGCTCTGATCGTTACCGTCCACAATCACGTTCTGCCAGATCAGCAGTACCTGCGCGGCATTTTGCAAATGCGATTCATCGGGGCGATGCAGATACTGTAAAAACGCCTCGCCTTGCGTTTTGCCCATTTGATCGATCATCGATTCTACTGGCACTACATCAATACCAAGGCGCTCGCTCAGACGGCGAATCGCCCGTCGGGACCCGGAAGTGAGCACCCGAAAACCGATAACAAACACCACTGCCAGTGTGGCCAGCATTATCCAGACCATGAGTTCTCCTGCTTTATCAGCGCTCATGATATCTGGAAACTGTCTGCGAATACTAATCCACCAAAATGATTTTCAACGCAAAAAGCACCGCAACCTGAACGTGCTGACGCTGCTGATCAATAAGATGAACTGCCGCAAAGCCGTTTATCCAGAGGACATTTCTCTCTTTACCGGTCATCCCCGCATTAAAGCTCACCAGTCAGGGGCTTTATGACGAAGCGTACGTCTGCATCCTGCGCGCCGACCATCCTGCTGCCCATAAAACCTTAACCCTGGACCGTTTCTGCACACTGGAACACGCGCTGGTGTCTTACGAAGGTGAAAGCTTCTGGGGCGTGACCGACGATGCGCTGGCAGAGGTCGGGCGCAAACGGCAGATTGGATTATCGGTGAGCAGTTTTCTGGTATTGCCGGACGTACTCGCCATCAGCGATATGATTGCCGTGGTTCCGGCAAGGCTGGCGTATGCCGACGCCCGAATGCAGGTTTTGCCGCCGCCGCTACCGATTAAAGGTTTCACCAAGAGTATGGCCTGGCACGAGCGAACGCATCGTGACCCGGCGCATCAGTGGCTGCGTAATGTGGTGTATGACATCAGCCAGAAAAAAGCCCAGCATTGAGCTGGGCAAAGCGTTACTTAATACACACTTAAGCGACTTTCAATTCCCGAATTTTCTTTTCACGGCGAATTTTACGTTCTTCAAATACGGCCACAATGGCCATCAGGCAGATACAGCCGATGGCGGCCGTGTCCAGCGCGGCGAAGGTGCCCGCCCAGCCGGTCAGACCGAAGACTGGCGTACCATCAGCAATCATCCCCAGTCCCAGCTTGGCGAAGCTGTCGCCAATCAGATAAGCAAAGGTGCCTTTGATACCATCGGCGGCGCCGATCGCTTTTTTCGGTACAAAGCCGACGGCAGCTACGCCGATTAACAATTGCGGACCAAAGACCAGGAAACCAAGCGCAAACAGGGAAGCCAGATAAACGTACTGGTTGCTGGCATGCTGGTAGACGCCCAGCGTGGCAATGATTAGCGCCAGCGCGACGCAGGCGACCAGCGCGCGACGTCCGTTCGCCAGGTCAGAAAGCCAGCCCCACAGCAGCGTACCGACCAGCGCACCCACTTCAAACAAGGTAAAGCCCTGAATCGCCACCTCTTTGGAGAGTTTCAGCTCCTGGAAGGCATACACGGTGGACCACTGGTCGATACCGATGCGCACCACGTACAGGAAGATGTTGGAGAAGCACAGCAGCCAGATCACTTTGTTTTTCAGCACATACTCAACAAAGATCTGCCATTTAGTCATCTCGTTGTCTTCAGTCTCCTTGTCCTCTTCGCTGATCTCTTCGCCAAACAGCTCTTCCGCTTTGCCAAGACCGTAAGATTCCGGGGAGTCGCTACCAAAACGCAGACCGATAAAACCGACAATCAACGCGATGATTGACGGGAAGATAAACATGCCGATCACATGACCGTCGAACAGGTAGTTTGCGCCGAACAGCGCCACACCCGCCGCGCCCGCGCCGCCCAGGTTGTGAGAGATGTTCCACAAACCCAGGAAGGTGCCGCGCTTACGGCGAGGCGTCCATTTGGTAATGGTGGAGTAGCTGCACGAACCGCCAGTACTCTGGAAGAAACCGCTCAGGGCATAAAACGCGATCATCAGGAACAGGCTGGTAGAGCCGGTCCCCATGCTGGCGCTGAAGCCGAGCATACAGATAGCAGAGAGGATCAGCATAAACGGCAGGAATTGCTTGGTGTTTTTGCCGTCAGCGTAATAGGAGACCAGCGTTTTGCCCACGCCGTAGGTGATCGAAAAACCCAGCCCAATCATCCCCAGTTGCGTCATGCTCAACCCGTAGGTAGAGATCATATCGTTCTGCGCAATGTTGAAGTTTTTGCGGATCAAATACATGGTCAGGTAGCCGATGAAGACCACCAGATAGGACTGCATGAACGGTTTGAACCACAGTTTGCGCCGTTCATCGAGCGGTAGATCGAGGGTCGGTTTACGCACCTGGTTTAGGAAGGCCAGCATGGGATGGGTATCTCCTGATTTTTATACCTGCTTGATGGCAGTCATTGTAAAAATCAGCAGCCAGCCTGGCCTGAGACAGCGTCCAGGCGGAACCGGGAAAATTTCTTAGTTTTGCCCGACTCGGCGTAAAAAGGTGAGGTGCATCACGCTTCATTGACCTCGCGCGGCGCCTGAGCATTCAAAAACGGCAACAGCAGGAGAGCGGATATCCCGGCGGCAATGGCGATCACCACAAAGAATCCGGTCCAGTGCCAGGTTTCCATCACCTGCGCCAACGGCCAGCCGGAAAGCGATGCGCCAAGATAGGCGAATAATCCGACAAACCCGGTGGCCGCCCCTGCCGCCTCTTTATGCGAACATTCGGCCGCCGCCATACCGATCAGCATCTGCGGCCCAAAGACGAAGAAGCCGGTGGTGAAGAAGCAGGCGGCCTGCATCACGTAACTGGCAAACGGCATCAGCCACAGCGAACCAACGGAAAGCAAAATGCCTGCGGCGAAAATCAGATTCATTGGCCCACGATTGCCATTGAACAGTTTGTCCGAGCCCCAGCCCGCCACCAGCGCGCCAATAAACCCGCCCAGCTCAAACATCGTCACCGCCGTGTTGGCGGTCACCAGGTCAACCCCCAGCGTCTCCGACATGTACAGATTGCCCCAGTCGTTGATCGCCGCGCGCACCACATACACCAGCACATAACAGAGCGAAAGTAGCCAGATGTAAGGGTTCAGCAAGACATATTTGGTGAGGATCTCTTTGCGGGTCAGTCCCGCCCCTTCCTGCTGCTGGGCGATTTCCAGCGCGTCGTGCCGCCAGTCTCCCACCGGCGGTAAACCGATGGCCTGCGGCCTGTCGCGCAGTCGCCAGCAGAGAAAAATACCCACCGCAATCGCCAGTAGTCCGGCAATCATCATCCCGGCACGCCAGCCATAATGCAGGGCGGCAGCGGCCATTACGATAGGAATAAGCGCGCCACCAACGTTGTGTGCGGTGTTCCACAACGCCCACCAGCCGCCGCGTTCAGTGCGCGAGTACCACGCCGTCAGCAAACGGGCACACACCGGCGAACCCCAGCCCTGGAAGAAGGCATTCAGCGCCCACAGCAGGGCAAACGCCCACAGCGAGGTGGAGAAGCCGAACAAAATGTTCACCACCCCGGTGGCGATAAGTCCTATCCCCATAAAGTAGCGGGCGTTGGAGCGGTCGCTGACGATGCCGGAGACAAATTTCGACAGCCCGTAAGTGATGTAAAACAGCGTGGCCAGCAGACCAATATCGCTGCGAGTCAATACGCCGCTGGCGAGGATTTCCGGTACTGCGGCGTTAAAACTTTTACGGGTGAAGTAGAACAGTGCATAACCGAGCCAGATGGTGGTCAGAATATGCCGCCGCCAGTAGCGGTAACGGGCATCGATTTCGTGTTTATCGTGAATTAACGGCGCATTTACCGGGGCTTTCAGAAACGTCAGCATGACCTCTCCTTACACATAACGCAGTGGCAATGAGACGCTCACGCGCGTGCCGTGGGTGCAGGAAATCGCCAGCATTCCCCCCAGCGCCGTCACTCGTTCACGCATGCCGGTCAGGCCAAAACCCAACTGACCCGATCCTGGCGGTAGCCCGCAACCGTCGTCCTCAATCACCAGCATCAGTCGTTCGTCCTGCTGCCAGCCCTGTAGCGTCACCGCGCTGGCGCTGGCATGCTTAACAATATTGTTCAACCCCTCCTGGCACACCCGAAACAGCGTCACTCGCAGGCCTTCACTGAGCGCTGACTCGTCTATTGTCCAGTCGAGATGGCTGACAATGCCACGGCTTTCCAGCTCCATTTCACGCATCAGCGAACGAATGGCCTGCTCCAGCGTCAGATCGTCCAGTTGGCGGGGGCGTAAGCGCCCTAACAAGCGGCGTACCGCGTCATACACGCCCAACGACAACTGTTCAATAAGCTGCCCACTCTGCTTTACGCCACCGTTGTCCGCGGCCAGTCGCTGCACAATACCGGCCTGGGTGCGGATCGCGGTGATGGTCTGGCCGATATCGTCGTGTAATTCCCGCGCGACGTCGCGACGTACGCTCTCTTCGGTTTCCAGAAGACGTTCCGCCAGGCGGTGGTTGCGCGCCAGCTCGTTTTGCAGCGACTGGTTAAGTTCGCGCAGGCGTTGGATCCCCGCGCCGAGGAGTAGCCCGGTGAGGCTCTGCGCCAGTAATGAGAGCAATAAATCAACCGGGTGATCGTGCCAGGTCTGGCTGGCAATCAACGCGATGGCGTTCATCAGGGTCGCGATCAGCGCCCCCTGCCAGCCATAGTGCCAGGCCAGTGCGATAATCGGCAGCGCCAGACAAAACGGCGTAAAACGGGAAAGTTCGTCCGGCAATCCAAGTTGTAGCCACAGACTGACGGTGAACAGCAGTAAATACCAGACCAGATGGCGACCGCGCCAGTTGACCGGCTGCGAAACCAGTGCCGGACCGAGCGGCAGCCAGGTGGTGCTGGTGAGGTAATGCCAGAACACCAGGCAAATGGGGGCCAGCGTCAGTCCGCCGGTGAGCGTCAACAGCAGCGCAGTAAAGGCCACTTCGCTTTGCCCCACCCACGGTAATGACTGTAGTAATGCCGCCGCCGTGAGCGCCGCGCTTTGCAACAGCAACGTGCGCCAGTCGCGTTGATGGCGATAGCGGGAGATTAACGCCACCGGAAGTAGCGTCAGTACACTTCCGATCATCAAAAGGGGGAGGTGAGCGAGCGCCACTTCCTGCGCCAGCCAGTAGGCTAGTAGCCATTCGGCCCCCAGCAACACTGGCCAGTAGCCGCGCGGACATTGCAGCATAAGCCCCAGACGCAGACCAAATGGAAACAGCAGCGCCGCCATTTCCGGTCGCTCAACCAGATGCAGGCTGATGCTCCACAGGCAAAACCACGCGGCGGAGAAGATAAAAAAACAGGCGATAACGGTAATTAACCGGGAGATAAAGGTGCTCATCACCAGCCATCAAACATACGGCGAGCCAGTTCAACGTCGTTGCTGACGCCCAGTTTTTCCATCAGATTGGCGCGATGCACATGCACCGTTTTCGGCGACAGCCCCAGTTCAGCGGCAATCTCTTTGACCGCCATTCCCTGCGCCAGTTTTTCCGCCACCTGACGTTCGCGTTTGGTCAGCGGATCCTGACGCCCCGCCGCCAGCTTTACCGCGATATCCGGCGTCAAATAACAGCCGCCTGTCGCCACCGTACGTACCGCAGAAATCAGTTCATCAGGGCTACAGCGTTTGGAGAGGAAACCACGGGCGCCTGCGTTCAACGCCTGCTCCACCAGTGCCGGACTGTCGTGAACAGAGAGCATGATGGTCGCCATCCCTTTTGGCAGTTGGCTTAACAACTCCAGCCCGGAAATATCCGGCATGGAAATGTCGCAAATGCAGACTTGCACGCCGCGCCCCGGCAGTCCCGCCAGCGCCTCACGTCCCGATCCGAACTCGGCGACAACCTGTAAATCAGGTTCGAGCCCCAGCAACTGTGCAAAGCCGGAGCGGACGATCAGGTGATCGTCAATAAGGGCAACGGTGATCATGGTTCTGTCCTGGCGGGTAAAAAAAACGCGCTTACCTTAACGATAAGCGCGTTGCTGTTCAAGCCTTGAGCTGTTATTCGAAAAAGACGGCAATCTTATTAAACATGGTTGGATCTGACTGGTTACGAATGACTTTCACCACATCCTCCAGTTTGTCTATCTGGCTTATCATCTGTTCAAGGCGTTGATCGTCATTGACCAGTAGCCAGATACGGCTGTGGTCGCTGTTCTGGATCGGCAAACAGAGGATGCCCTCCACGTTAAAGGCGCGACGGGCGAACAGGCCGCAGACATGGGTCATTACCCCCGGATGGTTACGCACGGTGAGCTCGAGAATGACGTTTTCATGTGACTGTTTCTGCATGGCTTATTCCCCCACCATCTCTGTATTTGCCGCGCCCGGCGGCACCATCGGATACACTTTTTGTTCCGCATCAATGCGCACATGAATCAGCGCCGGTCCCGGACGGCGGATAATCGCCTGCAATGCCGCCTGCGGGTCAGCTTCGTTATTCAAATCACAGGTTTCCAGACCAAATCCGGCGGCAATCTGCATAAAATTGATCATCCCAGGATAGGTGGCGGCAAAGACGCCCTGCTTGTAAAACAGACTCTGCTGCTGATGGACCAGACCCAGCGCTTCGTTGTTCATCAGAATGATTTTCACATCCAGTTGGTTTTCACTGGCGGTCGCCATCTCCTGAATATTCATCATCAGACTGCCGTCGCCGGAAAAACATAATACTTTACGGTCAGGGTTCGCCAGCGCAGCGCCAATCGCTGCCGGCAGGCCAAAGCCCATGGTGCCCAGTCCACCGGAGGTCAGCCACTGACGAGGACGGTTGAGCGGATACGCCTGCGCCGTCCACATCTGATGCTGCCCCACATCGGTGGTGACAATCGCGCTGTCGTCCACGCAGGCCGCCACGGCATTGATCAGCCCATAATGGCTGAGCGGATCGCGCTCTTGCGGGATTGCACTCGGAAACTCACGCTGCAAATCCGCCACCGTCTGGTGCCACGCTTCACGCGGCTGCACGTCAATATAGGGGATCAACTGAGCCAGAACATCATCCACATCGGCCTGAATCGCCACGTGCGCCTGCTTAATTTTCCCCAGCTCCGCACGGTCGATATCGACATGAATAATTTTGGCGTTCGGGCAGAACTGCTCCGTTTTACCAATCGCCCGGTCATCAAAACGCGCACCCAGAACAATCAGTAAATCCGCCTCTTGCAGGATAAAGTTGGTGCTGCGCGCGCCATGCATACCCAGCATGCCTAACGACAGCGGGTGCGCTTTTGGCAGCATACCCAGCGCCATTAAGGTCATGGTCGTCGGTAACTGCGCTTTTTCCGCCAGTTCACGCACGCGGGCAGGGGCATTGATGACACCACCGCCGAGATACAACACCGGACGTTTTGCCGCATTAATCATCGCGGCGGCGTCACGGATACTTTCCGTGCTGAACTCCGGCGAGGGTGATTTCTCTGCCGCTGGCGGCAGCTCTTCCAGTTCAATCGTCGCGGTCTGAACATCCTTAGGAATGTCTATCCACACCGGCCCCGGGCGTCCTGACTGGGCAATGCGAAAAGCATCACTCATCACCTGCGGCAATTCGTGAATATCTCTGACCAGATAGTTGTGTTTGGTGATGGGGATAGAAATGCCGTAGGTGTCCACTTCCTGGAAGGCGTCGGTGCCGATCATGGAGGCCGGAACCTGACCGGTGATACACACCAACGGAATAGAGTCGAGACGCGCATCAGCAATGGCCGTCACCAGGTTTGTTGCTCCCGGCCCGCTACAGGCCATACAAACCGCGGGTTTACCGTCAGTTCGCGCCATACCCTGCGCAATAAACCCCGCGCCTTGTTCGTGGCGCGCCAGGATATGACGGATTTGCGTGCTTTGGCTTAAGGCGTCGTAGACGGGGAGAATCGAACCGCCCGGGATCCCGGTCACCACGGTGATGCCCTGGCGCTCCAGTAAATGAACGATCAATTCTGCGCCCGTAAAGCGCTTAGGTGTGGATGTTGTGCCCGAACTTGCCATGCTCCAGTCCTTTTATTCTGGGCCGACTTTACGCTAAGTCATTCACGTTGCAGATGCGTTGGCTGCGTTCACTCACTTGCCGCCTTCCTGCAACCCGAACCACTTCGCGTTCCGGGGAGGGTCTTAAACGAAAAACCCCGCCCGGTTTGCGCCGGCGGGGTTTTGGAATCGTGTGTTCCGGACCCTACGGCGCATTGCCGACGACCACCACCACACGCACGACGACCACTGCGGCAGGTTGCGCAGTTTTTAGTAGGGTCGCAGTTAGCATGGAAGGGTTCATTAGGGACCTTGTCTGTTTATTGATTAACAGGATTTATACAAGCACAGCTTTTTAGATGTGACAATGGAAATAAATTCATCTGTGCAAAAATGAGTCAATGATCACATTACCACTGAGAACAGTGCAAAAACAAAAAAACCCCGCCGAAGCGAGGTTTTTATCAGCGTTATGCGGCTGGTAACCGCAAAGCACACTGTGTTATGTCAACACAAGAAGTATACGCATTCCACGAAGAACACGCAATTTCGGCACGAATTTTGACGCATTTGAGTATGGTGCAGAGATGCCGTCTTGTCTACAAATTACTGTTTATTTATACAGTAAATCATCTATAATATCACTGTACGCAATGTGTTATGCGGGGCCGCATCGTAAACCGGCGCAACAAAGCCCTGGCTGAAACGGGTGGTGCCGTCAGCGCCTAAACCCCGAGTGAGCACACTGTGTTACGTCAACAAGCACAACATTTCTCGCCGAGAGATCGCGTGCGCAACAGCTGGCAACAGGCAGCGGAAAGGTACGTCAGCTGACAGTGCTCCTTCACCACAGGAGACGCGTATGAGCCTCGTGGATATCACTATTCTTATCCTGAAACTCATTGTTGCTGCACTGCAACTGCTTGATGCTGTTCTGAAATACCTCAAGTAATTCAGATTCAAGCCGCACCAAAGGGGAGCGGGCAACTGCTCCCCTTTCCCCCTTTGCCAGGTGCGTGTACCTCAAGGATATGTTACATTTTTATTACATCCATTAAGGCACCCGTCGCCATGACCCTTTCCGTTTTCTGCATTTTGCTGTTCGCCGCGCTGCTGCATGCCAGCTGGAACGCCATTGTGAAAGCAGGAAACGACAAACTCTACTCGGCGATTGGCGTCAGCGGTTCTGCCGCATTAATGGCGCTGGTATGTTTACCCTTCGCCCCGCAGCCTGTTGTTGCCAGTATCCCATTCTTAGCCGCCTCTACCGCACTCCAGGTGGTCTATACCGTTCTGGTCGCCAAAACCTATCAGGTTTCGGATATGAGCCAAACGTATCCCTTAATGCGTGGCTCCGCTCCGCTACTGGTCGCGATAATCAGCGTACTATTTCTCGGCGACAGCCTCTCCGCGCTGGCCTGGGTCGGTATCGTGGTGATCTGTATTGCCATCCTCGGTATGGCCTGCAACGGTCACGCCAGTTCCCGGCAGGGAGTGGTTCTGGCCTTGATTAACGCCTGTTTTATAGCCGGATATACTCTGGTGGACGGAACGGGCGTGCGACTGTCAGAAACCGCGCTGGGATACACATTGTGGACCTTCTTTCTCAATGGCTCCTGCTTATTGGGTTGGGCGATGATTGCCCGACGCCAGGAGGCCGCACGCTACCTGGTGCAGCACTGGAAGAAAGGGATTTTTGGCGGTATCGGCACGATGGGCTCGTACGGGCTGGCTCTGTGGGCGATGACCCAGGCCCCCCTGGCGGTGGTCGCCGCGCTGCGCGAGACGTCTATTTTGTTCGGCGCGCTTATCGCGTGGCTATTGCTCAAAGAGCGGGTGATTGGGTTGCGTCTCGTCGCTGCTGGCGGTATTGCCGCGGGTGCCATGTTACTTCGTCTGGCATGATGCAATCCGGCAACATTTGTTGCCGGATTTTGTTTACATATCCTGCCGTCTGCTGAAAGACCATTCCAGTCTTCTATCTGGCCTTCTTTTTTATGTGTGGTAGATTTCACCCGCATTTATGGGAATCCATAGCCACTTATTCTTATTTTTTCTCTTTTTAAAAAGTAATCAGCGAAATGAAAAGGCAGAGAAACGTCAATTTGTTGTTGATGTTGGTATTACTTGTCGCAGTGGGTCAGATGGCGCAAACCATCTATATCCCGGCAATTGCCGATATGGCGCGTGAACTGAATGTCCGCGAAGGGGCCGTCCAAAGCGTGATGGCTGCCTACCTGTTGACCTACGGTTTGTCACAGTTGGTTTACGGCCCGCTTTCCGACCGTGTCGGGCGTCGCCCGGTGATCCTCGTTGGCATGTCCATCTTTATGCTGGCCACGCTGATTGCCATCACTACCCACAGCCTGACGGTGCTGATTGCCGCCAGTGCGATGCAGGGCATGGGGACCGGCGTTGGCGGCGTGATGGCGCGGACGTTACCGCGCGATCTGTATGAAGGCACACAACTGCGCCACGCCAATAGCTTGTTGAATATGGGGATTTTGGTCAGCCCGTTGATGGCTCCGCTGATCGGCGGTCTGCTGGATACCCTGTGGAACTGGCGTGCCTGTTACATCTTTCTGCTGATCCTCTGCGCAGGCGTTACCTTTAGCATGGCGCGCTGGATGCCGGAGACCCGTCCGACGGGCGCGCCGCGCACACGGCTTATCACCAACTACAAAACCCTGTTCGGTAACGGCGCGTTTACCTGTTATTTACTGATGCTGATTGGCGGCCTGGCCGGGATTGCCGTCTTCGAGGCCTGTTCCGGTGTGCTGATGGGGGCCGTATTAGGTTTAAGCAGCATGGTGGTGAGCGTCTTGTTTATTCTGCCGATCCCGGCGGCGTTTTTCGGCGCATGGTTTGCTGGTCGCCCCAATAAACGCTTCTCCACGTTGATGTGGCAATCGGTGGTCAGTTGCCTGCTGGCTGGCGTAATGATGTGGGTGCCTGGCTGGTTCGGCGTGATGAACGTCTGGACGCTGTTGATCCCGGCAGCGCTGTTCTTCTTTGGCGCCGGCATGCTGTTCCCGCTGGCAACCAGCGGGGCGATGGAACCTTTCCCGTTCCTGGCCGGAACAGCGGGTGCGTTGGTAGGTGGCTTGCAAAACATCGGTTCAGGCGTGCTGGCATGGCTCTCTGCGATGATGCCGCAAACCGGACAAGCCAGCCTTGGTATGTTGATGACCTTTATGGGGCTGTTGATTTTACTGTGCTGGCTCCCGCTGGCGTCTCGTGTGTCCCACCAGGAGCAGGCGGTTTAAGCTGATGATGGCCCGGCTTATCGCCGGGCTTTTCACACATCGGCGATACCATCGCGTTCAACAGCGGTTCCAGTGCGGGCCGCCACGTCCCCTCTTCCCCATCATAAAACTGCGTATCTGCGTTGATAGCATACGGGATTTTCGCTTTCTTCAGCTCACAGGCCATAAAACGGGCAAAGGCGAGCTGTGACGGCGATGGGGCATTTTTGAGGGTTTCTCCTGCCGCCCAACCCCCTACCCAACTGACATGACCGGTTTTCTGTTGCCAATGTATGACGGCGTTTATTCGCGCGCGGATAGCGGCTTTTTCCGCCAATGTGCCGGAGGTCCAGGGGAATTTCCCCTTATTCTTTAACGGCCCCCACGGAAAGATATGCCACTGTGCCAGCACATAGTTTTGACTTCCAGGTGGCAGTTTAAGATCCGACAACGCCTCCGGCGCGGCGCGCATGCGTGGAGCAATAAAGATCATACGCTGTGGGTCGATGGCATGGATCGTGCGGAGGGTTTTGTCATAGACCCGATTGAGTGAAGCCTGATTGTGATTGAGTTTCTCCGCCGGTTCATCAATCAGGTCAAAACCCAGCAGCGGCGAGCTTTGCGCAAAATAGTGCGCCACGGCAATCCACCAGTTTTCGACCTCTTTTTCGTTTCCGACGCTGGGATCGTTTTTATACTCCTCGGCCTGATACGCAATAATGGGGATCACGCCATACTGGTTACAGGCTTCAACCAGTTTACGCAGGTGAATTAACCGCGCTTCCGTTGGCTCGCCCGCAACCCGAATGCGCACGTGGGTTAATCCCTTAGCCTTGAAATCACGGACCACCAGCGGATCAAATTCCCGGATGCCCCTTTCGGTGCGCGCCCAGTCGACATCCATTCCTGGCCCCAGCAACTGCGCATAATGCGCAGCCGTTAACGGCGGCTCGGTCGCGCAAACGGCGGCGCTGGCGAGCAGCAGGAGAGAGATGAGCGGTTTTAACACGGTTGTCCTCAGTCATTCACCGGGAGGGATATCACGTATTTAGCATAATCTCCGACATCTGGTGTAGGGTGAAAACGTAATAAATCATCATGACACCTGCTCTTGCAGCCAGCCGATAAAGGCCTCAATTTTCGGCCACTGCCTGCCAGGCAGCGTGGTCATGTAGTAGTGCTGATGGCATTTAAGCGCCATCTCACCGAAAGGCGCGACAAGCTCCCCGCTGTCGATGCGTTTTTGCACCAGCCGCTTACGCCCCATCGCGACGCCAATATGGTTCATTGCGGCAATCACCGCCAAATCAGAACGATCGAAACCAATCCCCGATGATAGCGGCAGATCCACCCCAAAATGTTGCGCCCAGCTGTGCCATTCATCCGTTCCTGAATCGTTGCTCCACGCCTGACGATCATGCAGCAATGTGCAGTGACGCAGGTTAACCAACGTGTCCTGCAGGTCAAAACGGCGGGCATAGTCCGGACTGCATACGGGCAGGATCGCTTCATCCATCAGGAAATGGTGCGTCAATTGCGCGGAGGGTGCGTCGTCAAAGTAGATCGCCAAGTCTATACCCGCACGCTGGAGGTTCACGTTGTCGTTACCGGTCAAAATGGTCAGTGAAATAGACGGGTAGCGGCGCGTGAAATCACCTAATGCGGGCACCAGCCAGCACTGGGCGATGGAAGGCCGCGAATAAACCGTGAGCGTACCGGAGAGCTCCTGGTTTTTGATGTCGAGGATCTCCTGGTTCAGCGTGTCCAGCGACGATTTCAGCGCCCAGAACACCCGTTTTCCTTCGTGAGTTAACTCCACTTTCCGGTGTGAGCGAACAAATAACTGAATGCCCAGCTCTTCTTCAAGCTGGTTAATACGGTGGCTGACGGCGCTGGGGCTTAATGACAACTCGTCTGCCGCCAGCGCAAAAGACTGATGCCTTGCCGCCACTTCAAAGGTGTAGAGCTTTGATAACTGCCAGCCGTTGAGTAGACGATTTCCGACTTCGCGAAGGGGATCCATAACCACCTCTGTAACCTCTCTTGATTATTCGCAGTGTAAAAAATCACGCTGTAAAAATCAGCACAAAGATGAACCAGAGTGAAGCATATCGCATAAAACAGCCATTTTTAGACGTATATCACCCACTTGATGCAATCTGGCTCATGTGAAGAGGAAATTATATCGTTTGTCAGCCTACGCCGTTTTTTTGTTCAATAGCCTGAGTTTAATCACAGGGCAAGGTGAGATATGCACTCTCAAATCTGGGTTGTGAGCACACTGCTGATAAGCATCGTGTTAATCGTTTTGACCATCGTGAAGTTCAAATTCCACCCGTTTCTGGCATTGCTGTTAGCCAGTTTCTTTGTGGGCACGATGATGGATATGGGCCCGCTGGAGATGGTTAACGCCATTGAGAGTGGTATCGGCGGAACGCTGGGTTTCCTCGCCGCCGTTATCGGTCTGGGGACCATTCTTGGCAAAATGATGGAAGTTTCCGGTGCGGCAGAACGCATTGGCCTAACGCTCCAGCGCTGTCGCTGGCTCTCCGCCGACGTCATTATGGTACTGGTGGGGCTTATCTGCGGTATCACGCTGTTTGTCGAAGTGGGCGTGGTGTTGTTAATTCCGCTGGCGTTCTCCATCGCCAAAAAAACCAATACCTCATTGCTGAAACTGGCTATCCCGTTATGTACCGCCCTGATGGCCGTACACTGCGTAGTGCCGCCGCATCCGGCTGCGCTATTCGTGGCAAATAAACTGGGTGCCGATCTCGGTTCCGTTATCGTCTATGGCTTGCTGGTAGGGCTGATGGCTTCGCTTATCGGCGGACCGCTGTTCCTGAAGTTGCTCGGCAACCGTCTGCCGTATAAAGCCGTACCCGCTGAATTTTCTGACCTTAAAGTCCGTGACGAAAATACGTTGCCGTCACTGAGCGCAACCCTGTTTACCGTCTTGCTGCCGATTGGTCTGATGCTGGCAAAAACCATCGCTGAACTGAACATGACGAAAGGCAGTACGTTGTACACCCTGCTGGAGTTTATCGGCAACCCGATTACTGCCATGTTTATCGCGGTTTTCGTGGCTTACTACATTCTCGGTTTGCGCCAGCATATCGGCATGGGTACGCTGCTCACCCATACCGAAAACGGTTTTGGTTCAATTGCTAACATTCTGCTGATTATCGGTGCGGGCGGCGCGTTCAACGCCATTCTGAAGAGTAGCGGCCTGGCGGATACCCTTGCGGTGCTCCTCTCCAATATGCATATGCACCCCATCCTGCTGGCCTGGCTGGTGGCGCTGATCCTGCATGCTGCAGTCGGTTCGGCAACCGTCGCGATGATGGGCGCAACGGCAATTGTCGCGCCGATGCTGCCGCTCTATCCCAACGTAAGCCCGGAGATCATCGCTATTGCTATCGGTTCCGGCGCAATTGGCTGCACGATCGTCACAGATTCCCTCTTCTGGCTGGTGAAGCAATACTGCGGCGCCACGTTGAATGAGACGTTTAAATACTATACGACTGCGACATTTATCGCGTCGGTTATTGCACTGGC
The DNA here is from genome assembly GCF_010231475.1 of Citrobacter sp. NCU1. GTDB lineage: Bacteria > Pseudomonadota > Gammaproteobacteria > Enterobacterales > Enterobacteriaceae > Citrobacter_D. Next base: position 50,238 of record NZ_NRDO01000046.1, on the reverse strand, counting down.
TTGCACATTCCTGCTTTCCTTTATTATCTAAGCGCAAAGAGACGTACTATGGAAAACATTCAAAATCTCATCGCCCAGTATCCTTTGGTGGAGGATCTGGTCGCTCTCAAAGAAACGACCTGGTTTAACCCGGCCACAACCTCGCTGGCAGAAGGTTTACCGTATGTCGGCCTGACGGAACAGGATGTTCAGGACGCCCACGCTCGCCTGGCCCGCTTTGCGCCGTATCTGGCGAAAGCCTTCCCGGAAACCGCCGCTACCGGCGGGATTATTGAATCCGAACTGGCGGCCATTCCTGCGATGCAGAAACGGCTGGAAAAAGAGTACGGACAGTCTATCTGCGGTGAAATTCTGCTGAAAAAAGACAGCCATCTGCCTATTTCCGGCTCGATTAAGGCCCGTGGCGGGATTTATGAAGTACTGACCCACGCAGAGAAACTGGCGCTGGAGGCTGGGCTGCTCACCACTGAAGATGATTACAGCGTGCTGCTCTCGCCTGAATTCAAAAAATTCTTCAGCCAGTACAGCATCGCGGTAGGTTCGACCGGTAACCTGGGGCTGTCGATCGGCATCATGAGTGCCTGTATCGGCTTTAAGGTTACCGTGCATATGTCTGCCGATGCCCGTGCGTGGAAAAAAGCCAAACTGCGCAGCCACGGTGTGACGGTGGTCGAGTACGAAGAAGATTACGGCGTGGCAGTGGAACAAGGGCGTAAGGCGGCGGAGTCCGATCCAAACTGTTTCTTTATTGATGATGAAAACTCCCGCACGTTGTTCTTAGGTTACGCAGTCGCCGGGCAGCGCCTGAAAGCACAGTTCGCGCAGCAGGGGCGCGTGGTGGATGCCGATCATCCGCTGTTTGTCTATCTGCCATGCGGCGTCGGCGGCGGTCCTGGTGGTGTGGCTTTTGGCCTGAAACTGGCGTTTGGCGATAACGTTCACTGCTTCTTCGCCGAACCGACCCACTCTCCTTGCATGTTGCTCGGCGTTTACACTGGCCTGCACGACGCCATTTCCGTTCAGGAGATTGGCATCGATAACCTGACAGCAGCGGACGGGCTGGCGGTGGGGCGAGCATCAGGTTTTGTGGGTCGGGCGATGGAGCGTTTTCTGGACGGGCTGTATACCCTTGACGATCAAACCATGTATGACATGTTGGGCTGGCTGGCGCAGGAAGAAGGCATTCGCCTGGAACCGTCTGCTCTGGCTGGGATGAGCGGACCTCAGCGCGTATGCGGTTCAGCGGCATACCAACAGATGCACGGGTTCACGGCTGAGCAGTTAAGCCACGCCACCCATCTGGTGTGGGCAACCGGCGGCGGAATGGTACCGGAAGCCGAAATGGCGCAGTACCTGGCAAAAGGCCGCTAACGTTGACGCAGCATCGCCATCAGTTCCATCGGTGAGCGATGCTGCTTAATGAGGTCGCGCATAACGCGCATGTACGGCGAAGAGTCGCTAATAAAGGCTTTATAACCGGCACAAAGCACGCTTTTTCCGCTGCTATCACGATGTTTCAGACATTCACCAGCACAGAAGCGCAATACGGAACAGCCCGGACAATCTGCGCCGACAGGCGAAATATCCTGTAAATTCACCGCATCAGCGCGACCGCACCACTGCGTTAAGATCTTATCAAAAAGCTGAATGGATATCCGGTTAACATCTTCCCGAACCCAGATAGCAAATACCGCATTTAAAAACCGCCTCCACCCTTCTGCGGTTACCGACTCTGCGGTTAAATGACCATGCTTATCAAACTCGATATGGGGGATAAACCGCACAACCCTGATGCCAGGCTGCTGTAAGTTCCGATACAGTTCTTGCGCTTGCTGACTATTCTCGCGGTTGACAACGATTTGGTACGCCTCCTCACTGACATCCTTGTTTTCATTTCCCGTCATACACTATCCCCGATAAACGCGATAAGTTGGCGAACATGTGTTACAGCAAACAGTATTGCGAGGGATAACACCGCGAGGGAGATCATAAATTTGTCACGCACCACGCGAGATTGAGAAAAATCATAATGGGCGACGTCCATCAGGTGACGACTGCGGGTATAACGCCAGAGTATGATTGCCACGATTGCCAGCACGCCAATAGAAACCCAGAACAAGAATCCCGCCTGGTGCCAGTGATGTTTCAACGCCAGCGCCATTAGCGCGCCATAGCCCAGCAAGGTGCGAAACCAGGCCAGCGACGTGCGCTCCGGCTGAAGCCCCGGATCGGCAATGCGACGCGCTTTACGGCTATCCGCCATACAGTACCAACACCATAACGATTGCCGCGACGACCATCAGAATCAGACTGATAATCAACAAACTGCGGGTGTACGGCAGGTCCTCTTTCAGACGCATCGCCTTTTCATTACGCACCCATCGCAGGTAGCCGTAAATCGCCAGGCCACCAGAAAACAAGCACAGTAGCAACGCCAATAGCTCGCGAATCACTGGCGTGGCAAAATCCGGCGCCAACTGGTCAAGACCAACACCCGCCGCCAGAAAACCCAGCGCGGTGCGGATCCACGCCAGAAAAGTACGCTCGTTTGCCAGCGAGAAGCGGTAATCCGGCGCTTCCCCAGGGAGAGAAATCTTCATCAGGGCTCCTTTTAATGCTGCGTTTTACTGTTATTCCTGCTCACTTTCAGAATGGCGAACGCCGTATTACTGCTATGCTCTGTGTCGTTCAGCACTGGGAGGTCAGATGGACATCATATCGCAAAACAAATGTAGCTTACCGGGAATGCTGTTCGGCGCCATTGCGTTGATTCTCAGTATTTTCCATTTCTCTTTTGGCCCCTTTTCCGCGCCGCCGCCCACACTGGAGAGCGTGGTTGCAACGCAGGTCTCCGCCGTCAAAAAAGGCATTATTGCCGGCCTGAGAGGCGAGTCCCCCTCTCCCTCTGTCGCCGAGGGAAAAGGCGCGGTCAATATCGATAAGATCCTGGATAACAGCGGTATTGCACTCGCTGTCATCGCGTTGGTTTGTGCTTTTATCGGCGGTATGCGTAAAGAAAATAGCTGGAGTATTCGTGGCGCGCTGATCTTTGGAGGAGGAACACTCGCTTTTCACGCCCTGCTCTTTGGCATTGGAGTGGTATGCGGCATCGTTCTGTTAATCCTGATATTTTCTGTACTGACGGGGAATTCGCCGGTTTAGCCTGTTTGCCGGACACCCCGGCAAACGCGCCACGAACGAATTCCCCCTGATGCAGATGCCTGCCTAGCCTAGCCCCCAGAAAATCACCGCCAGCAGCTGCGGAGTGATAATACGCAGGAACATTACAAGCGGGTATACCGTCGCATACGAGAGCGCCGCCGCCCCACTGGTGGCGTGCAGATTATTGGCAAACGCCAGCGCAGGCGGATCTGTCATCGACCCGGCCAACATCCCACACAACGTCAGATAGTTCATTTTAGCGAAGATACGCGCCAACAGACCTACCGTGATGAGCGGAATTGCGGTGATAAAGATGCCATAACCAATCCAGCTTAAACCCTCGCCTTGCGTCAGGGTATCGACAAAATCACCGCCAGACTTCAGCCCCACCACAGCAAGAAACAGCACAATACCCAGCTCGCGCAACGCCAGGTTAGCGCTCGGTGGCATAAACCAGTACAGCTTACCAATGCTGCCAATACGCCCCAGAATTAGCGCCATGATCAGCGGCCCGCCCGCCAGCCCCAGCTTTAACGCCACCGGGAACCCCGGTATAAACAGCGGGATTGACCCAAGCAGCACGCCCAGCCCGATACCAATAAACACCGGTAACATCTGTACCTGTTGCAGCTTTTGTTGGGCGTTGCCCACGACATTGGCTACTGCTTCAATTGAAGAAGGCCGTCCGACCAGGTTGAGAATATCGCCAAACTGTAGACTCATCTCACCGCTTGCCACCAGCTCAATACCCGCGCGGTTAAGCCGCGAGATCACCACGTTATAGTTCTCTTTTAGGCGCAAATCGCGAATGCGCTTTCCGAGTACTTTTTCATTGGTGACGACCACTCGTTCAACACGCAACGCCGTGCCATGTGTCGATAGTGAGGTTTCCACCTCCTGGCCAATCACCAGCTGCGCATTGTGCAGATCCCCTGGCTGCCCTACCAGATGTAGCAGATCGCCCACCTGAATAATCGTCCCTGGTGAGGGCACCATCAGCGTTTCATCACGTTTAAGTCGCGAACAGATGATTTTGTCGCTATTGAGGATTGGCACATCCTGAATCGCCATATTGTTGAGATTCGGGTTCTCAACACGGATGTTCATGGTCTGGATCAGAGAGTGCCCACGGGTAAGCGTGGATTCATGCTGTTGCGCTTCCTCCTCGACGTTGACGCGAAAAATCATACGCATCAGCCACATCGTGAGTAAGATGCCGCAAATACCGAAAGGATACGCCATCGCATAGCTCATCCCCATCTGATCCACCACCTCTACAGGTGTGCCCAGATCGCGCAGAATTTGCTGACCCGCCCCCAATGCCGGGGTATTGGTCACCGCACCAGAGAATATTCCCAATACGACCGGTAACGGAATCGCAAACAGTTTATGCAGAATAGCGGTGATCAAACCGCCGAGAATAACGATGAGCACAGCAAAGAGATTCAGACGTAAACCTGAAACGCGCAATGACGCAAAAAAACCAGGACCGACCTGAATACCAATGGTGTAGACGAAGAGAATCAGGCCAAATTCCTGAATAAAATGCAGCATCTCGCCACTTAGGGAAATACCCAGCAGGTCAGCATAATGTCCGACAAGAATCCCGCCGAACAGCACGCCGCCAATGCCCAACCCTACCCCACGGATCCTGATGTTGCCGATCCATAATCCAACCACCGCCGCCAACGCCAGAACGCTAACCGTTAATGCTATCTCACTCATCTTTAGATCCCTGTGAATAACATTATTATTTTAACCAGATTTTCGCAGAGAACAGGCGGTATGTATGGGTGGTAAAGCACAAAAAAGCCCCGTCATTTCTGGCGGGGCGAGGACAAACAGCAAATTAGCTATCTAACGCAGGGCGTTCCTGGATCTCGATACGCTGCGGCGCAAGGGATTCTGGCACATTGCGCGTTAAATCAATGTGCAGTAATCCGTTGGTGAATGTTGCACCAGAGACTTCCATATGTTCAGCCAGCGTAAAGCTCAAACTGAACGGCTGAATGACCAGCCCCTGATGTAACCATTTGGTCTCTTTTTCCGGTTGCTCCGGGCTACCTTTCACCGTCAGGCGTGTGCCTTCCAGTTGAATATCCAGATCTTCCTGACAGAAACCGGCCAACGCAAGGGTAATGCGATAGTGGTTATCGTCGCTTTTTTCGATGTTATAGGGTGGAAAGCTCTGACTTTCACTGGTGTTTTGCAAGGCGTTGGCCAGTTTGTCAAAACCGATCCATTGACGCAGCAGCGGGGATAAATCGTAGTTACGCATCATCATTTCTCCTTCTAAGAAGCGAGTAAGTACCTGCAAATCCGCAGATTTGCATATGCTCCCTGACGGCGAGCATGGGGGATAACAGGCCGCACAACGCGGCCCGACAGAATTAATTAATTTCGATACGGCGCGGTTTATTCGCTTCAGGAATCACGCGCTCAAGTTCGATATACAACAGACCGTTCACCAGGTTTGCACCTCGAACATGAATGTTCTCTGCTAACTGGAACTTGCGTTCAAAGTTGCGCTCGGCAATACCCTGATAAAGGTAAGTACGTTCTTTTTGCTCATCAGCATGAGCGCCTTTCACCACCAGCAGATTATCCTGGGCGGTAATCTCCAGCTCGCTTTCCGCAAACCCTGCTACAGCAATCGCAATGCGGTAATGGTTTTCATCCACCAGCTCAACGTTATACGGAGGGTAGCCGCCATTACTCTGGCCCTGATTGTTTTCAAGCAGGTTAAACAGACGATCAAAACCAATAGCGGAACGGTACAGCGGGGATAAATCAAAATTACGCATAATCAATAGCTCCTGAAATCAGCGAGAATATGAGACCTTCCATCATGGACAGGTCTGGTGGACAGAACACCCCTCAGGCATGCTCTTCGTTGTCCTTACCCTAAAAATGGGTCCTGATATGAACTTTTCAAGCGCTTAAAAGAGACTTTTTTTGCAGTTTGCTGTCTATGGCATAGACTGGGGGGGAAGCACAGATCGTTAAAGTGCGATAAGCACCACAGTGCGACATGCTGATGGTATTTTTCCGGGCAATGGAACGCTATAACCCATCATGCAAACACCGTTGATCAACAGATGAATGAATCATGATAAAAAATGTGTTGTTACCGCTGGTGATGTGCGGCGGAATGGTTTTACTGGGTGGTTGCTCAAGCGTAATGTCACATACTGGCGGTAAGGAAGGGACTTATCCTGGCACTCGCGCCAGCGCTACGATGATCAGTGAGAGTGATACAAACTGGGGAACAAAGTCTCTGGCAATACTCGACATGCCGTTCACCGCCGTGATGGACACCCTGCTTCTGCCGTGGGATCTTTTCCGCAAAGATAACTCGGTCAGATCACGCGTCGAAAGAAGCGAGGAGAAAACGCAGATAATGAACTCCGTTATCCCCCCGGCAGAAATGTCCACGCCCTGATTTAACGCCCGGTTTCTGTCACCCACAGCTGACGGAAACCCTGTACGTCTTCCATCCACGCGATGTGTCGCCCATCCGGTGAGAAAACAACGGCATCAGCAGAAGGCGGATTGCCATGCTCCGGCGTCAGGAAACAGACATCTCCGCTGCGCGCGTCGCAGCAGGCAATTCGATTTTCCAGCACATACCCCAGCCATTTTCCCGACGGATGCCAGTTAAACGCCGACTGAATATCCGTTGCATGATGGGTCAGCTGACGCGGTGCCCCCCCTTGCGCAGAGATCAACCACAGCTGAACAACACCACGCTCATCGCGCATCAAAAACGCAATCTCTGTGGCCTGCGGATTGCTACGCACCCAGTGACGCGGCACATTCACCAGTCCGGGATAAGCATTCTCATGAGTAAACGTCAGACGACGCTGAGTCACCCCAACTGGCGGCGCAGGCATCAATGATTCGGTTCCTGCCAGAGGCGTCTCTCCCGCCTGTTTCCAGCCGCTTTCTTCACGCGGCAGATCGACGAGAAACAACTCCGGCACCTTTTCACCCTTCACCGACAACGTATCTCCGATAAAGGCCAGTGTATGGTCCCCGACCCAGCCCTCTTCATAGGCACGATTAATCTCATCGCTGCCAGGGCTCGGGGTGGGTGTCGTTTGACTGACCAGCACACACCAGTGGCTACCGCTGTACTCACGAAGATGCTGCCCCGACACCGTGACCGGCCCCCACGGCGCGGCAACGCCGACGTTGCGCAGATCCCGCGCAGGGTCCCGTTCATGCAGGACGTGATCGTTATAGGTGAAACTGACAAACTCGCCGTTCGGGCTGAAGACATGTACATGGCTACCACCGCGCAGTGCGCCGGGCGTGTACGGGGCGGTAATATCCATCGCATCCAGGTTAGCAACGCTTCCCTGATACGCAATGACTCCCCGACGATGGTGAAAATCGTAATGCCACGCGGCATCAGGATTCTCAGGCCCATGAATAAAAACATATTTATCCTCTTGTGGATGAACGGTCACCACACCCACATGCGCCCCCTGCGTGGCGCGATAAATCACCTCGACGGCCCCGGTCTCAACGTTTACCCGCTCTATGGTTTCCCCGGTAAAAGAAGCGCCAGACGGGCGTACATCAAACACCAGCCACTGGCTATCCGGAGTCCAGGTATTGATATTGGTAAGCTGATGATGACGTGGCGCAAAGGTGATTTGTTTCATTGCAAGAACCCTGATGCGAGACAATTCCGGCCATCATACTTCACAAGGACTTCACTTTCAGGTTTTACCATCCCTCCATCTCAATGACTGCGGGGAAAGAGATGGAACACTTTGACGTGGCAATTATCGGTTTAGGTCCGGCAGGATCAGCGCTGGCGCGGCATTTGAGCGGAAAGAAGCGAGTCATTGCGCTGGATAAAAAGCGCCAGTGCGGAACAGATGGCTTCACAAAACCCTGCGGCGGCCTGCTGGCGCCGGATGCCCAGCGTTCGTTTATTCGTGATGGCATTACATTACCGGTCGATGTGATCGCAAACCCGCAGATTTTCAGCGTTAAAACGGTGGATGTCGCGGCAGAACTGACGCGTAACTATCAACGCAGTTACATCAATATCAACCGCCACGCATTTGATTTATGGATGAAATCACTTATCCCTGATGAGGTCGCGGTTTACCACGACAGTCTGTGCCGGAAAATTTGGCGAGAAGATGACAAGTGGCACGTTATCTTTCGCGCCGATGGCTGGGAGCAACATATTACCGCTCGCTATCTGGTGGGTGCCGACGGCGCAAATTCGCTGGTTCGCCGCCATCTGTATCCTGAGCATCAGATCCGTAAATACGTCGCGCTTCAGCAATGGTTCGCTGAAAAACACCCCGAACCATTTTACGCCTGCATTTTTGATAACGACGTCACGGACTGTTACTCATGGAGTATCAGCAAAGACGGTTATTTTATCTTCGGCGGCGCCTATCCGATGAAAGACGGGCAGGCACGCTTTGATGCGCTAAAAGCAAAAATGGAAAACTTCCATTTTCAGTTTGGCAAACCGCTAAAAAGCGAAAAATGTACCGTGCTGTTCCCCTCGCGCTGGGCAGATTTTGTCTGCGGAAAAGACAATGCGTTTCTGATTGGTGAAGCAGCGGGGTTCATCAGCGCCAGTTCTCTGGAGGGGATTAGCTACGCGCTGGACAGCGCTGAAATATTGAAATCCGTATTTATGCAGGATACTCAGAATTTGAATGACGCCTATCGAAGCGCCACCCGAAAACTGCGAATAAAGCTCTACGGTAAGATTATCAAGAGTCGAATGTTAACTTCGGCATTGAGCAGAAAATGGATTATGCAAAGCGGCGTCGCGCATATCCCGCAGAATCAGGATCAACAGACCGCCAGAAATCCGTGCAAGCAGACAGCCAATACAGCAGCGGAGATGTGACCCGCGCCCAGGATAAAAAAACCCGCAGCAGATGCGGGTCAGAAAAGCGTTTATTGTCGGAAGGTGGATTAATTCAGCACAAACTTCTCAATGGCGTACGCCACGCCATCGTCCAGGTTGGATTTGGTGACGAAGTTGGCAACCTCTTTTACTGACGAAATCGCGTTGTCCATCGCCACGCCCATGCCAGCGAACTCGATCATCGCAATGTCGTTTTCCTGATCGCCAATGGCCATGATTTCATCGCGTTTAATTCCAAGAGCATCGGCCAGCGATTTCACGCCGGTGCCTTTATTCACGCGTTTATCCAGAATTTCGAGGAAGTACGGCGCACTTTTCAGCACCGTGTATTTCTCTTTTACCTCTGCCGGAATGCGGGCGATGGCTTTATCGAGGATGGCGGGTTCATCAATCATCATCACTTTCAGGAACTGCGTTGCCGGATCCATTTTCTCCGCTTCACAGAACACCAGTGGGATGGTCGCGATAAAAGATTCATGAACCGTGTAATAGCTAATGTCGCGGTTTGCCGTATACAGCGTGTTGCGATCCAGCGCATGGAAGTGGGAACCGACATCACGGGAGAGTTGCTCAAGATAGCGATAGTCGTCATAGCTTAACGCGGTTTGCGCAACGGTACTGCCATCACTCGCTTTCTGCACCAGCGCACCGTTATAGGTAATACAGTAATCACCGGGTTGTTCCATGTGAAGCTCTTTCAGATAGCTGTGGACACCCGCAAACGGGCGCCCAGTGGTCAGCACCACGTTAACACCGCGTGCGCGTGCAGCGGCAATTGCCGTTTTAACCGCAGGTGAAATGGTGTGATCGGGCAGCAGAAGTGTGCCATCCATATCGATAGCAATAAGTTTGATAGCCATGAGTTCCCCGGATTAAATGAGTCTGTCCTCATGCTAACGCGATTTAGCTCAAAAAACAGCAACGAAAAGGGGGATGGAAAGGGGAATCGGGATTCCCCTTTTGCAGATCGGTTGTAGGCCAGATAAGGCCTAAGCCGCCATCCGGCAAACGTTGACGAAATGCCTGATGGCGCTTCGCTTATCAGGCCTACAGGAGTAGACCTGGGTACACGTTAGATATCGATGTTCGCCGCTTTCAGGGCGTTTTCTTCGATAAACGCACGACGCGGTTCAACGGCGTCGCCCATCAGCGTAGTGAACAACTGGTCAGCGGCAATCGCATCTTTTACTGTAACACGCAGCATACGACGGCTTTCTGGATCCATCGTGGTTTCCCACAGCTGTTCCGGGTTCATTTCGCCCAGACCTTTATAACGCTGAATAGACAGACCACGACGGGACTCTTTCACCAGCCAGTCCAGCGCCTGCTCGAAGCTGGCAACAGGCTGACGGCGCTCGCCACGTTCGATAAACGCGTCGTCTTCAATCAGACCACGCAGTTTTTCGCCAAGCGTACAAATACGACGGTATTCACCACCGGTCACAAACTCGTGATCCAGCGGATAGTCGGTATCAACGCCGTGGGTGCGCACGCGAATGATCGGTTCGAACAGGTTCAGCTCAGCGTCTTTACGCACAAGGCTATTCCAGGTACTGCCGTGCATTTCATTTTCATTCAGCACGTTAACCAACTGAGCAACCCAGGCCGTGACTTTCGCTTCATCAGCCAGATCGGCTTCGGCCAGCGTCGGTTGGTAAACCAGTTCTTTCAGCAGTGAGCGTGGGTAGCGGCGCTCCATACGACCAATCATTTTCTGCGTGGCGTTGTACTCAGAGACCAGTTTTTCCAGTGCTTCACCGGCCAGCGCCGGAGCGTGAGCGTTAGTGTGCAACGTCGCACCATCCAGAGCGATAGAGATCTGGTACTGATCCATTGCTTCATCGTCTTTAATGTACTGTTCCTGCTTGCCTTTCTTCACTTTGTACAGCGGTGGCTGTGCAATGTAGACGTGGCCGCGTTCAACGATTTCCGGCATCTGACGGTAGAAGAACGTCAGCAGCAGCGTACGGATGTGCGAACCATCGACGTCCGCATCCGTCATGATGATGATGCTGTGATAGCGCAGTTTATCCGGGTTGTACTCGTCGCGACCAATACCGCAACCAAGCGCGGTGATCAGCGTCGCCACTTCCTGAGAAGAGAGCATCTTGTCGAAACGCGCTTTCTCAACGTTAAGGATTTTACCCTTCAGCGGCAGAATCGCCTGGTTCTTACGGTTACGCCCCTGCTTCGCAGAGCCGCCCGCCGAGTCCCCTTCCACCAGGTACAGTTCAGAATGGGCTGGATCGCGCTCCTGGCAGTCCGCCAGTTTGCCCGGCAGGCCAGCTAAGTCCAGCGCGCCTTTACGACGGGTCATTTCACGGGCGCGACGTGCCGCTTCACGCGCACGGGCTGCATCGATAATCTTGCCAACCACAATTTTGGCGTCGGAAGGGTTTTCCAGCAGATATTCGGCCAACAGTTCGTTCATCTGCTGTTCAACCGCCGATTTCACCTCAGAAGAGACCAGCTTGTCTTTGGTCTGTGAGGAGAATTTCGGATCCGGTACTTTCACAGAAACGACAGCAATCAGACCTTCACGGGCATCGTCGCCGGTGGCGCTGACTTTCGCTTTCTTGCTGTAACCTTCTTTGTCCATGTAGGCGTTCAGGGTACGGGTCATCGCCGCACGGAAGCCTGCAAGGTGAGTACCGCCATCACGCTGCGGAATGTTGTTGGTGAAGCAGTAGATGTTTTCCTGGAAGCCATCGTTCCACTGCAGCGCGACTTCAACGCCGATACCGTCTTTTTCGGTGGAGAAATAGAAGATATTCGGGTGGATCGGCGTTTTGTTTTTGTTGAGATACTCAACAAACGCCTTGATGCCGCCTTCATAGTAGAAATGGTCTTCTTTACCGTCACGCTTATCACGCAGACGAATAGAAACGCCGGAGTTCAGGAAGGAGAGCTCACGCAGACGCTTCGCCAGAATGTCGTATTCAAATTCAACAACGTTGGTAAAGGTTTCATGGCTTGGCCAGAAGCGCACCTGGGTTCCGGTTACTTCAGTCTCACCGGTCACCGCCAGCGGTGCTTGCGGTACACCGTGCACGTAAGTTTGCTGATGAATTTTACCTTCACGGCGAATCACCAGTTCCAGTTTCTGAGACAGGGCGTTAACGACAGAAACACCCACGCCGTGCAGACCGCCGGACACTTTATACGAGTTATCATCGAATTTACCGCCTGCGTGCAGAACGGTCATGATAACTTCCGCTGCCGAAACGCCCTCTTCCGGGTGAATGCCGGTCGGGATACCACGGCCATCATCAGTAACGGACACGGAGTTGTCAGCGTGAATCGTCACCACGATATCTTTACAGTGACCCGCGAGCGCTTCGTCGATAGCGTTATCTACCACCTCGAATACCATGTGGTGCAAACCGGTGCCGTCATCCGTGTCGCCGATATACATACCCGGGCGCTTACGCACCGCATCCAGCCCTTTCAGGACTTTGATACTGGAGGAGTCATAAGAATTCGACATCAACGTTTCTCGCTCATTTTATCTTGGGTTAATCCGTTATTTTACCCTTTTCCACGGTGAACATCTTCGAATTTTTGTCCGACATGTCAAGAACGTGGTCAGCGCTGATCGCGCTAACAAAAACCTGAGATTGCGTCGCTTTTAAGCGGCTGGCCAGCAGCCCACGACGCGCATCATCAAGTTCAGAGGCAAAATCATCTATCAGGTAGAGGCAGCGCCGCCCGCTTTCACGGGTCAGAAACTCCCCTTGCGCCAGACGTAAGGCACACATCAGCAACTTTAGCTGCCCACGCGATAAGGTATCTTCAACCGGCGCACCGTCGGCGCGAATACGGAAGTCCGCTTTATGCGGCCCGTGCGCGGTATAGGTCAACATGCGGTCGCGTTCGAAGCCCCGCTCCAGCACCTCGGCATAATCCGTCTCTTTTTCCCAGCCTCGCTGAAAAGAGAAAGAGAGAGAAAACTCGGGTAAAAATTGCTGGCAGGTATCCGCCATATCGGCAGCGATACCGGCGCTATACTGCGCGCGCCAGGTACTGATTTGTTCCGCCAGCGGGATCAGCTCTTTATCCCACGGGCGTAATTGTTCATATCGACTCACCTGACGCAACGCGGCATTGCGTTGTTTAAGCAAACGCTTGAGATTGCTCCAGGCGGTAAAGAATCCGGTCTCATTATGAAAGCAACCCCAGTCGAGGAACGCTCTTCTGTATTTGGGACCGCCGTTGAGTAAAGTAAAGCCCTCGGGCGTAATCAACTGCATCGGCATCAGGTGCGCCAGTTCAGCGACCTTGTGGCCGTCGGTGCCGTCAATGCGGACTTTGCTGTCGCCCTGTTTGTCTTTGGTCAGGCCGATGGAGGTCTCACGCTCTTCACCCTGCAAACGACCATGAAGAACAAACGATTCCTGCTCGTGGCGAATCACGCGACCAATCTGCAAACTGCGAAACGCCCGACCATGACCGAGCGTATAGATGGCTTCCAGGACACTGGTTTTGCCACTGCCGTTCGCGCCTACCAGAAAGTTAAAGCCGGGAGATAAAGCGAGATCCGCGCTTTCGATGTTGCGGAAATCTTTGATGAGTAAGCGCGTCAGTGACATGATCAGCTCATAACCAGGGCGTTATCGTCGCAGTTAGTCTGGTTACGGCCAGCGCGCAGCAACCTGAGCGTACTGGAGTACGTGAGGGTTGCGAGCACTGCCCGGAGCCGGAATAACAAGTAAGATAGCCCGATACTTTTCTATAAACGCATTGGCATAACGACGTAAGCCGCGCTCTGGCTGGCTGCATCTTCAATTTGTACACTGGAAACAGAGTCGGTCAGCATGATGCGTACGTTTTCGCACTTCAGCGCATTAAGCACATCCAGCACATAGCTGACGTTAAAGCCGATCTCCATTTCAGTTCCCGGATAAGTAACATCCAGAATCTCTTCCGCTTCTTCCTGTTCCGGGTTATTGGCGGTGATTTTGAGCTGGTTTTCGCTCACATACAGACGCACGCCACGGAATTTCTCATTCGAGAGGATCGCCGCACGGGCAAAGGCCTGTTTGAGAATATCGCAACCGGCTTCCAGATGTTTGTCGGGATTCTTCGGCAATACGCGGCGATAATCAGGGAAACGGCCATCAACCAGCTTAGACGTAAAGATAAAATCGCCGACGTGCGCGCGAATGTTGTTGCTGCCGATTTGCACACGAAGCGGGTTATCGCCGCCATCAAGCATACGCATCAGCTCAATCACGCCTTTACGCGGCACGATCACCGAATGGTTCGGCAGCGGTTGTCCGACCGGCATGGAGCAGACCGCCAGACGGTGACCATCGGTCGCCACGGTGCGCAGCTCTTCGCCTTCGGTTTCGAACAGCATACCGTTTAAGTAATAGCGAACGTCCTGATGCGCCATTGAAAACTGAGTGGCTTCAATCAGACGTTTCATCGTCGCCTGTGGCAAAGTGAATTCAACTTCGCTCTGCCAGTCATCCAGATTCGGGAAGTCAGCAGCAGGCAACGTGGAAAGCGAGAAACGGCTGCGGCCAGAGCGCACCAGCATCCGATCGCCTTCCAGCTGGACGGCAATTTCAGCGCCTTCCGGCAAACCACGGCAGATATCAAAGAATTTCCGCGCCGGGACAGTGGTTGCGCCTGCTTCATGAGGCTGAATTAACGCAACGCGCGCCACCATTTCCATTTCAAGGTCGGTGCCGGTCAGAGAAAGCGTACCGTCTGCAACCTGCAGCAACAGGTTACCGAGAATTGGCAGCGTAGGACGACCACCCAGCGGGCCGCTGACCTGCTGAAGCGGTTTTAATAAATGTTCACGTTCAACGGTAAATTTCATAGCGTCACGAAGATAATGTTCTGATTAAATTGGAGAAATCTTCTTTAATATCATGGCTTTCTTCACGCAACTGCTCAATCTTGCGGCAGGCATGAAGAACGGTAGTGTGGTCACGCCCACCAAACGCGTCGCCAATTTCCGGCAGACTGTGGTTAGTAAGCTCTTTTGCCAGCGCCATAGCCATCTGACGCGGACGCGCTACCGAGCGAGATCGACGCTTAGAAAGCAGATCCGCGATTTTGATTTTGTAATACTCCGCCACCGTCTTCTGAATATTGTCGATGGTGACCAGTTTTTCCTGCAACGCCAGCAGATCGCGCAGCGCTTCCCGCACAAAATCGATGGTGATAGCGCGACCGGTAAAATTCGCGTTGGCGATAACCCGGTTCAGCGCGCCTTCCAGTTCACGTACGTTAGAGCGTAGACGCTTGGCGATAAAGAACGCTACTTCACCTGGCAAACGAATGTCGTTTTCGTCCGCTTTTTTCATCAGGATCGCGACGCGAGTTTCCAGTTCCGGCGGTTCGATCGCGACCGTCAACCCCCAACCGAAGCGGGATTTCAGACGATCTTCAACGCCATTGATCTCTTTTGGATAACGATCCGACGTCAAAATGATCTGCTGATTACCTTCCAGCAAGGCGTTAAAGGTGTGGAAAAACTCTTCCTGGGATCGTTCTTTATTGGCGAAGAATTGAATATCGTCAATCAGCAACGCGTCAACGGAGCGGTAGTAGCGTTTAAACTCTTCGATCGCATTGTTTTGCAGGGCTTTTACCATGTCCTGTACAAAACGCTCGGAGTGCATATACACCACTTTGGCATTAGGTTTGCGCGCCATAATGCCGTTACCCACTGCATGCAACAGGTGCGTTTTACCTAAACCGGTACCGCCATAAAGGAATAACGGGTTATAGGCACCGCCTGGGTTGTCCGCAACCTGGCGTGCCGCCGCGCGCGCCAGCTGGTTGGATTTACCTTCGACGAAGTTATCAAAAGTATGTTTAACGTTGACGTTGGAGCGATAGGTTGGCTCCGCCGGGGCCGGTACGTTGTCCCAACCCGGGCGCGCCGCAGGCGCTGCGCGTTGTGGTTGCACTTGCGCAACATGCGCTGGCGCAACAACATGATTAACAGGCGTTTTTAGCGTCTGAGTGACGGGTTTAGTTCCCACTTCAAAACGCAGTTGCGGGGCATCTGCGCCGCAAAAATTATTCAACAATCCATTGATGTTATTGAGGTATTTATCCCTTACCCAGTCGAGCACAAAACGGTTTGGCGCATACAAAGCCAGCGTGTTATCGCTCAGTTCCGCCTGCAACGGGCGTATCCACATACTGAACTCTGTGGCTGGTAACTCATCCTGCAATCGGGCAAGACACTGCTGCCAAAGCGAAAGTGACACGGCGGACTCCACTCGAACAAAAGTCGATAATGACAAAGGCTGAAACATTCATGATTGTTGGCGCACGTCGAAAAGACCCTGCATGGAGGGTGACGTACGAACCGCTGTATGCGGTTATACACGGGATCCTAAAGGTGACACCATGGCACACCTGAAGAATGTCGTGTTAATGCCTGACCAGGATCCGTTGAAACGATCAGGACCGCGGATCATAGCCTAAACTGCGCGAGAGATCTTCTGTTTCTCACAGATTCTTCCCGATTTATCCACAGGATGATCCAGAACCGGGTAAGTGTAAACGATCCTGGGGAAGTGCTGCAGGATTTCGCACGCATATTGGAAAAATTAATGAGTAAAGCCACTTTACTGCTTAAACGATCTAATAAAGATCCCGCTCGATCCTTGCGCTTTGCCCGGCAGCCTTTATAATCTTCCCCCCGGCGCGTAATGCCCGTCATTACGGCGTTAACGCTGCTCATTTTCCACGCGAAAACGTGCGAAAAACGAAGGGATTTAAGGAAAGAGAATTGACTCCGGAGTGTACAATTATTACAATCCGGCCTCTTTAATCACCCATGGCTTCGACGTCCGTCGTTCGATGTTTGTTCGGATATCTGTAAAAGCCATTGAATTTATTCAAGTTTAGGTAGAAATCGCCATGAAACGCACTTTTCAACCGTCTGTACTGAAGCGCAACCGTTCTCACGGCTTCCGTGCTCGTATGGCTACTAAAAATGGTCGTCAGGTTCTGGCACGTCGTCGTGCTAAAGGCCGCTCTCGTCTGACCGTTTCCAAGTAATAAAGCTAACCCCTGAGTGGTTAAGCTCGCATTTCCCAGGGAGTTACGTTTGTTAACTCCCAATCATTTCACATTCGTCTTCCAGCAGCCACAACGGGCTGGCACGCCGCAAATCACCATTCTCGGCCGCCTGAATTCGCTGGGGCATCCCCGCATCGGTCTTACCGTCGCCAAGAAAAACGTTCGACGCGCCCATGAACGCAATCGGATTAAACGTCTGACGCGTGAAAGCTTCCGTCTGCGTCAGCACGAGCTTCCTGCAATGGATTTCGTGGTCGTGGCGAAAAAAGGGGTTGCTGACCTCGATAACCGTGCTCTCTCGGAAGCGTTGGAAAAATTATGGCGCCGCCACTGTCGCCTGGCTCGCGGCTCCTGATAGGCCTTATTCGGGTCTATCAACGCCTGATCAGTCCGCTGCTTGGGCCGCATTGTCGTTTCACGCCAACCTGTTCAAGCTACGGAATTGAGGCATTGCGCAGGTTTGGAGTGATAAAAGGCAGTTGGTTGACGGTGAAACGCGTATTAAAATGCCACCCTTTACACCCTGGTGGTGACGATCCCGTCCCGCCCGGACCATTTGATACCAGAGAACACTAACGATGGATTCGCAACGCAATCTTTTAGTCATCGCTTTGCTGTTCGTGTCTTTCATGATCTGGCAAGCCTGGGAGCAGGATAAAAATCCGCAACCTCAAGCTCAACAGACCACGCAGACAACGACCACCGCAGCGGGTAGCGCCGCAGACCAGGGCGTACCGGCCAGTGGCCAGGGGAAACTGATTACGGTTAAAACCGACGTGCTTGATCTGACCATCAACACCCGTGGTGGTGATGTTGAGCAGGCCCAACTGCCGGCTTACCCGAAAGAGCTCGGTTCTAAAGGGCCGTTCCAGTTACTGGAAACAACTCCGCAGTTCATTTATCAGGCACAAAGCGGCCTGACAGGTCGTGACGGTCCGGATAACCCGGCTAACGGCCCACGTCCACTGTACAACGTCGAAAAAGACGCCTTTGTACTGGCGGATGGTCAGAACGAACTGCAGATCCCGATGACCTATACTGACGCTGCTGGCAACACGTTTACTAAAACGTTTGTTCTGAAGCGCGGTGAGTATGCTGTCAATGTGAACTACAGCGTGCAGAACGCCAGCGAGAAACCGCTGGAGATCTCCACCTTTGGTCAGCTGAAGCAATCCATCAATCTGCCGTCTCATCGCGACACCGGTAGCAGCAACTTTGCGCTGCATACTTTCCGTGGCGCAGCGTACTCCACGCCTGATGAGAAGTATGAGAAATACAAATTCGAGACCATTGCCGAAAACGAAAACCTGAACGTCAGCGCACACGGCGGCTGGGTGTCAATGCTGCAACAGTATTTCGCAACGGCATGGGTTCCGCGTAATGACGGCACCAACAACTTCTATACCGCTAATCTGGGTAACGGCATTGCTGCCATCGGCTACAAATCTCAGCCGGTACTGGTACAGCCTGGCCAGACTGGCGCGATGACCAGCACCCTGTGGGTCGGCCCGGAAATTCAGGATAAAATGGCGGCCGTTGCACCGCACCTGGATCTGACCGTGGATTACGGCTGGTTGTGGTTCATCTCTCAGCCGCTGTTTAAACTGCTGAAATGGATCCATAGCTTCCTGGGTAACTGGGGCTTCTCCATCATCGTTATTACCTTTATCGTTCGTGGCATCATGTACCCGCTGACCAAAGCGCAGTACACCTCCATGGCGAAGATGCGTATGCTGCAGCCGAAGATTGCAGCTATGCGTGAGCGTTTGGGCGATGACAAACAGCGTCAGAGCCAGGAAATGATGGCACTGTACAAAGCTGAGAAGGTTAACCCACTGGGCGGCTGCTTCCCGCTGATAATCCAGATGCCAATCTTCCTTGCGCTGTACTACATGCTGATGGGCTCCATTGAACTGCGTCATGCGCCGTTCGCTCTGTGGATCCACGACTTGTCTGCACAGGACCCGTACTACATTCTGCCGATCCTGATGGGCGTGACGATGTTCTTCATCCAGAAGATGTCTCCGACCACGGTGACCGACCCGATGCAGCAGAAGATCATGACCTTCATGCCGGTCATCTTCACCGTGTTCTTCCTGTGGTTCCCGTCAGGTCTGGTGCTGTACTATATCGTCAGCAACCTGGTGACCATTATCCAGCAGCAACTGATTTACCGTGGTCTGGAGAAACGTGGCCTGCATAGCCGCGAGAAGAAAAGCTCCTGACAGTAAGTCATAGCTCTACGGAAGGCGGTCAAATGACCGCCTTTTTTATTTGTATTCAACGAGACATATCATGAGCCATAACGACACTATCGTCGCCCAGGCTACCCCACCGGGACGCGGTGGCGTCGGTATCCTGCGAATCTCAGGCCTCAAGGCGCGTGAGGTTGCCGAAGTTGTACTGGGCAAGCTGCCAAAACCGCGTTATGCCGACTATCTGCCGTTTAAGGATACCGATGGTACCGCGCTGGATCAGGGGATCGCGCTGTGGTTTCCCGGTCCGAACTCGTTCACGGGTGAAGACGTGCTGGAACTGCAAGGGCACGGCGGCCCGGTAATTCTCGACCTGCTGTTAAAACGCATTCTGGCGATCCCTGGTCTGCGCATTGCAAAGCCCGGTGAATTCTCCGAACGGGCGTTCCTCAACGATAAGCTCGATCTGGCTCAGGCCGAGGCGATTGCCGACCTGATTGACGCCAGCTCAGAACAAGCCGCGCGTTCAGCGTTGAACTCTCTGCAAGGGGCATTCTCCGCGCGCGTAAATCATCTTGTGGAAGCACTCACTCACCTGCGCATCTACGTGGAAGCGGCCATTGACTTTCCTGACGAGGAGATCGATTTCCTTTCAGACGGCAAAATTGAAGCGCAGCTAAACGGCGTCATCGCCGATCTCGACGCCGTGCGTGCTGAAGCTCGCCAGGGGAGCCTGCTGCGTGAAGGGATGAAAGTGGTCATTGCTGGCCGCCCTAACGCGGGTAAATCGAGCCTGCTGAATGCGCTGGCAGGGCGTGAAGCCGCGATTGTGACAGACATTGCCGGAACAACGCGCGACGTGCTACGCGAACATATTCACATTGACGGTATGCCGCTGCATATCATCGATACCGCCGGCCTGCGCGATGCTAACGATGAGGTCGAACGTATCGGCATTGAGCGTGCGTGGCAGGAGATTGAACAGGCCGACCGCGTGCTATTTATGGTTGATGGCACAACGACTGAAGCGACTGACCCGGCAGAGATCTGGCCAGACTTTATCGCTCGTCTACCTGCTAAGTTGCCAATAACCGTGGTGCGCAACAAAGCGGATATTACTGGCGAGACGCTGGGTATCAGCGAGGTGAACAGTCACTCACTGGTTCGCCTCTCCGCACGTACAGGTGAAGGTGTAGACGTGCTGCGTAACCATCTCAAGCAAAGCATGGGCTTTGATACCAACATGGAAGGCGGCTTCCTGGCGCGTCGTCGCCATTTGCAGGCGCTGGCAGAAGCCGCTGAGCATCTCCAGCAGGGTAAAGCACAACTGTTAGGTGCATGGGCAGGCGAACTGCTGGCAGAGGAATTGCGCCTGGCGCAGCAGGCGTTGAGTGAGATCACGGGAGAGTTTACTTCTGATGATCTTCTGGGTCGGATCTTCTCCAGCTTCTGTATCGGTAAATAATATCAAATAATATATCCCCCCTCACCGCATTAACATTTGTTAATGCGGTACCGCCTTTAATGATTCATCTATACTATTTCGTGATAAATATCTCATATATAACGATTATGCTCTACATTCTATTTTACTGTGATTACAATCACAACTGCTTAAAGTAACGGTGGACAAATAATCCCATTGCAATAATGTATTGTCGTATCTAAATGAGGATAAGCATATCATGATTATCTTAAATTCATACATCACCTCAAAATGGTTTAACATCGACAATAAGATTGTCGAGGACCGTCCTTAACGCATCTCACCTCTCTCTCCATATAATCAAAAATTAGATTCCGAATGATCTGATTTTTTGGTATGCCTTAAATAATTCAAGCTTCATGACTGGCTGCAACAGCAACCCGGTATTCTTGTATCTATCCGGAATATGGGTAAATGAACGTCGCCTGTAGGCATGTAACCTGAAGCAGAACAGGTATACCAGTTAAACAATAATGGCTGTTTTCAATAAACAGTCACAGGGAACGTTGTACCTAAATTAATTGAAGGGTTATATCATGGAAAATTTCAAACATTTACCAGAACCGTTCCGTATCAGAGTTATTGAACCCGTAAAACGTACGACCAGAGAACACCGTGAAAAAGCGATTATAGCCTCCGGAATGAACCCATTTCTTCTGGATAGTGAAGATGTTTTTATTGATTTACTGACAGACAGTGGTACTGGGGCTGTGACTCAGAATATGCAAGCAGCAATGTTGCGTGGCGATGAAGCCTATAGCGGTAGCCGTAGCTATTATGCGCTAGCTGATGCTGTAAAAAATATTTTTGGTTATCAACATACAATCCCAACCCACCAGGGACGTGGTGCAGAACAAATTTATATTCCTGTATTAATAAAAAAACGCGAACAAGAAAAAGGTTTAGATAAAACCAGGATGGTCGCGTTCTCAAACTATTTTTTTGATACTACCCAGGGCCATAGCCAGATAAATGGCTGTACGGTTCGTAACGTCTATATCAAAGAAGCATTTGATACCGGCGTTCGTTATGACTTCAAAGGCAACTTTGATCTGCAAGGGCTGGAAAGAGGTATTGAAGAGGTCGGCCCCAATAATGTGCCATACATTGTCGCAACCATTACCAGTAACTCAGCAGGTGGACAACCTGTCTCATTGGCTAATTTAAAAGCCATGTACAGCATTGCTAAAAAGTACGATATTCCCGTCGTTATGGACTCCGCACGCTTTGCTGAGAATGCGTATTTTATCAAACAGCGCGAAGCTGAATATAAAGACTGGAGTGTTGAAGAGATCACCCGCGAAACTTACAAATACGCAGATATGTTAGCTATGTCAGCGAAAAAAGATGCCATGGTTCCGATGGGAGGATTACTGTGTATCAAAGATGACACCTATTTTGATGTTTATACCGAGTGCCGTACAATTTGTGTCGTTCAGGAAGGTTTCCCCACCTACGGCGGCCTGGAAGGCGGGGCCATGGAGCGACTGGCGGTTGGCCTCTATGACGGTATGAACAATGACTGGCTGGCGTACCGTATTGCGCAGGTTCAATACTTAGTTGACGGCCTGGAAGAAATCGGCGTCGTATGCCAGCAAGCAGGTGGCCACGCGGCGTTTGTTGATGCGGGTAAATTATTACCCCACATCCCGGCAGAGCAGTTCCCGGCGCAAGCACTCGCCTGTGAGTTGTATAAAGTCGCAGGGATTAGAGCGGTTGAAATTGGTTCATTTTTATTAGGTAGGGATCCGAAAACAGGCAAACAACTGCCTTGTCCTGCCGAGTTACTTCGGTTAACCATCCCTCGTGCAACCTACACCCAATCCCATATGGATTTTATTATTGAAGCATTTAAGCATGTTAAAGAAAATGCTGTAAACATAAAAGGATTAACATTCACATACGAACCTAAAGTATTACGCCACTTCACGGCAAAACTCAAAGAAGTCTAATAACAAAATTAGAATGGCTATGGAAACATAGCCATTTCATTAATTGGCCTCCTGGTTTAAGGATGCATAATGGACGACAACTCAAACGCGAAACATTCTTCCTTTTGGGGAATAATGGTCATTGCAGGTACAGTAATTGGTGGAGGGATGTTTGCTTTACCTGTAGATCTCGCTGGCTCCTGGTTTTTCTGGGGTGCTTTTATATTAATAATCGCCTGGTTTTCAATGTTACACTCCGGATTATTATTGTTAGAAGCTAACTTAAACTACCCTGTAGGATCCAGTTTCAACACAATTACAAAAGATTTGATTGGAAATAAATGGAACATCGTAAGCGGTATCACGGTAGCATTTGTTCTATATATTCTTACGTATGCTTACATATCAGCAAATGGTGCAATAATAAGTGAAACCATTGCGATGAATTCAGGGCATCATGTCAACCCACGTATTATTGGGATTAGCACCGCAGTTTTTGTTGCTTGTGTTTTATGGTTTAGTTCGTTAGCTGCCAGTAGGATCACATCATTATTCTTAGGTTTAAAAATAATTGCATTTGTGGTTGTTTTTGGTTCTTTATTCTTCCAGGTTGATTACTCTATATTACGCGACATCAGTGTTACTACGAACAATGAAGTGTCGTACTACCCCTATGTATTAATGGCAATGCCTGTCTGTCTGGCTTCTTTTGGTTTTCATGGCAACATACCCAGCCTCATCATTTGCTATGGAAAAAGAAAAGATAAATTAATAAAAAGCATTGTCTTTGGTTCTCTGCTCGCACTCTTTGTTTATCTGTTCTGGCTGTATTGTACTATGGGTAATATCCCACGCGAGAGCTTTAAAGAGATTATTTCTTCAGGAGGGAATGTTGACTCGCTGGTAAAATCCTTTCTTGGCACAAAACAGCATGGCATCATTGAATTTTGTCTTCTTGTTTTCTCAAACTTAGCGGTTGCCAGCTCCTTCTTTGGTGTCACCTTAGGGCTTTTTGATTACCTTGCAGATCTTTTTAAAATTGACAATTCACACTCAGGTCGTTTTAAAACGGTACTGTTAACCTTTATTCCACCTGCGGTTCTGTACTTAGTTTTTCCTAACGGATTCATTTACGGGATAGGCGGCGCAGGGCTTTGTGCCACGATATGGGCGGTCATCATTCCTGCCGTTCTGGCCATGAAGTCCAGAAAGAAATTTCCAAACCAAATGCTGACAGTCTGGGGCGGTCTCGCGATCCCTTCTGTCGTCATTATTTTTGGTGTCGTGGTTATTTTTTGCTGGTTTGGAAATGTATTTAATATCTTGCCCAAATTTGGTTGAGTACGTTTAGTTTGTCATGAAACATGCGCTAACAGAGAGATCGAATGCTCTGTTGGCCTATGTTTTTCTCTTTCACTTTCCTTGTGGGAAATCACCGTTGTCCAAATGGCAACTCGTCTCACAGAACACCACCCCGTATGCTTAGCGCCACGCTTATCGTGAGGACGCTATGACCCGCTTTCTAATTTGCAGTTTTGCCCTTGTTCTACTCTATCCCACCGGTATTGATATGTATTTGGTGGGTTTACCGCGAATTGCCGCCGATCTGAATGCCAGTGAAGCGCAGTTGCATATTGCGTTTTCCGTCTATCTGGCCGGGATGGCAACCGCCATGTTATTCGCCGGAAAAGTGGCTGACCGCTCTGGTCGTAAACCTGTCGCGATTGTCGGTGCGGTGATATTCATTTTTGCCTCTACGCTCTGTTCGCTCGCGCAGGACGGTTCGCTGTTTTTAACCGGACGTTTTATTCAGGGCATTGGCGCAGGTAGTTGCTACGTGGTGGCTTTTGCCATCTTGCGCGATACGCTCGACGATCGCCGCCGGGCGAAAGTGCTGTCGCTGCTTAACGGGATCACCTGTATTGTCCCGGTACTGGCACCGGTTCTGGGACATCTGATCATGCTTCGATTCCCGTGGCAAAGCCTGTTTTACACCATGATTGCGATGGGCATCGCGGTATGTCTGCTGTCGCTGTTACTCCTGCGGGAAACGCGCCCGACTACCCGCTCATCCTCTTCATGTTCGCCACAGAGCGCGGAATCACTGATCAATCGTTTTTTCCTCAGCCGTCTGGCGATCACCACGCTTAGCGTCTCCGTGATCCTCACCTTTGTGAATACTTCACCGGTTCTGCTGATGGAAGTGATGGGTTTTGATCGCGGTGAATATGCCACCATCATGGCACTGACCGCAGGTGTCAGCATGGTCGTTTCGTTCTCTACGCCATTTGCGTTAGGCGTGTTTAAGCCACGTACATTAATGATGACTTCGCAGGGACTGTTTCTGGCCGCAGGCGTAGTGCTCAGCCTCGCCACCAGCAACACGGTAACACTGTTTGGCCTGACACTTATCTGCGCGGGTTTCTCGGTTGGCTTTGGCGTAGCAATGAGCCAGGCGCTGGGACCTTTTTCTTTGCGGGCAGGCGTCGCCAGTTCCGCACTGGGGATTGCGCAGGTCTGTGGTTCGTCGCTGTGGATTTGGCTGGCAGCGATTGTCGGCATCAATGCGCTGAATATGCTGATCGGGATTCTGATTGGTTGTAGCATAGTCAGCCTCTTGCTGATTATGTTCGTCGCATCCAACAGGTCTGCACCCGACCATGAAGAAATCCATCACCAGTCTCGATCTTAATTTGTTGTTATGCCTGCAGCTTCTGATGCAGGAGCGCAGCGTAACCAAAGCGGCGAAACGGATGAGCGTCACCCCTTCGGCAGTGAGCAAATCGCTGTCGAAGTTGCGGGCATGGTTCGACGACCCGCTGTTCGTGAATACGCCGCTCGGACTGATGCCAACGCCGCTGATGCTGAGTATGGAGCAGAATCTGGCGGACTGGATGCAGATGGGCAATCAGCTGCTGGATAAGCCACATAACGAGACGCCACGAGGGCTGAAGTTTGATCTGGTCGCTGAGTCCACGTTGATGATGATCATGTTCAATACGTTGTCGCAGCAGATCTATCAGCGCTATCCGCAGGCCTCCATTAAAGTACGCAACTGGGATTACGACTCACTGGACGCCATTACGCGCGGCGAGGTCGATATTGGTTTTGCTGGTCGTGAAAGTCATCCTCGCTCGCGAGAGTTGCTGAGTCTGCTGCCTTTATCGATCGATTTTGAAGTGCTGTTCACTGATTCACCGTGGGTATGGTTACGGGAAGATCATCCGGCGCTGCGGGAGGAGTGGAATCTTGAGACCTTCCTGCGCTATCCGCATATCAGCATCTGCTGGGAGCAAAGTGATACCTGGGCGCTCGATGACGTGCTGCAGGAGATGGGGCGTAAACGCAACATCGTCTTAAGTCTGCCAGGATTTGAGCAATCACTGTTTATGGCGGCGCAACCCGGCCACTCACTTCTGGCAACAGCACCGCTTTATTGCCAGCAATATAACCAGCGCCACCAGCTCCCGTTAGTTGCGCGCCCCTTGCCTTTTGACGCCGCACAGCGGGAAAAATTCATGGTGCCGTTCACCCTACTCTGGCATAAACGCAACAGCCATAACCCGAAAATTGTCTGGTTAAGAAAAACGCTTAAAGCCCTCTACAGTCCCCTGTCCTGACGCTAAATTCACCACTTAGGTAAGGGAAATGTAAATGTCACGTAAGGTACCCTGATTCAGGCGAACTTTTGGGCGGTTAGGTCTGTCCATAATTCATGTAAATGTTACTCTCGTAATAATCACAGACCATTAATCACGGAGCGAAAAATGGCGACACATTTTGCCAGAGGGATTCTTACGGAGGGGCATCTGGTTTCAGTCCGACTCCCCTCTCAATACCATATTGAAGCCACAAATCTTCCCACTCATCGCCGCACGCGGTTCCTTGCCTCCCGGGCCTTACTCGCTGAACTGATGTTTATGCTTTACGGCATCAGCGAACTACCGGACATCACCATCGAGGCGAAAGGCAAACCCTCTTTTCGCGATCGCAACCTACCCGGTTTCTCCATCGCGTACGCCGGAAATATGGTCGGCGTTGCGCTGACAACCGAAGGCGAGTGCGGTCTGGACATGGAGTTACAACGCGCAACCCGCGGCTTTCACAACCCACTTTCAGCAGAAAGCCCGTTTTTCTCCAGCAATGAAACTTTGTGGATCAACAATCAAAACGATCCTAATGAAGCGCGTGCACAGCTCATCACCTTGCGCCAGAGCGTACTGAAACTCACAGGCGATGTCCTCAACGATGACCCGCGAGAACTCCAGTTGATACCCGTTGCAGGTCGTCTGAAGTGTGCCCATGTTGCGCAGGTAGAAGCCATCTGCGATGCGGAGGATGTGCTGGTCTGGTCGGTTGCCGTTTCACCCGTCATTGAAAAGCTGAAGGTTTGGGAGTTTGATAGTCAACTGGAGTGGAAAAGCCTGCCCGATATCCAGACTCGCGCCAATGCCCCTACCGGTCGCCTGATGCGATTCGCCCAATTATCCACCGTTAAATCGTGTACACATAACTGACCCGGCCACATCCCGGCCATCATGATGAAAAAGGAGTAATCATGTCCGAAACGTTGAAGGTTGTTACGTTACTGGGGAGCCTGCGCAAAGGCTCATTTAATGGGATGGTTGCCCGTACCCTACCCAAAATTGCCCCGACAGGCATGGAAGTCAACGCATTGCCGTCCATTGGCAACATCCCACTGTATGATGCTGATCTACAGCAAGAGGAGGGGTTTCCACAGAGCGTGGAAGCGTTGGCGGATCAAATTCGTAAAGCGGATGGCGTGGTCATTGTGACGCCGGAATATAACTACTCCGTGCCGGGTGGCCTGAAAAACGCCATCGACTGGCTTTCCCGCCTGCCCGACCAACCGCTGTCCGGAAAGCCGGTACTCATTCAGACCAGTTCAATGGGGGCTATCGGCGGCGCGCGCTGTCAATATCATCTGCGTCAGATTTTGGTCTTCCTCGATGCCATGGTAATGAATAAACCTGAATTTATGGGCGGTGTGATTCAGAACAAAGTGGACCCGCAAAACGGCGAAGTGATTGACCAAAGCACGCTGGATCATCTGACCGGTCAACTGACCGCGTTTGGCGATTACATCCAGCGCGTGAAAGCCTAAAACAAAAAGCCCGGCACTCTACCGGGCTTTGATTTGAAATGATTAATGTGGTTATGCCTGATGGCGCTTCGCTTATCAGGCCTACGTTCTTCTGTAGGTCAGGTAAGCGTTAGCGCCACCTGACACCACAAGTCGCACCTTAGTGTGCGTCGATAAACACAATTTTCAGTATGAACAGCAGCGCCACAACGATCACGCAAGGGCTGAGATCGCGCAAACGACCGGTACCGATTTTCATCACGCAGTATGAGATAAAGCCCAGCGCGATACCTTCAGTGATCGAGAAGCTAAACGGCATCATCACGGCAGTGATAAAGGCGGGAACAGACTCCGTCAAATCGTCCCACTTCACGCGTGCCAGGCTGGAGGTCATCAATACACCCACATAAATCAGCGCACCCGCGGCCGCATAACCCGGCACCATTCCCGCCAGCGGCGACAGGAAGATAACCAGCAGGAACAGCAGACCCACGACAACCGCCGTCAGACCAGTACGCCCGCCAACAGAAACACCGGAAGAAGATTCAATATACGCCGTCACAGATGAGGTGCCGATAAACGCCCCCGTCACCGATGATACGCTGTCGACAAACAGCGCCTGCTTCATGCGCGGGAATTTCCCTTTCTCATCGGCCAGGCCCGCTTTGTCAGTTACGCCAATCAGCGTGCCGGAGGAGTCAAACAGGTTAACCAGCATGAAAGAGAAAATGACACCGGCCAGACCCAGATTCAACGAACCAGCCAGATCCACATGACCAATCACAGAAGTGACGCTTGGCGGAGCAGAGACAATACCGTTGTAGTGCACATCACCCAACATCCAGCCCAGCAAGGTTGTTACCACGATAGACACCAGCACCGCGGCGTGGATGTTGCGTGATGCCAGAATAGCGATGATAAAGAAACCCAGTACGCCCAGCAGCACGCTGTGTGATGTCAAATTTCCAATCGCCACCAGCGTGTCTTTATTCGCAACAATGACACCGGCGTTTTTCAGCCCCATCATGCCGATGAACAAGCCGATGCCGCTGGTGATACCTACGCGCAGACTGACCGGAATATTGGCGATCATCCAGTAACGCACACGGAAAATGGTCAGCAGCAGCAGGCCAACGGCGCCCCAGAAAATGGCGCCCATCCCCACTTGCCACGGCAGGCCCATTGCCTGAACCACCACAAATGCGAAGAAGGCGTTGAGACCCATTGCCGGTGCCAGCGCGACCGGCAGGTTGGCGAACAGGCCCATCAGAATGCTACCAAACGCAGCAATTAAACAGGTAGTAACGAAGACAGCGCTGGTATCCATGCCAGCAACGCCAAGAATTTGCGGGTTAACAAAAACGATATAGACCATCGTCAGGAAGGTCGTGAAACCGGCGATCACTTCGGTGCGTGCCGTCGTGCCATGTTCGCGCAGTTTAAACACGCGTTCCAGCATCCCCTGACCAGAAGTCTGGGTTGTGTGTTGTTGACTCATTATCAATTTCCGAACAAGGAGGGAAAATTCGTCGCTATCCTATACCAAAATGCGACAATAGGGGCGGTTGCGAGATACTTTTTTTCATTGATTTTGCTTATACGGCAACGATTGCGTCTCTCAATTCTGCATTACGTAAACGTTAAACTTGTAAAAAAGGAAAGGCATGTCCCAGATTGAAGCGGTATTTTTTGACTGCGACGGTACGCTGGTCGACAGCGAAGTGATCTGTTCCCGCGCGTATGTCGCCATGTTCCAGGAATTTGGCATAAAGCTCGATCTTGAAGAGGTGTTTAAACGCTTTAAGGGCGTAAAACTCTACGAGATTATCGACATCATCAACGAAGAACATCATGTTGAGTTGGCGAAAACCGAGCTGGAACCCGTCTACCGCGCCGAGGTCGCACGCCTGTTCGACACAGAACTTGAGGTGATCGCGGGTGCAAACGCATTGCTGGAGAGCATGGCGGTGCCCATGTGCGTAGTCTCTAACGGGCCAGTCAGCAAAATGCAACATTCACTGGGAAAACTGGGCATGTTGCACCATTTCCCGGAAAAACTGTTCAGCGGCTACGATATTCAACGCTGGAAGCCCGATCCGGCGCTGATGTTCCACGCCGCGAAAGCGATGAACGTCAATGTGGAGAACTGCATTCTGGTGGATGATTCTTCAGCTGGCGCGCAGTCAGGAATTGATGCGGGGATGGAGGTGTTTTACTTTTGCGCCGATCCGCACAACAAACCGATCGTTCATCCAAAAGTAACCACCTTTACCGATCTGGCGCAGTTGCCAGAATTGTGGAAGGCGCGCGGCTGGGATATTACGCGTTAGTGACGTCGGAATGGTTAATGCCCGGTGGCGCAAGCTTACCGGGCCTGGAGAAAGCACAAACATCACTCTTTTGGGTCTTTACCCGCCAGCAGTTTATCCAGCTCATCCCCTCCGACATGACGGAAATCCTGTCCTTTCACGAAGTAGAAGATGTACTCACAAATGTTCTGGCAGCGGTCGCCGATACGT
This sequence comes from Citrobacter sp. NCU1, assembly GCF_010231475.1. GTDB lineage: Bacteria > Pseudomonadota > Gammaproteobacteria > Enterobacterales > Enterobacteriaceae > Citrobacter_D. Next base: position 19,875 of record NZ_NRDO01000046.1, on the reverse strand, counting down.
TCTATCGATCGTGCGCAGAACAGTGCCGTCAGCACGCTCGGAATGGTGCGCGGATCTTCCATCATGTACGTCATTAACTGACGCACAATGCCTTCATACTCCTGGTCGACTTTTTTGTCTTCACGGTAGATACGTACCGCTTCGTCGAGATCCATACGCGCAAACGCATCCAGAACGTCATGCAGCATCTGTACGGTGTGGCGACCTAACGATTCCAGGCTCACCAACAGCGGCTGATGCTGAGAAGAGAACTTCTCCAGCGCGGTACGACAGATTTTATCTGCTACGTCGCCAATGCGTTCCAGCTCCGCGATGGTTTTGATGATAGCCATCACCAGACGCAAGTCGCTGGCCGTCGGCTGACGTTTGGCGATAATGCGCACGCAGGCTTCATCGATGGCGACTTCCATCATGTTGACCTGTTTGTCGCCTTCAATCACGCGCTTTGCCAGCTCACCGTCCTGGTTGTGCATGGCGGTAATGGCGTCAGACAGTTGCTGTTCCACCATTCCGCCCATGGTCATCACCTGAGTGCGAATGCTCTCCAGCTCAGCATTGAACTGGCCGGAAATGTGTTTATTGAGATTGAGGTTATCCATGTAGCACTCCTGAATCAGCCGTAGCGACCGGTGATGTAGTCTTCTGTTTGCTTTTTAGCGGGCTTGGTGAACAGATCGTCCGTGTTGCTGAACTCAATCAACTCGCCCAGATACATAAACGCTGTGTGGTCGGAACAACGCGCCGCCTGTTGCATGTTGTGCGTCACGATAACCACGGTGTAATCCTGCTTCAGCTCAGTGATCAGCTCTTCAATACGCCCTGTGGAAATAGGGTCCAGCGCTGAACATGGCTCATCCAGCAGCAACACTTCCGGACGAATAGCGATACCGCGCGCAATGCACAGACGCTGTTGCTGACCACCGGAGAGAGAGTACCCACTCTGGTGCAATTTATCTTTGGTTTCGTTCCATAATGCGGCCTTGGTCAAAGCCCACTGAACGCGCTCATCCATATCGGCACGGGAGAGCTTCTCAAACAGGCGTACGCCAAACGCAATGTTGTCGTAAATGGACATCGGGAACGGCGTCGGCTTCTGAAACACCATCCCCACTTTAGCGCGCAACAGCGCGATATCCTGGGTGTTGGTGAGGATATTGTCGCCATCCAGCAGAATTTCGCCTTCCGCACGTTGATCGGGGTACAGCGAATACATTTTGTTAAAGGTGCGCAGCAGCGTGGATTTACCACAGCCAGATGGACCGATAAATGCCGTGACCTGGTTCTTCGCGATATCCAGGTTGATGTTCTTCAGGGCATGGAATTTGCCATAGTAGAAGTTCAAATCACGAACCTGAATCTTACCTGGGGCAGTCTCAACCATACTCATTTCAATCTCTTCCTCATTCGACGCCGCATTCGCCGCGCCGCAAAAATTAACCGTGTTTATTCTTCGCAAAAATGACGCGCGCCAGAATGTTCAGCAGCAGAACGCACAGGGTGATTAACAACACCCCAGCCCAGGCCAGTTGCTGCCATTCAGCAAACGGGCTCATCGCAAATTTAAAGATGGTCACTGGCAAGTTGGCGATCGGCTGCATCATGTCAGAGCTCCAGAACTGATTCGAGAGCGCAGTAAACAGCAGCGGGGCGGTTTCACCAGCGATACGGGCAATCGCCAGCAGAATACCGGTCATGATGCCGGAGACTGACGCCTTCAACGTAATCGCAGAGATCATCTTCCACTTTGGCGTTCCCAGCGCATAAGCCGCTTCACGCAGGCTATCCGGCACCAGTTTCAACATGTTTTCGGTGGTTCGAATGACGATTGGCACTTGCAGCAGCGCCAGCGCAATCACGCCTGCCCAGCCGGAGAAGTGCTCCATCTGCGCGACAACAATGGTGTAGACGAACAGACCAACCACAATCGACGGTGCAGAAAGCAGAATGTCGTTGATGAAACGAATAACTTCAGCCAGCCAGGATTTGCGGCCGTATTCCGCCAGATAAATCCCCGCCATAATGCCCAGTGGCGTCCCAAATACGGTCGCCCACAGAATGAGTAAACCACTACCGGCCAGGGCATTTGCCAGACCACCACCCGCCGTATTGGGCGGCGGCGTCATTTCGGTGAACAGCGCCAGCGACATTCCGTCGATACCGCGTACAACGGTAGAGAACAGGATCCAAATGAGCCAGAACAGCCCGAAAGCCATTGTCGCCATGGAGAGCGTCAGCGCGATGCGGTTTTTCATGCGACGACGCGCCTGCATTTTGCGGCGGGATTCCGCCAGTGCGGCGGTAGATTGCATCTCGATCGTAGCCATTAACGTGCCCCCTCGTTCTTAGCAAGGCGCATGATCATAAATTTGGACGCAGACAGGACGATAAAGGTGATGACGAACAGGATCAGCCCCAGTTCCATCAGTGCGGCAACGTGCAGACCCGATTCCGCTTCGGCAAACTCGTTCGCCAGCGCAGAAGTAATACTGTTGCCCGGCATATACAACGAGGCGCTGTCGAGTTGGTAGGTGTTACCGATGATAAAGGTGACCGCCATCGTTTCGCCAAGCGCACGACCTAAGCCCAGCATAATGCCGCCAATCACCCCATTTTTGGTATATGGCAGAACAATACGCCAGATGACTTCCCACGTAGTGCAGCCAATACCGTAGGCCGACTCTTTCATCATCACCGGGGTCTGTTCGAACACATCACGCATTACCGCAGCAATGTACGGGATGATCATGATGGCGAGGATCACGCCAGCGGCTAAGATACCGATACCAAAAGCCGGCCCCGAGAACAGCGCGCCAACAAACGGAATGTTGGAAAGGACGTTCCCAACCGGTTCCTGGAACCAGGTCGCAAACAGCGGGGCGAAAATGAACAAGCCCCACATGCCATACACGATACTCGGAATTGCGGCCAGCAGTTCAATCGCGATCCCCAGCGGACGTCTCAGCCAGTTTGGCGCCAGTTCCGTTAAAAATAAGGCAATACCGAAGCTCACCGGAACGGCGATCAGCAATGCGATAAAAGAGGTCACCAGCGTGCCATAAATGGGAACCAGCGCACCGTAGATATCGTTTGGCGCGTCCCAATCTTTGGTCCACAGGAACGAAAAACCAAACTTCTGGATACTTGGCCAGGAGGAGATGATCAGAGAGACAATAATGCCACCCAGCATCAATAGCACAAGCAGCGCAGCCAGTTTTACCAGCGCGCTGAATATCATGTCACCCTTTTTACCCGGTGGGTTAAAAGCAGGCTTAGTTGCAGCCATAAATTACTCTTTCCGTTGAACGCGTTTTACGAAGTTGCCCTGGCCGGATGGCGCTACGCTTATCCGGCCGACCTATCGGGCCTACAGTCTGAACCGTAGGGCGGATAAGCGTAGCGCCATCCGCCAATTCGTCAAAGATATTCTGTTAATACAGCGCTTTACCGTTGCTGTCTTTCACGTTGGTTTTCCATGCAGCACGAACCTGCTCAACCACGCTGTCTGGCAGACTGGCATAATCCAGGTCGTTAGCCTGCTTGCCGCCATTTTTGTATGCCCAATCGAAGAATTTCAGCACTTCAGCGCCCTGCTCAGGTTTTTTCTGCACTTTATGCACGAGGATGAAGGTTGTGGAGGTAATTGGCCACGCGTCTTCACCTTTCTGGTTCGTCAGGTCCTGAGCGAATGACTTGCTCCAGTCAGCGCCTTTTGCCGCGTTAGCAAAGTTCTCTTCCGTCGGGCTTACCGGCTTACCGTCAGCGGAGATTAATTTGGTGTAGGCCAGGCTGTTCTGTTTGGCATACGCATATTCAACGTAGCCGATAGCACCCGGCAGACGCTGTACGAACGCTGCGATGCCGTCGTTACCTTTACCCCCCAGACCGGTCGGCCAGTTCACTGTCGAGCCTGAACCTACTTTCGATTTCCACTCTTCGTTCACTTTCGCCAGATAGCTGGTAAAGACGAAGGAAGTCCCGGAGCCATCAGCACGGCGTACAACAGCAATATTCTGGGAAGGCAGTTTCAGACCAGGGTTCAGTTTGGTGATGGCTTCATCATCCCACTTTTTGATTTTGCCGAGGTAAATGTCACCCAGTGTTTTACCATCCAACACCAGCTCACCAGACTTCAGACCTGGGATATTCACCGCCAGCACCACACCACCGATCACGGTCGGGAACTGGAACAGATCTTCCTGAGCCAGTTTTTCCTCAGATAGCGGGGCATCGGAGGCACCGAAATCAACAGTGTTTGCCGTAATTTGTTTTACACCACCGGAGGAGCCGATACCCTGGTAATTAACTTTATTACCCGTTTCTTTCTGATAGGTATCTGCCCATTTGGCATACACTGGCGCAGGGAAAGTTGCACCTGCACCTGTCAGGCTTGCCGCTGCGTTTACAGCGAAAGCGCTCATGGATAAGGTCGCGGCGACAACAGTTGCGACAGTGGTACGCATAACTTTCATAATGTCTCCTGCAAGATTCGTAAATCATTGTTAAGTGGCTACGATAAGCAAAATAGGACAAACAGGTGACAGTTAAATGTACGAAATATGACAGTTTTATGACAGTGAAGATAATGGCATTCACTCTCTAAAAAACATCATAAATAAACAATGCGTTACGTGTTTTTATGGCACTAATATTTCGCGAAAATTTTCTTTTTATGACACTGAAACAGTAGCTGAATATGACGCTTTGTCACATAAAAACGGAGGAGGAATTGTTCAAAAAAACGGGGGAAAAAAATGCCCCGCTTTCGCAGGGCATTACACAGATTATTCAACCGTAACTGATTTCGCCAGGTTACGTGGCTGATCCACGTCGGTGCCTTTGATAAGCGCAACGTGATACGCCAGCAATTGCAGCGGTACGGTGTAGAAGATCGGGGCAATGGCGTCTTCTACATGCGGCATTTCTATAATGTGCATGTTATCGCTACTGGTGAATCCAGCATCCTGATCGGCGAAGACATACAGCTGACCACCGCGCGCGCGAACTTCCTCAATGTTGGATTTCAGTTTTTCCAACAGTTCGTTGTTCGGAGCCACCACAATAACCGGCATGTCTGCATCAATCAGCGCCAGCGGGCCATGCTTCAGTTCACCTGCGGCATAGGCTTCTGCGTGAATATAAGAGATCTCTTTCAGTTTCAGCGCGCCTTCCAGCGCAATCGGATACTGATCGCCACGACCCAGGAACAGAGCGTGGTGTTTGTCAGAGAAATCTTCAGCAAGCGCTTCAATGCGTTTGTCCTGAGACAGCATCTGCTCAATGCGGCTTGGCAATGCCTGCAGACCATGAACGATGTCGTGCTCAATAGAGGCATCCAGACCTTTCAGACGCGCCAGCTTCGCCACCAGCATCAGCAGAACGGTCAACTGAGTGGTAAAGGCTTTCGTGGAGGCTACGCCGATTTCGGTACCGGCATTGGTCATCATCGCCAGGTCTGATTCACGAACCAGGGAAGAACCCGGAACGTTACAAATCGCCAGGGAACCCAGATAACCCAACTCTTTCGATAAGCGCAGCCCGGCCAGCGTATCTGCCGTTTCGCCAGATTGCGAAAGGGTGATCATCAGGCTGTTGCGACGCACGGCTGATTTGCGATAGCGGAATTCAGACGCGATTTCCACGTCACACGGAATTCCTGCGAGAGATTCAAACCAATAGCGGGATACCATACCGGAGTTGTATGACGTACCGCAGGCGATGATCTGAATGTGCTCAACCTGAGACAAAAGTTCGTTCGCCTTCGGACCCAGCTCGCTCAAATCCACTTCACCGTGAGTAATACGTCCAGTCAGCGTGTTTTTAATCGCGTTTGGCTGCTCGTAGATCTCTTTCTGCATGTAGTGGCGATAAATACCTTTATCGCCCGCGTCGTACTGCAGGTTGGATTCGATATCCTGACGTTTCACTTCCGCGCCAGTTTTATTGAAAATAGAGACGGTGCGACGGGTCACTTCCGCAATATCGCCCTCTTCCAGGAAGATGAAGCGACGGGTGACTGGCAGCAGCGCCAGCTGATCGGAAGCAATAAAGTTCTCACCCATACCCAGACCAATCACCAGCGGGCTACCAGAGCGAGCCGCCAGCAGCGTATCCGGTTTGCGGGTATCCATGATCACGGTACCGTACGCGCCGCGCAGTTGCGGAATAGCACGTAGCACCGCTTCACGCAGAGTGCCGCCTTGTTCCAGTTCCCAATGCACCAGGTGAGCAATCACTTCGGTGTCAGTTTCTGAAACAAACGTATAACCACGCGCTTTCAGTTCTTCACGCAGCGGTTCATGGTTTTCGATGATGCCGTTATGCACCACCACAATGTGTTCAGAAACATGCGGATGCGCGTTTGCTTCTGAAGGTTCGCCGTGGGTTGCCCAACGAGTATGAGCAATACCCGTACCGCCGTGCAACGGCTGCTCTTCCGCAGCCTGTGCCAGCATCTGCACTTTACCCAGGCGACGCAGACGGGTCATGTGCCCTTCGTTGTCGACCACAGCCAGCCCCGCAGAGTCATAGCCACGGTATTCCAGACGACGTAAACCTTCGAGAAGAATTTCTTCTACATCACGTTGCGCAATAGCGCCAACAATTCCACACATATTTTTTTAATTCCGATTTTGGCGATATGCCAGTCGTTGTCGGTCAACCTGTATGCCCGTATTTTCGGGCGCCCCGAGCCTTTGTAGAGAGTGGGGTTATTTTTATGGTACTGCTTTTTGGGCGGGGGATTATGTTATCCCCTCATCCCTGTTTACCGGATGGCAGCGTAAACGCGTTATCCGGTAAACAAAAATTGAATTTACTTTTTCTTCACCGGACGCTTCCAGCCCTGCTTATGGACCTGCGGTACACGGCTTATCACCAGTTCGTTATCGGCAACATCACGGGTAACGGTGGTCCCCGCCGCAATTGTCACACCATTACCCACCGTCACTGGTGCCACCAGTTGGGTATCGGAGCCAACAAACACATCATCGCCAATAATGGTTTTAAACTTGTTCGCGCCATCGTAGTTACAGGTGATCGTTCCTGCACCGATGTTCACGTTATCGCCAATTTCAGCATCACCCAGGTAGGTCAGATGACCGGCTTTCGAGCCTTTGCCCAGACGCGCTTTTTTCATCTCGACAAAGTTACCTACGTGCGCGCCTTCCAGCAGTTCTGCACCAGGGCGCAAGCGGGCAAACGGGCCAATAGTACACGCCGTTGCCAGATGTGCATCTTCTACTACGCTGTACGGACTGATTTCACAATCGTCGCCAATCACACTGTTTTTGATAACGCAGCCCGCGCCAATCTTCACGCGATGACCAAGCGTTACGTTGCCTTCGATGATAACGTTAGTATCAATTTCGACATCTCGCCCGTGCGTTAATGTTCCGCGCAGGTCAAATCGAGAAGGATCACGCAGCATAACGCCTGCCAGCAGCAGCTTTTCAGCCTGCTCAGACTGGTAAACGCGTTCCAGACGAGAGAGTTGCAGGCGATTGTTCACACCTTCCACTTCGCTGAGTCTGTCAGGGTGAACGGCAGCGATTTCGCGACCTTCCTGATATGCCAGCGCAATAATGTCAGTGATGTAATACTCGCCCTGAGCATTGTTATTGGTCAGTTTTGACAGCCAACGCTTCATGTCTGCGCCGTTAGCAATCAGAATGCCGGTATTAATTTCCTGGATCTGACGTTGCTCGTCGCTTGCATCTTTGTGCTCAACGATTCCGGTGACCTTACCGTTTTCACGCGTAATACGACCATAGCCGCTTGGATCATCCAGCTTTACCGTCAGCAATCCAATGCCGCCCTGCGGTTTTGCATCACGCAGACGCTGCAATGTGTCGCTCGAAATCAGCGGTACGTCGCCATAGAGCATTAAAATGTCTTCATCGTCGCCAAAGAATGGCGCAGCCTGCTGCATCGCATGACCTGTACCCAACTGCTCGGCCTGCAAAACCCAATTCAGGTTGTCTTCTTTCAGTGTCTGCTTAAGCAGATCGCCACCGTGGCCATAGACCAGATGAACGTGAGATGCGCCAATGTCATTAGCAGCATCAATAACATGCTGAACCATCGCTTTTCCCGCAAGGGTGTGCAGCACTTTAGGAAGATCGGAATACATGCGCGTGCCTTTACCTGCGGCAAGGATCACTACGCTCATAGCACTATTCAACATACGCATCCTGACTTTGATGAGATAACGAATTTATACCGTTTCATTTTGAAAATTCCACATTTTTTTCACCGTGAAATGGGGTGTAGATAAAATGCTCATCAGGGGGTTATCTCTACTTGATACTGTGGCATTTTCGTCCATCGTCACGCCTTTTGTCTTCTGAAAAGTAAGACTTACCACTTATTAAGGCGTTAGGTTAATGTTTTTGCTATTTTTTTAACCCATAAATAAAGGATAAACAAGGGCTTAAAAAGAGGAAATCCAGAGAAAAGGCAAAAAAAAACCAGCCTGAATTCAGACTGGTTTTATGCTTTCAAGCCGGTGTTACATCGCTTTTTTGGTCAACTCGATAACGCGCAGTTTCGCGATCGCTTTGGCCAGTTCCGCAGATGCCTGAGCATAGTCCACGTCACCATGAGAGCTCTTAATGTGCTCTTCAGCCTTACGTTTCGCTTCCAGGGCTCTCGCTTCATCGAGATCCTGCCCGCGAATCGCGGTATCAGCCAGAACGGTCACGTTGCCAGGCTGCACTTCAAGAATGCCGCCGGACAGGTAGATAAATTCTTCATGACCGAACTGTTTAACGATGCGGATCATACCAGGCTTAATGGCGGTGAGCAGCGGCGCGTGCCCCGGGTAAATACCCAGTTCACCTTCGCTACCCGTTACCTGGATTTTTTCGACCAGACCAGAGAACATTTGTTGCTCTGCGCTGACGACGTCCAGGTGGTAAGTCATTGCCATATCACCCTCCGATTAAGGCGTTAAAGTTTTTTGGCTTTCTCGACAGCTTCTTCGATGGTGCCAACCATATAGAACGCCTGCTCTGGCAGGTGATCGTATTCGCCATCCATGATGCCTTTAAAGCCACGGATAGTATCTTTCAGCGATACGAATTTACCTGGAGAGCCGGTAAAGACTTCTGCTACGAAGAATGGCTGGGACAGGAAGCGCTGAATTTTACGCGCACGTGCTACCACCAGTTTGTCTTCTTCGGACAGTTCGTCCATACCCAGGATCGCGATGATGTCTTTCAGTTCCTGGTAACGTTGCAGGATGGACTGAACGCCACGCGCGGTGTCGTAGTGCTCCTGACCAACCACCAGCGGATCCAACTGACGGCTGGTGGAGTCCAGCGGGTCAACGGCCGGGTAGATACCGAGAGACGCGATCTGACGGCTCAGTACCACGGTTGCATCTAAGTGAGCAAAGGTGGTGGCTGGCGACGGGTCAGTCAAGTCATCCGCAGGTACGTATACCGCCTGAACGGAGGTGATAGAACCGGTTTTGGTGGAGGTGATACGTTCCTGCAGAACACCCATCTCTTCCGCCAGCGTCGGCTGATAACCTACCGCTGAAGGCATACGGCCCAGCAGTGCGGATACTTCAGTACCGGCCAGGGTATAACGATAGATGTTATCAACGAACAGCAGAACGTCACGACCTTCGTCACGGAACTTCTCAGCCATAGTCAGGCCGGTCAGTGCAACGCGCAGACGGTTTCCTGGCGGCTCGTTCATCTGGCCATAAACCAGGGATACTTTATCCAGAACGTTGGAGTCGGTCATTTCGTGGTAGAAGTCGTTACCCTCACGAGTACGTTCACCCACGCCCGCAAACACGGAATAACCGGAGTGCTCGATCGCGATGTTACGGATCAGCTCCATCATGTTTACGGTTTTACCTACACCCGCACCACCGAACAGGCCGACTTTACCGCCTTTCGCAAACGGACAAATCAGGTCCATAACTTTGATACCGGTTTCCAGCAATTCCTGAGAGCTGGACAGCTCTTCATAAGAAGGTGCTGCACGGTGAATCGCCCAACGTTCTTCTTCGCCGATGTCGCCTTTCATGTCGATCGGCTGACCCAGGACGTTCATGATACGACCCAGAGTTGCTTTACCTACCGGAACTTCGATCGGGTGCTCGAGGTCTTTAACTTCCAGACCACGACGCAGACCGTCGGAAGAACCCATGGCGATGGTACGTACGATACCACCACCGAGCTGCTGCTGAACTTCCAGCACCAGACTCTCATTACCATTCATAACCTCAAGAGCATCGTACACGCGCGGTACGGCATCCTGAGGGAATTCGACGTCAACCACGGCGCCGATTACCTGGACAATTTTTCCAGTAGCCATCTTGAATCCTCTACGAATTAACCTGGTTATACCGCGGATGCACCACCGACGATTTCGGTGAGTTCCTGAGTAATGCTGGCCTGACGAGCTTTGTTGTATACCAACTGCAGCTCTTTGATCAGGCTGCCGCCATTGTCGGTCGCGGCTTTCATCGCCACCATACGTGCGGCCTGCTCGCTGGCCAGGTTTTCTACCACACCCTGATAAACCTGAGATTCAACGTAACGACGCAGCAGGGTATCCAGCAGCGGTTTCGGGTCGGGTTCATACAGGTAATCCCAGGCTTTTTGTTTTAACTCTTCATCTTCTGATGCCGGTAAAGGCAGCAGCTGAGTGAGAGTTGGAACCTGAGACATGGTGTTAATAAATTTGTTGCTGACAACGTACAGTCTGTCCAGACGGCCTTCATCATAGGCCTGCAGCATCACTTTAACCGGACCGATCAGTTCGGACAGGGAAGGGTTATCCCCCATACCAGTTACCTGAGCAACCACATTACCGCCAACGGAGCTAAAGAAAGACACGCCCTTAGAGCCGATCATTGCGAGTTCGCACTGAACGCCTTTTTCGGACCATGCTTTCATCTCTGCCAGCAGTTTCTTGAACAGGTTAGTGTTCAAGCCGCCACACAGACCACGATCGGTCGACACCACCAGGTAGCCCACACGTTTAACGTCGCGTTCTTCCAGGTAAGGGTGCTTATATTCCAGATTACCATTCGCAAGGTGACCAATCACTTTGCGCATGGTCTCTGCATAAGGACGGCTGGCCGCCATGCGCTCCTGCGATTTACGCATTTTGGAAGCGGCGACCATCTCCATCGCTTTAGTGATCTTCTGCGTGTTCTGGACGCTTGCGATCTTACTACGTATCTCTTTTGCGCCGGCCATGAGCTTCTCCTCAATGCCTTGCGGCCTGCCCTAAGACAGACCGCCAGACGTTACCAGGACTGGGTTGCTTTGAAGGAATCGAGGATAGCTTTCAGCTTGCCTTCGATTTCATCGTTATAGCTACCGGACTGGTTAATCTCTTGCATCAGCGGAGCGTGGTCACGGTCGACATAAGCCAGCAGAGCAGCTTCGAAACTACCGATTTTCGCCAGTTCCACATCTTCGAGGTAACCGCGCTCAGCCGCAAACAGCACCACACCCTGTTGTGCAACAGACATTGGTGCATACTGTTTCTGCTTCAGCAGTTCAGTTACTTTCTGACCGTGGCTCAGCTGCTTACGCGTAGCGTCATCGAGGTCGGAAGCGAACTGAGAAAACGCCGCCAGTTCACGATACTGTGCCAGCGCGGTACGAATACCACCGGACAGTTTCTTGATGATCTTGGTCTGTGCTGCGCCACCTACACGAGATACGGAGATACCCGGGTTAACCGCCGGACGAATACCGGAGTTAAACAGGTTGGTTTCCAGGAAGATCTGACCATCGGTAATGGAAATTACGTTGGTCGGAACGAACGCAGAAACGTCACCCGCCTGGGTTTCGATAATCGGCAGAGCGGTCAGGGAGCCGGTTTTACCTTTAACTTCACCTTTGGTGAATTTCTCAACGTATTCCGCGTTAACGCGGGATGCGCGTTCCAGCAGACGGGAGTGGAGGTAAAATACGTCGCCCGGGAATGCTTCACGTCCTGGCGGACGACGGAGCAACAGGGAAACCTGACGATAAGCAACAGCCTGTTTGGACAGGTCATCATAAACGATCAGAGCATCTTCACCGCGGTCACGGAAATATTCGCCCATTGCGCAACCAGCGTATGGCGCCAGGTATTGCAGTGCGGCGGATTCAGACGCAGTCGCCACAACAACAATGGTGTTAGACAGAGCATTATGCTCTTCCAGTTTACGCACCACGTTAGAAATGGTGGACGCTTTCTGGCCAATAGCCACGTACACACATTTGATGCCGGAATCACGCTGGTTGATGATCGCATCGACGGCCATCGCGGTTTTACCGGTCTGACGGTCACCGATGATCAATTCACGCTGACCACGACCGATTGGGATCATGGCATCAACGGATTTATAACCGGTCTGAACTGGCTGATCGACGGACTGACGTTCGATTACGCCCGGTGCGATAACTTCGATTGGCGAGAAGCCATCGTTATCAACCGGACCTTTACCATCGATAGGGGAACCCAGAGTGTTCACCACACGACCCAGCAGGCCACGGCCAACCGGAACTTCCAGAATACGACCAGTACACTTAACCTTCATGCCTTCGGCAAGGTCAGCGTACGGGCCCATAACGACCGCACCTACGGAGTCGCGCTCCAGGTTCAGTGCGATAGCGTAACGGTTACCCGGCAGGGAAATCATCTCACCCTGCATACAATCGGCAAGGCCGTGGATGCGGATAACACCGTCACTTACAGAAACAATAGTACCTTCGTTGTGAGCTTCACTCACAACATTGAACTGAGCAATGCGCTGCTTGATCAGTTCGCTGATTTCGGTGGAATTCAGTTGCATGCTCCAGTCCCCTTAAGACTGCAAGACGTCTGCAAGGCGTTCAAGACGGCCGCGTACGCTACCATCAATGACCATATCACCCGCACGGATGATAACGCCTGCCATTACAGACTTATCGATTTTGCAATTCAGCTTAACTTTGCGTGACAGACGTTTTTCCATCGCAGCGCTGATCTTCGCAAGCTGTGCTTCACTTAGCGTGGTCGCAGAAGTGACTTCTACCTCAGAGGTAGACTCACTGGCTGCACGCAGATGAATATACTGCTCCAGAACATCCGGGAGCGCGTTCAGACGATTATTTTCAGCCATCACCTTAATCAGGTTCTGGCCGTTTTCGTCCAACTGCTCACCGCAGACTGCGATAAACGACTCAGCGAGCGTTTCCGGCGCCAGCGCGCCAGAGAGAAGCTCTGCCATTTGTTCGTTCTTGGTTACCTCGGCGGCAAACGCCAGCATGTCCTGCCAACGTTCTACACTTTGGTGTTCGACGGCAAAGTCAAAAGCTGCTTTGGCGTAGGGGCGAGCTACCGTAATAAATTCAGACATCAGCCCCTCCCTCCTTACAGTTCAGCGACAAGTTTATCCACGATGTCGCTGTTAGCAGCTTCATCCACGGAACGTTCGATGATCTTCTCGGCGCCAGCAACAGCCAGGATAGCAACTTGCTTACGCAGCTCTTCACGGGCACGTTTACGCTCGGCTTCAATTTCCGCCTGCGCCTGTGCCACGATTTTAGTACGTTCCTGCTCTGCTTCAGTTTTGGCTTCGTCCAGGATCTGAGAGCGGCGTTTGTTCGCCTGCTCAATGATAACCTGAGCTTCCGCCTTCGCTTTTTTCAGCTGGTCGGTCGCGCTGGCCTTTGCAAGGTCAAGGTCCTTATGTGCTCGTTCTGCGGAAGCAAGACCGTCAGCAATTTCTTTTTGACGTTTTTCGATGGCAGCCATTAACGGCGGCCATACGTACTTCATGCAGAACAGAACGAACAGGACAAACGCGATGGCCTGGCCGAGGATTGTTGCGTTAAGATTCACAGCACAATGCCTCTATCTAGTTAACGTTCTGATATTGCTCTTAATTCAAGCAACGCTTACTACGCGACAGCGAACATCACGTACAGACCCAGACCTACAGCGATCATCGGGATAGCATCCACCAGACCCATAACGATAAAGAACTGAGTACGCAGCAGAGGAATCAAATCAGGCTGACGCGCTGCGCCTTCCAGGAATTTACCCCCGAGGATGCCGATACCGATCGCAGCACCGATCGCCGCCAGACCCATCATCACAGCGGCAGCGATGTACAGCAGATCCATATTCAGGTTTTCCATGACAGTCTCCAGTTTGTTTCAGTTAAAACGTAGTAGTGTTGGTAAATTAATGCTCTTCAGACGCCATCGACAGATAGACAATCGTCAGAACCATGAAGATGAAGGCTTGCAACGTAATAATCAGTATGTGGAAAATGGCCCAGGGCACATTCAGGATCCACTGTGACCACCACGGCAACAGGCCAGCAATCAGAATGAAAATCAGCTCACCGGCATACATGTTGCCGAACAGTCGCAGACCGAGAGAAATCGGTTTGGACAGCAGACTTACCCCTTCAAGGATTAAGTTGACAGGGATGAATGCCCAGTGATTGAACGGCTGCAGCGTCAACTCTTTCGCGAAGCCGCCAAGGCCTTTCATTTTGATGCTGTAGAACAAAATGAGGATAAATACGCCCAGTGCCATAGACAGGGTGATGTTCACGTCAGCAGACGGAACCACACGCAGAGCCGGCAGACCAAAGATATGCTCGCCAATGTACGGCAGCAGGTCGATAGGCAGTAAGTCCATCAGGTTCATCAGGAACACCCAGACGAAAATCGTCAGGGCCAGCGGTGCGATCAGCTTGCTTTTACCATGGTACATGTCTTTCACGCTACCATGCACAAAGCCGATCACCAGCTCAATCGCGGTCTGAAATTTACCTGGTACGCCGCTGGTTGCCTTTTTCGCAACGCTACGGAACATAAGCAGGAACAACAGACCCAGCACCACCGAGAAAAAAATGGAGTCAATATTGAGCGTCCAGAAGGTGGCTGGGGGGTTATGCGGATCCACCAGCGAGAATGTACGCAGGTCCAACTGAAGGTTATTCAGATGGTGTCCTATGTAATCCTGCGGCGTCATATTTTCAGAAGCCATGATGCCTTTTACCCTTTGTTGTTAATTACAGCCGGTGCCAGTATCTGAACCACCAGCACCAAAACCCACGTAACGATCAGCGGTAAAAATACCGCCTTCAAAACCGCCAGCGCCACCACCAGTAAAACCAGCATCGCTAACACCTTCAACGCTTCGCCGAAGGCGAACGACCAGGCAACCCGGCCTTTTGCTGGTATCTGCGCCTGGTGACGCCAGGCAAATATCATAAACAACATATTAGGCAGAAACACTGCCATCCCTCCACATATTGCGGAGATGCCCCAGAAGGGGTCTTTGAAACTAAACAGAAATCCACTTGCCATCACAGCCAGTAGCTGAATGAACAGAAGCTTACGAGCAACGTTTCGACTCAAGAGCGACACAGACATCACGTTTTTACTCCTGCTCTCATCGAGGTATGTCGCGTGTCGTATAAAACGTTCTTTAAGACCTGGAGTCAAGCATCAAAAAGCGGTCAAATTATACGGTGCGTCCTCGTGATTTCAAACAATAAGTAGCTAAAAGGTGAATAAATGTTTAAATATTTTTCCCTACCCCGCATTTTTAACTTTTAGCCAAACTATGAGCGATCGGGTAAAACTGCAAATAGCGCGAAAACACTGGTGATAAAGCGTGCTTCAGATCACATATTGAGCATATTCGCCCTGGCGGTATTTATTTACTTGGCAAATGATGCCTTTTCAACTTTCTGATATTTAAGCGTAAAGTCACTCACCATTTTAAAAACATCGATCTACAACGCAAAAACAACCCATTGACTTTTTTAATAAACATTTAACATAAAAGAGTGATTTGCAAAGCCGATTTTTAGCAGACTGATATTTTCAATGTTGACTACTTTTGTCATTACTAAAAAAAGGGTCGTTGTCGAGATGAAAACAAAGAGTGACGCCAACGTTAAGTGTAACCAGTTATAACGGCACGATACCCCACGATTTTTAACACGTGAGATACCGTTTTTTTTCTATTTTTTTTGACGAATATTAAATTTTGTTTGCCTTAACGATCACCAGGTGACGTTCACCTTCCAACTGTGGAACCCGCAGTTTAACAACCAATTCTGCACTAAATTCAACAGGCAACGAAGCGATTTCATCCTCTGGCAACTGCCCTTTCAGCGCATAAAATCGACCGTTCTCGCCTGGCAGATGGTGGCACCAACTGACCATGTCATTGAGTGAAGCGAACGCGCGGCTGATCACACCATCAAACGGTGGTTCGGAAGGAAACTCCTCAACACGACTCTGAACGGGCGTGATGTTATCCAGTTTAAGCTCATGTTGAACCTGGCGCAGAAAACGCACGCGCTTACCCAAGCTGTCCAGCAGGGTGAAATGCGACTCAGGACGTACAATTGACAATGGAATTCCCGGCAGACCCGGTCCCGTACCAACATCAATAAAACGTTGCCCTTGCAGATACGGCGCGACAACAATGCTGTCCAGAATATGGCGAACCAGCATCTCACCGGGATCTCTGACAGAGGTCAGATTATAGGCCTTATTCCACTTGTTCAGCATATCAACATACGCGACCAACTGATTTTTCTGGTGATCGGTGAGCGAAATACCTGCTTGATCCAGCAGACGAGAGAGTTTGTTGAGCACGGTGATTACCTGTCTATAAAATTTGCCCGGTCGCGCTAGCGCGTACCGGGCCTTACGAACCTGTAAAACGGGTAAGCGAAGCGCCACCCGCCAAAACGGTGCATTTACGCACTACGGCGCAGCATGCCTTGTTTTTTCAGCCAGACCAGCAGAATGGATATCGCCGCAGGTGTAACGCCGGAGATGCGCGATGCCTGACCAATTGAGACCGGTTTATGATCGTTCAACTTGGCGATAACTTCATTCGACAAACCAGAAACCTGACGGTAATCCAGCGTTGTGGGCAGAATAGTATTTTCGTTACGCTGCTGTTTTTCGATCTCATCCTGTTGACGGGCGATGTACCCTTCGTACTTCACCTGAATTTCGACCTGCTCTGCTGCCTGAACATCGTCCAGAGACGGAGCAAACGGCGTCAGCGCGGTCAGTTGTTCATAGGTCATTTCCGGACGGCGTAGCAGATCTTCACCACTCGCTTCACGCGAGAGCGGCGCACTTAGGTGAGCATTCACTTCGCCCGCAGATTCGGAGGATGGGGCCACCCAGGTGGATTTCAGACGCTGACGTTCACGTTCAATGTTCTCCAGTTTCTCATTAAAGCGAGCCCAACGCTCATCATCCACCAGACCCAGCTCACGACCCATTTCGGTCAGGCGGAGATCGGCGTTATCTTCACGCAGCATCAGACGATATTCAGCGCGGGAGGTAAACATGCGGTACGGTTCTTTGGTGCCCAGGGTGCACAAATCGTCTACCAACACTCCCAGATACGCCTGGGAACGCGCGGGTGCCCAGCCCTCTTTGTCCGCAGACAGTCGCGCAGCATTCAGACCGGCCAGCAGCCCCTGCGCAGCCGCTTCTTCGTAACCGGTCGTGCCATTGATTTGTCCGGCAAAGAACAAACCGTGGATAAATTTGCTTTCCAGCGTTGGTTTCAGGTCACGCGGATCGAAGAAGTCATACTCGATAGCATAACCAGGACGAACGATCTTCGCGTTTTCCATTCCCTGCATGGAGCGGACGATCTGCATCTGCACATCAAACGGCAGGCTGGTGGAAATACCGTTCGGGTAAATTTCGTTAGACGTCAGCCCTTCCGGCTCCAGGAAGATCTGGTGCTGGTTTCTGTCGGCAAAGCGCATCACTTTGTCTTCAATCGATGGGCAGTAACGCGGACCGATCCCTTCGATCACCCCGGCATACATCGGGCTACGATCGAGGTTATTACGGATCACGTCATGGGTTTTCTCATTGGTGTGGGTGACGTAGCACGGCATCTGGCGTGGATGCTGAGAGGCGTTGCCCAGGAATGAGAAGACCGGCAGTGGATTGTCGCTATTTTGCTGACCCAGCACGCTGAAATCGATGGTGCGGGCATCGATACGTGGCGGTGTACCGGTTTTCAGACGGCTCACACGCAGCGGCAGTTCACGCAAACGACGAGACAGAGGGATGGACGGCGGATCGCCGGCACGGCCACCGCTGTAGTTATCCAGCCCAATGTGAATTTTGCCATCAAGAAAAGTCCCGACGGTTAGAACAACGGCTTTTGCGCGGAACTTGAGACCCATCTGGGTCACTGCGCCGACAACACGATCGTTCTCAACAATCAGATCCTCAACCGCCTGCTGGAAGATCATCAGATTCGGTTGGTTTTCCAGTGCGGTTCGTACCGCCTGGCGATAGAGCACGCGATCCGCCTGCGCCCGGGTTGCGCGAACGGCAGGACCTTTGCTTGCGTTTAGTATCCTAAACTGAATGCCTGCATGGTCGATTGCTTTGGCCATCAGCCCACCGAGCGCATCCACTTCTTTTACCAGGTGTCCCTTCCCAATACCGCCAATAGCTGGATTGCAGCTCATTTGCCCCAGTGTGTCGATATTGTGTGTCAAAAGCAGGGTTTGTTGACCCATACGCGCTGCGGCCATAGCGGCCTCAGTGCCTGCATGACCCCCGCCAATGATGATGACGTCAAAAGGATCCGGATAAAACATGGTAATTGCCTCGCATTACGGCGGTGTGAAAATGGATTGAAGCCCGGGCCGTGGATTCTACTCAACTTTGTCGGCTTGAGAAAGACCTGGGATCCTGGGTATTAAAAAGAAGATCTTTTTATTTAGAGATCTGTTCTATTGTGATCTCTTATTAGGATCGCCAGTATCTGTGGATAACCAGGATCCGGTTATTAAGATCAACAGGTTGCTGAGGATCATTAGCTGTGAATGATCGGTGATCCTGGTCCGTATAAGCTGGGATCAGAATGAAGGGTTATACACAACTCAAAAACTGAACAACGGTTATTCTTTGGATAACTACGGGTTGATCCAAGCTTTTCACCAGACTTACCCACAGTTGATCGCACGATCTTTACACTATTTTGAGTAAATTAATCCAGGATCCCAGCCAAACCTCTGCCGGATCTTCCGGAATATCGTGTTCAAGGATGTTGATCTTGAGTGTCTCGCCTCTCTGTTTTGCTCCTGAACTCTTCAGTTCTGCCTCTATTTTATCGATAGCACCACAGAAAGTGTCGTATTCGCGACTACCGATGCCAATTGCACCGAAACACACCTGTGACAGATCGGTTTTTTGAGACTGGAGATCTTCATAGAAAGGAAGAAGGTTGTCTGGAATGTCTCCCGCGCCGTGCGTGGAACTTATCACCAGCCAGATCCCGGAGGTGGGGAGATCTTCTAGCAGCGGACCGTGTAGGGTTTCTGTTGAAAAACCCGCATCTTCCAGCTTTTCAGCCAGATGTTCTGCAACGTATTCGGCACCGCCAAGGGTGCTGCCGCTAATAAGAGTTATGTCCGCCATACGAGCCCATCCTGATCAAGATGGGCTATTGTACGCTGTGAGCGAGTTGGGATCTACCTGTGGAAAAGCAGGGGATTTAAAAAAATGGTTATGGGCGGATAGTCCGCATGATCGGGTTCTGCAAAGAGATCAGCGTTTCAGTGGACTGAATTTCATCAATTGTTTGGATCTTGTTGATAAGTACCTGCTGCAGTGCGTCGATCGAGCGGCACATGACTTTAATAAAGATACTGTAGTGACCAGTGGTGTAATACGCTTCCGTCACTTCATCCAGACTTTCCAGTTTGGCTAATGCCGAAGGATAATCTTTCGCACTTTTTAAAATTATGCCGATAAAGCAGCAGACGTCGTATCCCAGTTGTTTTGGGCTAACGTCAATACGCGCTCCGGTAATGATCCCCGCTTGTTTCATTTTCTCTACGCGAAC